>CAJOMS010000049.1 GCA_905235795.1 uncultured Clostridia bacterium | reverse complement strand
CCGTGCCCAGGTAGAACAGCACCCGCTGCTCCTCGCCGGGCTGAAGGATCAGGCGCTTCGACAGCGCGCCGACGGGATTGCCGCCGTCCCGATGGCCGCCGGCCAGCCCACGCTCCACGCCGATGGGGTTCCGCTCGGTGCGATAGGCCCCGATGAAACCGTCCCGGGTGCCCTCCCAGGCGTCCGGCCGGAAGGACGCGGCCAGGAACTGAAAGCTGTTCTCCTCGTAGTGCAGCTCGCAGACGGCGGCATCGTTCTCCAGAAAGCTGCCCGCGCAGTACAGGCTCATCTGGAAGTTCTGGTTGTCGATGTCGATGCTGTGGAAGGAGAACTCCACATAGCCGGTGACGTCGATCTGCCGGGGGCGGTCCGAATCGTTGCGGACGCGGACGTCGAAGATCTCCACCGGATCGGCGTTCCCGGACTCACGGGGAATAAACAGCGTCTGACTGGCGGAGATGCCCTGATAGTCGCAGGTGTAAGTGGAATAGCTCAGGCCGTGGCGGCAGGCATACTTTGCCCTGGACAGATCCCGCCCCGTGGGCTGCCAGCTGACGGACCAGTACTCGCCGCTCTCCGCGTCCCGCAGATACACGTAGTGGCCGGGAAAGTCCATCGGTACGCCGTTGGGCCGGAAGCGGGTGATGCGGTGGAACTGGGGCGAATCCAACCAACAATAGCCCCCCGCGTTGTGGGAGACCACCGCGCCCATCCGCTGGGTGCCCAGATAATTGGTCATGGAAAAGGGAACGTCCACCCGGTCGATCACATACTCCCGGGCCGCGTCGTCAAAATAGCCGTATCGCATACCGCCGCCTCCTGTGGCGGGCCATCGCCCACCCTGTATTTTACACTATATTCATTTTAACCGCAAGGGACATAAAAAGAAATGGCACGAAATGGCGTTTGTTGTGCGGAATTGGGATATTATTTCAGTTATGCCTTGCCTGCCGGGGGCTTGTGTGGTATAATGTTAATAATAGAATTAACCTGCAAAGGAGAGTGCCTATGTCAGTCAATGAAAATGCGCGCAAGATCGCGTTTATCGGTTCGGAGTGCTATCCCTTCGTCAAGACCGGCGGCCTGGGCGACGTCATGTACGCCCTGCCCCGCTCGCTGATCCAGCAGGACTGCGAGGTGCGGGTCCTGGTGCCCAACTACGCCTGCATCCCCCAGAAGTACCGGGAGCAGATGACCTACATCGGCTCGTTCTGGATGGACCAGTGCCAGGACGGCCGCGCCTATTACGTGGGCATCATGGAGCTGGTCATGGACGGCGTGACCTACGACTTCATCGACAACCGGGATTTCTTCGACTGGGGCAATCCCTACACCGGGCTGTGGGAGGACATTCCCAAGTACTGCTACTTCTCAAAGGCCTGCCTGGCGGCGCTGAACTACCTGGACTGGATCCCCGAGGTGATCCACTGCCACGACTGGCAGGCGTCGCTGGTGCCGCTGTATCTGCGCACCCGCTTCGACGGCACGCCTGTGGGCGCGGCCAAGAGCGTGCTGACCATCCACAACCTGCGCTTCCAGGGCATCTGCGGCATCCAGCACATGAAGTACTGGACGGGCCTGCCGGACTACCTGTTCGACTATCCGGTGCTGAAGCAGAACGAGGACGAGGCCAACATGTTCAAGGGCGGCCTGGCCTACGCCGACCGGATCACCACCGTCAGCCAGACCTACGCCCAGGAGATCCAGACCACCTTCTACGGCGAGGGTCTGAACACCCACCTCTACTATCACAGCGGCAAGCTGCGCGGCCCGTGGAGGCACTTGGATGAGCCGTTGTTTGCGGAGGACGGCGGGCACGCTTGCCTGTTTGAATACGGGGGCAAACTGCTTATGTCCATTCATCGGCCGAACGTCGCTTCCGAGGAAAGGCCAAACTTCTTCGAGCTTGAAGAAGTCGGAGACAGGCTGAAAATAAAAGGCTTGTTAAAAAGCAGATAAACGAGAACTTTTGATAACCTCTCTGAATACAAATAAAGAGGAGGACGTCAAAATGTTTAATTTAAATAATCAATATAACAACCCATATCCAAATTACACCGAAAACGGCAACTTGCAGGCTTTCGATACGTTGCAAAAGGCGAGAGAGGACCTTATAAGTGAGATTCAGGCCATTATCGAATACGACGCGCACATACATACCACGCCGGACGAACTCGCTCGGCTTACCTGGAAGGATATCAAAGAAGAAGAACTCGTGCACGTTGGGGAGCTCTTGGGACTTTTAAATTATCTGGATCCGACGCAAAAACAGTTCGTTCAGAAAGGTCTCGCCGAGTTTATGGACAGAATGAAATAAAAATAATAGAAAAACGATACTTAAAAATCAGGTTTCTTTACAGGGAGCCTGATTTTTGTTTGCGATAAAAAAGCCGTTTTTGCGCGTTTTAAGGCACTTGTTTACGGTTTCTGCCTTATTTTGCCATCGTTCAACTCCCGTTTCGCACAAAATAGCCCTGAAATCAGCCTCTTATCGTCGTTTTTGCGCGTTTTAGGGCACTTGTTTATTTCAGTTTGAGTGGTTGCCCTTTAAAAATAGGGATAATCCCTAATTTTAAACTTTCGTTTTGCAACGGGCGATTATAATCAATTTTTTAGGCAAACCTTTTAATTTATGCTTTCGGTTATTGACAACGAACGCAAAAAGTTATTGACAACGAACGCAAAAAAATATATAATAATACTATATTTTTTAAGGATGGGCTGAAAAATGAAAAGAAATTTTTTGTTTAAAACGGTTATAGCCGTTATAACGGCGTCGCTCGCTCTTTCGTTTGCCTCTTGCGCGAAAGCGGACGGAAAAGATACGGGCAATGCCGATAAGTATGAGATAGAATTTTCTCAAAAGGAGTACGTAGTGGTGTTAAATGACGATAATTCGAGCAAAATCGGCGCCGAAGCACGTGAAAACGGCAACAAGATAAATAACGCTGAGCTGACTTACACTGTGGCGAATCCGGCGATAGCCGAAATTGCCGAAGACGGAGCAATTATATCCAAGGCAGAGGGAGAAACTGCCGTTACTGCGTCGTACAAGGGCGTAAACGCTTCGGCAACGCTTAAAGTTGTTGCTTCGGCAACTGCCGATCAAGTAAATTCGTTTGACGAAGAATACGTGAATTTGTACGGTCGTACTTATAAAAGAGGCAAGAGCCAACTGTGTTTGGATCACGTTTGCACGGGGCTGGATATAGCAATTAACGGCACTTATCTCAATGCAAGCATAGTGAGCACGTCCGAACAGTATATCTGTATCTTTGTCGACGGAAAGCCCGAAAGCATTCGCATGCAGGTTTCGCCTATGGAAACGAACTACGAATTGGTCAGCGGCCTTGAAAGGGGATATCACACCGTAAAGATCGCCAAGTCGTCGGAGTCCGGCGACGGACAGATCAGAATAGGTTCTTTTGAGTCTGAAGGATTTGCGAAAATCCCCGATAATACCGGTTTGAAGATAGAATTTATCGGCGACTCCATAACTTCCGG
Source organism: uncultured Clostridia bacterium (assembly GCA_905235795.1). Taxonomy (GTDB): domain Bacteria; phylum Bacillota; class Clostridia; order Christensenellales; family Borkfalkiaceae; genus RGIG3732. The sequence goes on along the minus strand of CAJOMS010000049.1, from coordinate 4,984 downwards.
TTACGGTGCTTTAGGCATAGGAGGCGCGCGCACGGTCGCTAATTCGGACGCGTGCAGCAGCTATGCGTATTACGCGGCAAGCGCCTTGAATGCGAATTACTCGATGATAGCGTTGCAGGGTATATGCGTAAAGGCGCTGTACTATCGCCAAGAGAATATGATAGACTTGTATAAAATTATTTCGTCGCAAAACTCCAACGAATATGCTTTCGGTTGGAATCCGGACGTCGTGGTGGTGAGTTTGGGCACTAACGACAGCGGATACATAAGAAGTAAAAACTCCGAATACGCCGCGCAGTTCAGCGACGACTATTTAGAACTTTTGCAATACGTAAGAGAAAAGAACCCGAATGCATACATCCTTTGCATTTACAGCATAATGGGCAAGACGTTTGAGGTAGACGATGGAATTTCCACTGCAATTCAAGCAATGAAAGACGATAAAATCATCCGCGTGGACGATTACGTTAAATTCACGGTAAACGGATCCGGTGCAAACGGGCATCCTTCATATACCGCCCAAAAAGAGAACGGTCAAAAATTGGCCGAATATATTAAAACGTTACTTGCTTTGTAATAATTTATAAAACGATAAAACGCCGACGAGCATTTTGGTATGATCGTCGGCGTTTTTGCAGTTAAAATTATTTTATTTAAGATGCAATATCCGTTCGGCGTTGCCGTGCGCGATAAGCTCTTTTTTTTCGTCGGAAAGATTAGATTCCAGCAAGAAGTCCGTGCTGCACTTTTCAAAAGATATATACGGGTAATCCAACGCCCAAATGACGTGGTCTGCGCCGAAAACCTTTACTATATACTCGAACTGATCTTTCGAGAGTATGCCGCTGGGCGTAAAATAAACGTTTTCGTGGTAGTAGTCGGATATCTTCTTTTTCAGTCCCGTGGTCTGCGGGCGCATTATCTGATCCATTCTGTCGAGCATAGCGGGGATAGTCTCGCCCCAATGTCCGGAAATAAACTTCAAATTCGGCAACTTGTCGAATATGCCGGAGAGAACCATTCTCGCCATGTGCAAGCCTACGTCTAAATGCCAGCCGAACCCCGCCGTGGCAAATTCCGCACCTACGAGATCGGGATAGGAATTCGAAAGGTAGTAATAATTCTGGATCACGTCCGCGGGGAATTCCGGGTGCCACGAGATGGGCACGTCAAGCTCCGCCGCCTTTTCAAATATGGGGAAGAAAGTAGGATCGTCGTAAAACTTGCCTTGCCACGTTCCGCCAATCAAAGCTCCGACGAAGCCGTAATCCTTTACGCACCGTTCAAGCTCTTTGGCCGCTTCCTTTGGGTTTGCCATGGGAAGGGTGGCAAACGCGGCAAAGCGGTCGGGATGTTTTTGCACTACGCCGTACAATATGTCGTTTGCTTGCCTGCAAATTTCCACCGCCTCGGCTGCGGGCACTCTGTCGGAAACCGGCCCCGTATAGCTGAGGACCTGAACGTCAACTTTCTGCTCGTTCATAAAGTCGATACGCGCGCCGTCGATATCCATAAGTTTTTCGCCCGTAAACCGCATTGAATGGTACATTTTTTGAAAGTTGGGCGGCAACGTGCTGTTAGTTTTGGGATATTTTGCGTTTGCGTCCATTATTCTTTGATCGGCAAAATGCTCTTCAACGGTTATTATTTTCATCAGATGATTTCTCCTTTATCAGATATTGCAATACTCTTTGCTCTTTTGCCATAATTCCTTGGCGTTTTCTTCGTTATAGGAGAGGGTAGACGACGCTTTTTCGTTCGTGCTGCGGTCGAAATATTTATTAGTTACGCCCACGAAACTGCTTTCGGTGGAGATTTTGGCGAGCGCGTCCGAAGAAGTTGCGAGGTTGCCGAAACGGTCGGGCATGGTTACCTTTACCACCATAGCGCGCGCTTTATCGGCGTGCCCGCCCGAAAAGTTGGTGTCTGCCATAAATCCGGGGTTGAAAGAGTTGACGGTTACGGTAGAGCCTTCTTCGCGCAGTTTGCGGTCTAATTCGTGCGTGAAATAAATTGCGCAAAGTTTTGAGTAAGCGTATTTTTTGCGGTCGTCTTTCGATGGGTGAGCAAGTTCCTCCACACCCTTCCATTCTATGCCTCCCGGCGGTTCGTGCATGTCGCTGGAAATATTGATTATGCGGGCGTTTTCCGCCATATAGGGCAGCAATAACTGCGTTAAAAGGAAGTGCCCTAAATAGTTGGTGGCAAATACGAGTTCAAAGCCTTCCGCGGTCGTTCCGCCCGTCATCGAAGAAATGCCCGCGTTGTTTATCAGTACGTCAAGCGTTTGGTATTTTGTCGTGTATTCGTTGACGAACGCGCGTACGGACGATAAAAGCGAAGTGTCGAGCTTAATGAATTCGACGTTGTTATTGCCCGTTTCGGCAATAATTTTCTCTTTTGCGGCGGTGGCTTTCTCCTCGTTTCTGCAAGCGAGAATCAAGCGGTAATCTTTATCTTGCGCTATTTTTTTTGCCGTTTCAAAGCCCAAGCCCGAATTACTGCCGGTTATAATTACGTTTTTCATAGAAGAATCTCCTTGTTTGTTATTTTACGTAAAGCGCAACTCTGAAAGTTACGTTGGGGTGATGATTGTTGCCGGGGAGAGGATCTCTTAATGCCGCGGGATATCTGCTGCCGAGACAGGAGCCGCCCATAAGGTTGTATCCGCCGCCGCGCATAACGTAGTTGGAGCCGTAACGTTCCTGCGTCCATTCCCAGTTATTGCCGGCGAGGTCGTAAATATTGTTTGCCTTAGCCTCTTCCCATTTTCCGGTAGTGGTTCCGTTAGCATTAGGAGAAAACGTGTCGTTTGAGTAATTTCCCCAACTCGTGCTGTCGCTCTTTACCTCGTTTGCCGTTTTATTGCCGGAATCTATTAGCCATTGAAGGCAAGTGTCGTAATTTGCCCCCCAAGGGAAAAATCCTTGAACGGTATTGTTGTCGGCGTAGAGATTTTGGCAAACGACGGTGGTGTCCTGCGGGGAAAATTGTACCCAAATCTTGCCTTGCGAGCTGGATGTTATCCTCTTGCTTGCGGGGAGATTTCCGCTGCCCTTGCTCGCCTCGAAACGCCCCATGTAAAACCCGCCGTAGGTCGCAACGCTTGCCGCCATGGCTTGATAAGTGGAGAGTTCGGTTTCGTCACGATAGCCGGAAAGAGTGCCGCTCCCCGAATAATAACTGCCGAAATCGCGCATTTTTAATGCCGTTTTGGTTGTGGGTACCCATACGAATTCGCTTCCGTCCGGACCTATTACGACCAAGCCCGTCTTTATAGTGCGCTCGTCTTGCTTGTCGGAAATTTTGAGTTTTGCGGGAACGTAGGCAACGTCGCCGTTTGCGTCGGTGTATTTGATTTTTCCGTCTGACAGTGTCTCTGCCTCTGTTAAATGTGTTTCCGTATTTTCGGTATTTTCGCCGTCTTGAGTATTTTCGTTGTTTTCGGTATCTTTTTCGCCTTCAGAAGTTTCGTTATTTACGGTACTTTCTCCGTTTGGAACGCTATCGACTATTTCCGTTTCGTAAGGATAGATAGGGTTATCGAACGTCGTACAAGCCGCAAAAGATACGACTGCCAACAGCGCTGTGAGTGTTGCGATTAATTTTTTCATAGTCATTCTCCTTTATTATTTTATACGGTTTATTTTTTTGTTTTTTTCAACGCCGCGAGCATATTCGTATTCCGGGTATCCGAAACCTATCACGGCTAAAGCTTTGTGCCCTTCCGGTATGCCGAGGAAGGCTTTCGCCCGCTTGCTTTTGAACAGTAATTCCGCAGAATAAGTTGAAATTACCGTACCCAAACCGTAGGCGTTGGCAATAAGTTCGAAATATGCCGTGGCGAGGCCCATTTCGGTCAGTGCGCCGTCCTGAAATCTATCGCCTACCGCCTTGTGCGCTATAAACAAGTGCGGGGCGTCGTACAGGCGCAGCGCGCTGAGGTCGTCTTGATCTTCATCGGAAAAAATGCTCGTTTGAACGGCACTGCCGAATACTGCGTCGTAAAGTTCCTTCATTTTCTTTCTTGATTCCACTACGCAGAATTCCAGACTGTGATTGTTTCCGCCCGTAGGCACGGCGCTTACCGCTTTAAGCATCTCGTCTATGATCGATTTATCGACGTCGTCTTTCTTGAATGCTCTGCACGAACGGCGGAACTGCATGAGTTTAGCCAGCTCGTATTTTGCGGATTCCGACGGTTTTTCCGGTACTTCCTCGGGCGATATGCCCAGTACCGAAATTGCGCCCACGGGGCACACGGCAAGGCAATGCTGGCACTTCCAACACCCCTTCCATCCGAAATTCGACTGATCTACCATAACGGGATGATCGTTTTCAAATCTTAGCACGTCGCCGCCTACCATGTTGCCGGGGCAAACTTCAAGGCAGTTTCCGCATCCTATACATTTATCGGTATTTACAAAAAATCTTGCGTTATCCATCATTTGCTTTTTCGTTTTTCAAACGCCTCCTTCATCTCTGCTTTTTGTTCGTAAATTTTTTTTATTTCTTCTTCCACGTCTACGGGCGGAATGTTCAAACCGCTCCTCAAAGCCCAAACCATCTGTTCGGTACGGTTGCGTATCTTATGCGTTTCACCGCCTGCTATAAACACGTTGCCCGTCTGTCCAAAAGTGAAATTAACCCCGTATTTCGCACAGGAATCGTGTACTTTCTTCACCCACTCGTAATTTAGCGGGCGGGAGCCGAGGTAGTTTTCGCCGCCTGCAAGCACCCATTCCACCTTGCCGTCGGACAGATATTTGTCGAGTTCCACTTCGCCTATAAAAGGTTTTACGCTTATCCAGCGATGCTTTGCGGGCACGTCCAAAAGGTACGGCATTCGCTCGTCAAGCCGCTTTTGATTCTCACATGAAACGGCGAAAGTTACGTTGTCCCAACCGTCGCCCCAATCTGCGGGCAGGTTGGTTTTTATGCGATCGGCGCGCTTTGTCAAAAGTGAAAACATAAGGTCGGGGCG
>CAJOMS010000048.1 GCA_905235795.1 uncultured Clostridia bacterium | reverse complement strand
GTAAGTTTCGGTTACGAGCTCTTCTTTCGGGAGAATGATTTCTTTTTTGGTGTTGTTTATATATAATGCTAAGCCCTCATCAGTAGCCGAAGAAATCGTTGCGGTCAGGATCTGTCCTTTTTTGAATTTGGTGGACTGTTCGTCCATTTTTGCAACAGCTTCTTCCATTTCATTCAAAGCCTTAACTTCAGTATTATTCTCCATCTTTAAGAAAACCTCCTGTATGAGTTCGGGCGGCGTCGACGCACCGCAAACGATACCCAACTTATAAAAATTAAAATTTACATTTTGAAGATCAAAGGGGGACGATATCAAATAAGCTTTGCTGCAATGCTTTCGTACGAGAGTCATCAACTCGTTTGTGTTACTGCTTGATGCGCTACCTATAACGAACACGCAATCGCACTCAGAAGCTATTTTCACGGCCTCACTTTGCCTTTCCTTAGTAGTATAACAAATTGTGTTAAATATTTCAAGCGTTTTTTTACAACTTTTTCTAATATTTTTTATTATTTTATAAAAAACTTCTTCTTTTTGGGTAGTTTGGGCCACGACGCACACATTTTCGCCTTCCGAAAGGCTGATTTGCTCTTCAGGATCGCTTGTTACGATGCACCTTCCTCTACACCTTGAAGCTATTCCGACGACCTCCGGATGAGCCTCGTTGCCCACGATCACCACGGTGTACCCCTTTGCCGAAAACTCTTCAACTATGCCGTGGATCTTTTTAACGAACGGACAAGTGCAATCCGTTATTTGGCACGACTTGTTTTCAAGCTCATCTAAAACGCTTTGACTCACGCCGTGCGTACGTATCAATACTCGGGCGCCGTCGGGCACGACCTCCGGTCCGTATACCGTTATCGCGCCCTTGTTTTTTAATGTTTCAAGCACTCGTTCGTTATGGACCAACTCGCCCAAAATATAGACGTTTGGAGATAATTTTTCCGCCGTGTTTACAGCTTTTGAAACACCTCCGCAAAATCCGCAGAATTTTGTTTTTACTATTTCCATCACTTGCGCTTTCTTTCTCTTTTTTCTTTTAACATTGCGCGCAGGTCCGCCTGAGTCTGCAGCATAGCTTCCGTGAGTTTTTGGTTCATTTCATCCGCCAACTCGGCGTTATACGTGCGGCCATAATACTCATCGAGATATATGGGCTTACCTACCAGCATATTGCAACGCCTGAAAGCGTGCGCCTTCTTCTCCAAAATTACGGGAACGATGGGAACTTTTGCCTTAAACGCGAACATTGCCGAACCGGGTTTTAAAGGTTGAAGGTCATCGTTTTCACGATTTCTCCTTCCTTCCGGAAAAATCGCGAGGTTGTCTCCGTTTTTAAGGACCTTTAATCCTTCTTTTATACATTCAAGATCTACGCCGTCCCTCTTGACGGGAATGCCTCCCAATGAACGGACTATCTTATTACTTAGCTTATTTTCAAACAGTTCCTTCTTAGCCAAAAAATACGTTTTGTTTTTATAAAGACTGCCGACGAAAAAAACGTCTATCTTTCCGAAATGATTGCACACGACCACCTGCTGACATTCGGGCAAATTTTCCTTACCATAAACCTTATGCGGATAAAATAAACACATAAACAAATACAGCAACGGTCTGACTATTCTATAAAACATTTCCTTCTCCCACGACCTTCAATATTTTATCTACGACTTCCTGTACGGTCATATCAGAGGTATCTATATATATAGCGTCATCAGCCTGTTTGAGCGGGGCGAAATCTCTGTGAGAATCGTTATAATCTCGCTGTTCTATTTCTTTTTTTAAAGTATCGAAATTCACAAATTGACCGCGCTGTTCAAGTTCCGCTTGACGGCGCTTTGCTCGGACGGAACTGTCTGCGGTTATATAGAATTTAAACTTGCAGTCCGGTAAGACGAAAGAGCCGATATCGCGCCCGTCGAGCACGCACGGCATACTTGCCGCTATCTGCCTTTGCAAATCCACCATTTTCAATCTTACGCACTTTAATGCGGAAATATCCGACGCCATCATCGAAACTTCGTTTGCCCGAATCGCGGAAGATACGTCCTCTCCATCCAAAATCGTGCGTTGCGCCCCGTCAACGTAATCTATCTTTAAATCTATATCGTTTATAAATTTCGAAACTTCTTCCTCATTTTTATGCTGAACGCCGAGTTTAATCGCCTTTAATGCGGCGGCCCTGTACATAGCACCGGTATCAAGGTACAAAATGTTCAACTTTTGAGACAACGCCTTTGCAACGGTGCTTTTTCCGCTTCCGGAAGGCCCGTCTAAAGCAATATTATAATGTTTCATCAGTCCCCTTCTTTATTTTATAGATTTATATTTATTGCGTAACATAAATTTTGCAGATACGCACGTTCAATCCGAAATGAACCTTATATATACGATTATCGAATTTTATTATTGCACGAAAAAATTATAAAGTCAAGTATTTACCGAACGGCCCGCGGCGTAACCGGTGGAAAACGCTATCTGAAGATTGAAACCGCCCGTCAAGGCGTCCACGTCCAAAACCTCGCCTGCAAAATACAGTCCCTTTATAATTTTGCTTTCCATAGTTTTCGGATCAATCTCTTTCACGCAAACGCCGCCGGAAGTAACAATGCCCTCTTCTATCGGACGCAACCCCTCTATCTCGAAATTAAGCCCTTTTAAGACGGCTACGAGCGCCTTCCTCTCCTTAACCGTTATTTCATTTACCTTTTTATAAGGATCTATCATTGAACGCTTGATTACCAAACCGACGAGAGAACGCGGTAAAAGCCCGAATAAAGCGTTGGAAATATCCTTATTCTTTTGTTCGGAAAAATCGCGAAGAATGCGGGCGTCAAGCACTTCTTCGGACAACGCGGGTTTGAGGTCTACGGAAAGCGTTAGGCTGTTTGCATCGCGCCTGTTGATCATGCTTGAAGCTGTTAAAATAATTGGACCGGAAACCCCGAAATGAGTAAACAACATCTCGCCAAAGTCAGAAAAAATCCTTTTATTCCCTTCAAAAACCGTAGCTCTTACGTTTTTTAAAGAGAGCCCTTGCAAATCGGCAAATTCATTTCCTTTCAACCTTATACCGACAAGCGCGGGCTTTATAGGCGTGATGGTATGACCGACGTCAACGGCAAAACGATAACCGTCGCCCGTGCTTCCCGTTGCGGGATAACTTGCTCCGCCCGTACATATTATAACTTTATCAAGGGAAATTTCTTCGCCGTTACATTTCAGTCCGCAGACAGAGCCGTCGTTATGCAAAATTTCGGAAACTTCGGAATTGAGCATAATTCGAACGCCCTTTTCCTTTATGATTTTTTCTAAATACTTTGTTACGTCGCTCGCTTTGTCCGACGCAGGATAAACTCTGTTGCCTCTCTCGGTTTTTAACCTTAAACCGCTATCTTCAAGCAGCTCCATAAGATCGGCAGGAGCAAAATTATTTATTGCACTCAATAAAAATTTCGGATTTGAAACGACGTTGGAAAAGAACTCCTGCGAGTCGCAATTATTCGTGACGTTGCATCGCCCCTTACCCGTTATGTAAATTTTCTTGCCGAGTTTTTCGTTTTTTTCAAAAAGAAAAACCTCGTTATCTCCGAACGTCGCCGCGGCATAAGCGGCCATAAGCCCGGACGCCCCACCGCCTACGATTCCAATCCTACTCATATTTTAAAATCCTTACCGATCTTTTCGATCGCTCTATAATCGGTTTTGTCGAAAACTATTGGAGTAACCGAAACGTAACCGGCCTTTACCCACTCAACGTCGCAATCGGAGTCGTTAAATCCGTGCTCAAGCGGCTCCCCTATCAATCTGTAAGAGTTTTCGCCCGTCGGTATATACTGATCGGAATAGACCTGTACGCCCAATTTAGCAACTTTTACACCTTTGATTTCATTCATTTTAATGCCGGGAACATTGACGTTAAGCGTGTATGAAGAAGAAAAAAATTCCTTGAATTTATCTATAATTTTAAGACAAATTATGCCACACATATCAAAATCGCCACCCTCGAACGGAACAGAGGAAACGGCTACCGCCGGCAAGCCAAGACTATTTGCCTCAAGCCCTGCGGATACCGTGCCCGAGTATATAACATCCGTGCCGAGATTTGAGCCCTTATTGATACCTGCGCACACGAGATCGATCTTAAAATCTTTTAACTCATAATAGGCGAATTTAACACAATCGGCAGGTGTGCCGGAAACCGAATAAGACTTAAAAGCCTTATCCAAAAACACCTCGTGCACCTCTATATCCTGATTAAAATTCAACGAATGAGAAATGCCGGACATATTCCCACTCGGTGCTATGACAATAATATTATTTTCCCTTGATAGACATTTAGCGAGGGCAATTAAGCCCTCGCTATAAATACCATCATCATTACAAACAAGTATATTCATTATACCGGATAAACCTTGTCTTGATTTTGCGCTAAATCCTTATCTACGCCCTTATCACGAGCCATTCTGTATTTAAAGAAATTGACTGCAACCTGGTTGAACACCGCATAAGACAAAACGTCTTCTTCCTGAGTGTACCATTCCATCATTTCCGATTTATACTTCTCGTATTCAGGAGCGATATCATCCGCAGGTCTGTGGTCGATGATCTTTTCATCTTTAACTATCATCTTAACGACTTCGGGATCGGGTTTTCCGGGCAACTTACCGTATTCGCCCTTTAAAAGCCCCTTGGACTCTTTCGTTACCATTTTATATCTTTCACCCGAAATGACGTTAAGAACGGCTTGAGTACCTACTATCTGACTCGTAGGAGTTACGAGCGACGGGTAGCCGAAATCTTTCCTTACTCTCGGTACTTCTTCAAGCACTTCCTTGAGTTTATCTGATTTATTTTGCTGTTTAAGTTGTGAAATCAAGTTAGAAAGCATTCCGCCGGGAACTTGGTATACAAGCGTGTTTATATCAACTTTAAGAACTTTCGGCGAGAGATAGCCATCTTTCGTCAACCTGTCGGCAACGCCGCGGAAATGTTCGGTGATGGGCAATAATTTTGCAAGATCGATACCCGTATCGTATTCCGTACCCTTAAGCGTAGCTACAAGCGGTTCGGTAGCGGGTTGAGATGTACCGTTACCGAGAGCAGAAATCGCCGTATCGACGATGTCGCATCCTGCCTCGATAGCTTTTAATATGACCATATCGCCCGTACCTGCCGTATTGTGCGTGTGTAAATGTATTTTCGTCGTAGGTTTAAGCTCGTTTTTAAGTTTGGAAACGAGATCGTATGCGGTGTAAGGCAACAGTATGTTTGCCATATCCTTTATACAAATATTGTCGGCACCCATTTTTTCAAGCTGCTTTGCGAGTTTTACAAAGTAATCAGTAGTATGAACGGGACTGGTCGTGTAGCATATCGCAGCCTCGCAGACGCCGCCGTACTTTTTGATTGCCTTCATTGCGGTTTGCATATTTCTGGGGTCGTTCAGCGCGTCGAACACACGGATTATCGAAACGCCGTTTTTGATTGACGCTTCAACGAACTTTTCAACGACGTCGTCAGCATAGTGCTTATATCCCAAAAGGTTCTGTCCGCGCAAAAGCATTTGAATAGGAGTCTTTTTAAGATGACTCTTTAAGATTCTGAGCCTTTCCCACGGGTCCTCGTTAAGGTAGCGAAGGCATGAGTCAAAAGTTGCGCCGCCCCATGCTTCGAGAGAATAATAACCTACGTCGTCAAGTTGATCCAAAACAGGTAACATCTCATCCAAACGCATTCTGGTTGCAGCCTGCGATTGATGAGCGTCCCTCAATATAGTATCCGTAATTAAAACTTTTTTTGCCATAATAAACCTCCTTTAAGCGCACACGGCAAGCAGTACGCCAGCAGCAATGGCCGAGCCAATAACACCCGCAACGTTCGGCCCCATTGCGTGCATAAGTAAGTGGTTATCGGGGTCGGTCTCTCTACCTACGTCTTGCGAGATACGCGCAGCCATAGGAACGGCGGAAACGCCTGCCGATCCGATCAAAGGATTGATCTTGCCTCCGCTTAATTTGCACATAAGTTTGCCTACCAAGAGGCCGCCTATAGTGCCCATGCAGAAAGCGATAAGACCTAAAACGATAATAAATATAGTTTGGAAATTCAAAAAGTCTCTACCGTATGCCTTAGTACCTACGCAAACGCCGAGGAATATCGTTATAGTATTCATCAAACCGTTTTGCGCGGTATCGGTAAGCCTGCCGACTACGCCGGATTCTTTCATCAGGTTGCCGAGCATCAACATACCCAAAAGAGGCATTGCAGAAGGCAAGAGCAAACCGACTACCAAACAAACGATGATCGGGAAAAGTACCCTTTCAAGTTTGGAAACCTTGCGGAGTTGAGCCATTCTTATAGCCCTTTCTTTTTTTGTAGTCATAAGGCGCATGATAGGCTTTTGTATGACCGGTATCAACGCCATATAAGAGTAGGCGGCAATTGCAATAGAAGAAAGCAGATGCGGCGCAAGTTTTTGTGTGACGTAAATAGCCGTAGGCCCGTCGGCACCGCCTATAATGCCTATTGCGCCGGCTTCCTGAACAGTAAAGCCTATATGCTGTCCGAAAATCGTGAAATCGGGAATTGCTGCGGCAACGAAGAAAGTAATAAATACGCCCAGCTGAGCAGCAGCGCCCATAAACATACTTTTAGGATTTGCAATCAACGGACCGAAATCCGTCATAATTCCTATGCCCAAGAATATTAACGGAGGATAAATAACCCATTCGACACCGCGGAACAGATACCATATCAAACCTCGCGTATCGGGCTCTACGTCGTGCGTGGGGCTACCCTCTATTTCAACGCCCCACAAAACTTCCCTTGCTCCGGGCAAATTTATAAAGAACATACCGAATGCGATCGGCAAAAGCAACAGTGGTTCGAATTTTTTTACGATAGCAAGGTACATCAAAACGAATGATACCAATATCATGACGTAATTTTCCCAAGTACCTTGAACGAGTCCGGTACTTTCCCACAGGCTTTTAAACATTTCGCCAATGCTTTCGGCACATAACGTGTTTAAAAATGCTGGCATGGTTTTCTCCTTACGCTATCGTTGCTATAACTGCGCCAGTATCAACGTTGGCGCCCTTTTGCGCTACGAACGTTATTACTCCATCGCAAGGAGCGGTGAGGTCGTTTTCCATCTTCATTGCTTCGAGAACGATTACCGCTTGACCTTTCTTTACGGTCGCGCCGTTTTCAACTTTAAAAGACGCAATCATACCGGGCATAGGAGCCTTCATTTGCGTTCCGCCTGCGGTAGTTGCCGGCTTAGCGGGTGCTGCTGCGGGTGCAGCCTTGGTAGCTACGGGCGCGGCAGGTGCGGCTTGAGTATTTGCGCCGACTTCCTCTACGCCTACTTCATATTGTTTTCCATCAACGGTTATTATAAAATTACGCATTATTAATTCCTCCTGATAATCTTTCTTACGGTAAATTCACATTTTTCATTATTTGCCTGATAGTAAGCGTATATTGCCGCGGTTATAACAGCCACAAGCTCCTCGCTTATACCGTCGTCAGGCGTTTGAGGCAAAGTTGCCTCGGGCGCGGGTTCAACCTTTTTTTCTTTTGCCGGCTTGCGGATTATTTTGCCCATGAGCCAAACTACAAACACGAGAATAGCGATACCGAAAAATACTACAATCATGCCCATTAAAAAAGTTATTGCACCCGTTTCAAAATCGCTCATAAGTAAATTGTTTAACATATAATTTACCTCACGATCGATTGCAACGCCGAAATAACGTACTGGCGAACAAATTGCGGCTCTATGATGTCATCTATATATCCGCCCCTTGCGGCATTGATTGGGTCTTGATTTTCATCGGCGTACTTTTCGGCAAATTTTTGCTCGTTATCGTACTTAACGCCGTCAAATTCCACGTACGCGCCTTCAATGCTGTCAAAAAGAGCAATTTTAGCGTTTGCGAAAGAACAAGTGTAATCATAGCCCATATTTTTAGCGGCAAAGAGAGAATAGCCCAAACCTACGGCTTTTCCGTAAACTACGCTTACTTTGCCGACAGTTCCGTTTGAATAATTGTAGAACAAGTTTGCGACGTCCCTCATAATTCCGGTTTGACTTACGCAATACTCGTTTGAAATTCCTTTTGCGTTTACGAAGTTTACGATAGGTAAACCGTTATCTTCGGCAAGGCAAACGAAATCGTTGATTTTATCGATGACGCACGGAGTCAATTCAACGCCGTTTTCACCGCCTTTAAACATGATTACAGCAGCGGAAATTCCTCCTATACGACCGAGCATACAAGCGACTTCGTCTGCGTAGCCCTTATTGATCTCTATAGCGGTGCCCTCGTCGAAAACGGCTTTCGCCAAGCAATCGGCGCAAACTTTTTCGTTAAGATTCGGTGAAGTCCTGTTAAGATCGTCCTCCGAATCAACGACCAAACAACCCGTTTGAGGTAAAAGATCGAGTAAGGCTGCAACTTTGCTCTTAACTTCCGCCATATTCTCAACTACGAATTGAGCAACGCCCGTTTTTGCGTTGGCAGCCACACCGCCGACTTCGTTCTTACCTTTCTGTATTTTTGAAGTCGCTATGACCGACGGCGCAGCGTAAGCTATGCAAGCCTCTTTTGTTACGAAAGTAAAGTCGCAAGCGGCAGCAACCAAAGCGAACGAGCCGAAGCAATCCCCGTCAACAACGGCAAACTGCGGAACGTCGCCCATCAATTCACCCATTTTGTTAAGTACGGACGATATACCTTCGAGCACGGCTACGCCCTCGCCTATCTGCACGCCTTTCGTGTCGAGTAAGTAAATTACGGGCATAGCGTTATTGCGCGCATAGTTTAAAGTTTTGCAAATTTTATCACAATTCGCTTTGCTCACGCCACCGGAAAGAACCTTTCCGTTCTGAGCAACGACACAACACGGGTTTCCCTCAACAGTTGCGTAACCGGTAATAACGCCTTCGCCTTCCGCACCTTCGCCGTAAAATTCGTTTTTAGAAAAGCTGTAAGACGAAAGTTCGACAAAGCTGTCGGCATCGATCAGTTCCGCAATTTTTGAACGGGTTTCCTTACCCGCTTCAAGCAATTTTGCTCGTCTGTTTTTAAGTAATTCTATTCTATCCATTAAAAACCTCCGAAACTCCTCCATTTTAAAATTTAACATACTTTATTATATATTGCACGACAAATTTTTTCAAGTTATTTAATCATTTTTTTAAATGTTTTTTTTATTGCGAAAAAAAATTGTCTTTTTATGCAAAAAGCCGATCGGCGCGTGTCCGAATCGGCTCATCAGAAAAAACAATTTTTTAATCTAAATACTTGATAAAAGATTGTCGCTTTTTTATTTCGTCGTGCGGGAAGTGTGAAAACTGAGCGCGAATTGACGAATTGGTTAAAAGCATAGGATTGCTTTCGACGCTCTTTATTTTATTTTTAATTATGTTATTTAATATTTTATCGATCATTATTATGCTGATTCCCCTCTTTTGATAATCGGGGCGGACACCTATAAGCGCGCACTCGAGTTCCTTTGGCGCCATTATCGCCTTAACTAGTCCCAAAGAATAATGCCCGCGGCTTTTTATGAGCGCATTTGCAAGCGAAGGAATGGTTATGCCGAACGCGACCAACTCGTCGTTTTTATTAACGATTACGCTGTAATATTTTTCATTTATAATTGTTGCAAACTGTTTTATAACGTTCTTTTTTTCCTCGCCTTCGATGTCGATATAATTGTCGAGATGGCGATAACATTGGTTGAAAATATCAAAAAACTCATCGGTATATTTGTTCTTGAATTCCTTAAAGCTCATCTCCTCGGTTATGTCTCTGAGTTCAAATTTCTTCTTAAGTAATTCAGCCATCTTGGAAACTTTTTCGTCCGGCTTGTCCGGAATTTGAAATTTAAATTCCGACCATATGGATTCGTCTTTAAATCCAAGTTTTTTCATGTGTTCGGGATAATAATCGAAATTATAATTTGTGGCGTAAGTGGCGCGCTTATCAAAGCCCATAGTGAGCATGCCTTCGCGGTCGGTATCGTTAAAGCCCCAAGGGCCGTCCATATATTCCATACCGTTTTCTCTGCCGAATTTTTCAACGGCTTCGAGCAAACTTCTGCTGACTTCGATATCGTCTATAAAATCGAAGCGAGAAAACCTTATTTGCTTTTTTGAATATACTTCGTTAAATTTTTTATGTATAATGCCGGCGATTCTGCCGACGACCTTTCCGTCTTTATAGGCAAGAAAACATTTGATATCGCAAAAGCGAGCATTAAAATTTTTTTTAGGATCGGTCATATTTACGTCGTCCCCACGCAGGGATGGAACGTAATACGGGTTTCCTTTGTACAGATCGCAAGGGAATTTTGCAAATTCCTTCATTAGTTTGCGAGTATTTGCCTCAACAATTTCCACCATAATTTTACCTCTTTACGCGCCGGTATCGTCAAATTTTCCATTTTTCTCCGGCGTAGGCCGGACCGGCCTTTCATCTTTTAAACTCATTATATAATTACCGTAATCTTCTTCGGTAAGTTTTACAACCTTATTTTTTCTTTTACGTTTACTCATAATATCGCCCTCCGCACAAATAAGATATTATGAGTTTTTCCCCATATTGAAAAATTATTCTTTACAAATGTTTTTTCAACACGAAAAAGTAAATAACTATGAACACGACGACCGCTACGGAGCCTATTATCCACTTGATCATTCTTGCCTTTTCTTCTTCTATAGGATGATAGACTTTTGAATATTTACCTAAATATTTACCGCATTTAGAACAAAACGACTTGTCCTCGCCGAGCTTTTCACCGCAATACGGGCACGTGTACTCTATTTCGGGAATGTCTTTTTCGTCAATTCTTTTTTCGCTCACAATAAAACGACCTCTATTTTGTTCAAAGCGTCGGCAATCAGACCTTCAACGTCCAGCTTGCTTTCCGCCTCGAGGACATTTTCCATTTTAGGTCTTATCAACGGGTACTTAGGCAAAAACACCGTACAACAATCCTCGTACGGCAAGATGGACGTATCGTAAGTACCTATCTTTTTGGATATTTCGATGATGTCGAGCTTATCGAACCCGATAAGCGGACGAAATACTGGAAGTTTTTCCACAACGGCGTTTGACGTGGTTATGCTCTCAACCGTTTGGCTTGCCACCTGCCCGAGGCTTTCACCCGTAATAATAGCTTGCGAACCGATTTGCAACGATATCCTTTCGGTAATTTTAAACATAAAACGCCGCATAAGCGTTATCATCATTTCTTCGGGGCAATATTTGTGTATAGCCTCTTGTATTTCGGTAAAATGGACTATATACAAGTCTATTCCGTTTGCGTATTGAGAAATTATTTTAGTAAGATCCACGACTTTTTGCTTTGCAGCCTCACCCGTATAGGGGAAACTGTGGAAATGCACTGCGGACAATCTCATTCCCCTCTTTGCCATCATGAATCCGGCAACAGGAGAATCTATTCCTCCGGAGAGAAGCAGCATTCCCTTGCCGTTTGTTCCAAGAGGCAGTCCTCCGAAACCCGATATCTTCTTCTCGAATACGTACGTTACATCCTTTCTCAAATCGACGAAGAGTTCGCAGTCAGGGTTGTGTACATCGACGCTTAGCACCTTGCATCCGACGAGCACCTTCGCACCGATTATCCTCGCAATCTCAGGAGAAGTCACCTTGAAGTCCTTGTCTGCTCTCTTTGCGCTGACCTT
>CAJOMS010000047.1 GCA_905235795.1 uncultured Clostridia bacterium | reverse complement strand
GTAACCGGCTACGAAGGCACTGCAACCGAAGTGGTTATTGCGTCTACTTATAACAATCTCCCCGTAACCGCTATCGGTTATAGGGCATTCTATGAATCCGCTATAACAAGTATAGAATTGCCTGCAACGCTCACTACTATCGGTGACGAAGCATTTGGATGTTGTTTCGATTTAACGACGATAATCTTCAAAGGAACGGAGACTCAGTGGAACAACGTTGAAAAAGACGACGGTTGGGATGACAATACCGGCGATTACACCTTGATTTTCGCGCCCGAAGTTACCGAGCCGCAGAACACCGAAGGCTTAAAGTTCACCCTCAACGAGAATCAAAAAGGTTACATCGTAACCGGCTACGAAGGCACTGCAACCGAAGTAACCATATTGTCTACTTACGAAGGCCTCCCCGTAACGGCTATCGGATATGATGCATTCATTGGTTCCGATATAACGAGTATAAACTTGCCTGCTTCGGTCACTACTCTCGATGATGAGGCATTTTATGGCTGTGAGGCTTTAACGACCGTAACGTTTGCCGAGGGTAGCAACCTTACTACTATCGGTAAGTATGCATTCAGTGGATGTAAATCTTTAACGAGTATAGAACTGCCTGATGGCGTCACTTCTATCGGTGAGGGTGCATTCAATGTTTCCGCTTTAACGAGTATAAAATTGCCTGCTTCGCTCACTTCTATCGGTGAGGATGCATTCGCTGCCTGTTCCGCTTTAACGAGTATAAAATTGCCTGCTTCGCTCACTTCTATCGGTTCGGGTGCATTCGATAGCTGTTCAGCTTTAACGACCGTAACGTTTGCTGAGGGTAGCAACCTTACTTCCATCGGTAATGCATTCACTTATTCCGCTATAACGAGTATCGAACTGCCTGATGGCGTTACTACTATCGATTCTGGGGCATTCTATTACTGTGAATCTTTAACGAGTATCATATTGCCTGCTTCGCTTGAGTTTATCGGTGGGCAAGCATTCTATCGCTGTGAGGCTTTAAAGACGATAACCTTCAAAGGCACGGCAGAACAGTGGAACGCCATTGAAAAAGCCGACCGTTGGAATGAAGACCTCGACAAAGCGAACATTGTTTTCGCGCCCGAATCTTCCGAGCCGCAGAACACCGAAGGCTTAAAGTTCGCGCTCAACGGGGATAAAACGGCTTACACCGTAACCGGTTACGAAGGCATTGCAACCGAAGTGGTTATCGCTTCTACTTACGAAGGTCTCCCTGTAACGGAAATCGGTAATAGGGCATTCATGGAATCCGCTATAACGAGTATAGAATTGCCTGCAACGCTTACTACTATCGGTGATATGGCATTCATTCAATCCGCTTTAACGAGTATAGAATTGCCTGCAACGCTTACTACTATCGGTGATAGTGTATTCCAAAACTGTGAGGCTTTAACGAGTATAGTTTTGCCTGCAACGCTTACTTCTATCGGTTCGGGTGCATTCGCTTATACCGGTATAACGAGTATAGAATGGCCTGCAACGCTTACTACAGTCGTTAATTATGCATTCTATTACTGTTCCTCTTTAACGAGTATAGAATTGCCTGATAGCGTAACTACTATCGGTGATGAAGCATTCGCTTATGCCGGTTTAACGAGTATAGAATTGCCTGCTTCGGTTACTTCTATCGGTGAGTATGCATTCATTAACTGCTCATCTTTAACGACGATAACCTTTAAAGGCACGGAAGCTCAGTGGAGCGCTATTACAAAAGGCCGCCTTTGGGACTGGAACACCGGGTCCGACTGCAGTTTCACCGTGGTTTTCGAGTCTGTAGATACCGAGCCGCAGAACACCGAAGGCTTAAAGTTCGCGCTCAACACGGATAAAAAGGGTTACACCGTAACCGGTTACACCGGCACGGCGACCGAAGTGGTTATCGCTCCTACTTACGAAGGTCTCCCCGTAACGGCTATCGGTGATTATGCATTCACCGATAATAACGAATTAACAAGTATTGAATTGCCTGCTTCGGTCACTACTATCGGTAATGGTGCATTCCATGGCTGTTCCTCTTTAACGAGTATAGAATTGCCTGATAGCGTTACTACTATCGGTGAATTGGCATTCTATGACTGTGAGGCTTTAACGAGCATAGAATTGCCTGCTTCGGTCACTTCTATCGGTAATAGTGCATTCAGGCAAACCGCTTTATCGAGTATAGTTTTGCCTAATGGGCTTACTTCTATTGGTAATAGGGCATTTGCTGGCTGTATCGATTTAATGAGTATAGAAATCCCCGCTTCGGTCACTTCTATCGGTGAGTATGCATTTGAAGACTGTGAGGCTTTAACGACGATAACCTTTAAAGGCACGGCAGAACAGTGGTACGAACTTGAATGCTTCGGCGACTTCAACATTACCGCATAAATATAAATTGATGAGATAAATATATATTTAAAAACAAAAACAAGAGGCTGTCGCTTTTCCCTGCGGCAGCCTCGATTTTTAAAGTTTTTCAGATATTTGAAAGTTGTTTTTTATAATTTGCCGGCGTTATGCCGAAAGTGTTTTTAAACAGTCTGAAAAAGTACATCTCGTTTTCATAGCCTAACGAATAGGCTATTTCTTTTACGCTCATTTTATTTTCTGCAAGCATAGTGGCAGCTATGTTCATTTTTTTGTAATTGACGTATTTTATTGGCGATACGCCGAAAGTTTTTGCAAACAGGTTGGAAAAATAAACCTTGTTTAAATTTATTACCGACGCGAGAGTTTGCGCGTCTATATGTTCGTTTATGTGCCTGTCTATATAATTTAAAACGGGTTCAAAACGGACCATTTCAACGTTGTAATACTCGGTATTTTCGTAAAATTCAGCCAAAAGGTATCTGAAGATTCCTTCTCGCTTGATAACGGAAGATACGTCTTCCTTCAAAAAACATTCCAACAGTTCGTCAAAGAGTCTTTGGTCGGTTTCGCTTGCGGGCACTTTATAAACGGGCTTGAAAAATTCCATAAAGCTCGAAATTTTGTTTTTTGATGAAAAGTGCAGGTAGTAATGCTTTAATATATCCGTACATTTGCTCGATACGACCTGAAAAGAGGGGATGAGGTACATATAGCCGCCCTGCAAGTTCATTTCGGAATTTTTAAGGTACATAACGGCGTTTCCGCTCTTTACAAGATACAGCCTGTAGTACGGAAATACCGCAACGAATTTGTGCCATTCGTCGTTAACTTCGGCATATCCGCATTCTACAAGTTGCAGGTTGCCGCTGTTAACGAAAGTTTCTACGTCGGTCAAGTCAGCCGACGGGTTCCTTCTGTAGGTGCACGGTTTTGGCATTTTCCGCCTCCTTTGCTTTTTAGTATTATTATAATATTGTACAATGTTTTTGTCAATATCTTTTTAAGAATCTGTTAAAAGTATAGTTTTTCCTTTAATTTATATATTGAAACGCGCTTAAATTTTTTGTAAACTAAAAGGGTAAAATAAAGACAAGGGGTGCTTTATGATTTTATCACGTTTAAAAAAATGGATTTCAGTGATGATAGCGTGCGTTTTTACGTGCGGGGCGTTTGCCCTCGTTGCGTGCGACGGCGCTAACTCGTCAGGAAAAAACTCTGCGTCCGATACGGCGCAGGAAAGCGGGGAGACGGATATGAGTAAATTTCCTAATTACGTGGAACCGGAAAAAGCCGAGTACGCTTTCGGCGATGACGAAATAGTAACGCCGTATTGGAAGGGCAACGTAATTTACAACGAAACGGTTATGCTTGTCGATTACGGCGAGGGCGCTTTGGGCAATTTGCAATATACGCCCGTACGAATTTTGTCGGTAAGGGATTGACTTTGACACCGTTTACGAGGAAGGAAAGGACTACACCGTGGACGGAAAGACGATAAAGAGGGTGCAAGGCTCCGATATACCTTACCTCACTTCGGAAAATTTAAAGGGAGAAAACATACCCGCGCCGTACAGGTCGGTTTATACTATTTCCACAGTGGAGACCGATTACGTTTTGATGGGCAACACGATTTACACGGAAGGCAGCCTTATTTACGGGCATCAGGTTTCGGTATCTTACGTGTACGACGTAAAGGAACTTAATACTTCCGTTTTGCCGACGTACGAAACTTCAGGGCTTCCCAAATTAAAGGCAAAACTCGACGGCGGGGAGGACGTAAAAATAGTAATTACGGGTGACAGCGTTGCGCAAGGTTGTTCTTCTTCGGCAACGTTTAACCGCCCGCCTTATATGCCGAACTTCATTACGCTTGCCACAAACGCATTAAACAGGGCGTATCCCGACGCAAACGTAACTTTGAGCAACCGTTCCAAGGGCGGAATGACTTCGGATTGGGGCGCGGAGGACGTGCAGGTCAACACCATAATAGCGGATAAGCCGGACGTGTTGTTTATACACTTCGGCATCAACGACAGCGGCAAAAAAATGGGCGCGGGAACCTATCTGGATAATATTCAATCCATAATTCTTAGAGTTCAAGCCGCTTTGCCCGACTGCGAATTTGTGTTTATAAAGGCTTTTCCCCCGAACGAAAGGAGTTACGACCTCGAAAATACTTTTGAAAAATATTGGGATCGCGTAGATAAATGGGCGAAAACGCAAAATAACGTGTATACTATGAATATGTACTCCATAGGTACTGAAATAATGAAAACCAAAAAATATATGGACGTAACGGGCAATGGTATCAACCACTTAAACGACTTTTCCGCTCGCCTTTACGCCATGGCAATAGTTGCCATGTTAGTTAAATAAAATTATTATAAGACAAGGAGAAAAATATGAGAAAATTTTTATGTATTTTACTCGCAGCGATAGCTGCCATGACGCTCGTTGCCTGCAACGGCAACAAGAAAGACTCGAATTCTTCGAATTCCGGCACGCCCGAACCTACGAGCGTAAACATCAATCTGGACAAGAACACGGCGGCAAATATTTCGATATTGATCCCCGGCGGCAACCTTAACGAGAGGACGATGATCAACGCCCTGATAGAAGATTTTGCGTTGATGTATCCCAACGTTAACATCACCACCAACTACCTGACCGTCGGTAGCTACGACAGCGACGTAAAGAACCTTGCCCGTACCGGCACGCTCGACGATATAGTTTGGTCTAACTCGCCCGACTTCTATTTCCTCGTTAACAACAACCTCGTTTACAACCTCAATCCTTATATAGAGGCGAGCGAGGCTGCTAACGTGTTTAATCTTAAAAACGATTTTCACAGCGAATACTTCGATATGGGTTCTTTAAACGGCAACCTTTACTGCGTGCCGAGAAGCGCCGATAGCGTCGTAACTTTTATCAATACGGATATCTTCAACAAAGCCGGCGTAGATATGTCTGTGGTTAAAGACGGTTGGTCGTGGGATACCTTTATGGACGTTTGCGCAACGATAAGAACTTATTTCGACAACAACGGCATGCGCGACAGATACGTGCTTGACGCAAACCTTACTTCGTGGCTTTCGGTTTGCTATCCCATGCTCCGTTCTTTCGGTGCGGACGTGATCGACGACCAAGGCAACATAATCATCGATTCCGAAGGTACCAGAGAGTGCCTTGCGCTCGTTAAAGAAATGGTGGACAACAGATATATAGTAGATACGCAAAAGGCGTCCGGTTCTTCCTTCGAACAGGGCACCAGCGCAATGCTTTTCCAATCGGCGTCCGTCTCGCATTACGCGGACAGAGTATTCTTGAAGGATAAGGTCGATCTCGTATCTTTCCCGCTCATTATGGATAAAAACACCCCAAAGATCGGCTGCGGCATCGCCGGATACTGCATCAATAAAAACACTAAATACGCAGACGTGTGCTGGGCTTTCCTCAACTATATGATTTCTTATAAAGGACAACAGAAAATGGCGCTTAACGGGTTGAACCTCGCTTCCATCCGTAAAGACCTTGCAGATACGTCCGTTGCTAACTGGGCTATATCTTACCCGAACATAAATATGTCGGCTTATTTGTACGGATCGGAATATAAGATAGACCCGTCCTTCCTCGCAAAACTTTCTCCGAGCATGAAGACGGACTTTTCTACCGCTCTTACCGATATGTTCAGCAAAGCGTGCAACGGCAGCAAGAACGGCGACCTCGACAAGATCGTAAGAACTTGCGTAGAAGATATGGAGTATGCGCTCGACGAGTATTAAGATTAAAAAGGTTTAAAACGCACTAACACATAATTAAAGATAAAGGGTGTTTTGAGTGAGTAAAAGTAAGATTTCTGTAAAAATCAAAAAGACAATTAAAAACAGCTACACCGGTTGGCTTTTCAATTTGCCCCTGTTTATAGGTCTGGCGGTATTTACGCTGGTGCCGGTGGTGCTGTCGCTTTACGACTCCTTCTTTAAATACGACGGACTTAACGCGCGCGAGTGGGTAGGAATGGGCAATTACTCCCGCATCTTTGCCGGCATTTTTAACGGCGAATCCGGCGATAGGGACATGCAAAAAGTCGTTATAAACACGTTGGTTTATACGGTGGTAAGCATTCCCGTAAACCTCGTTGCCTCCTATTTTTTGGCGTTGCTCGTAAACAATTCGCTTAAAGGTGTAACGGCTTATCGCATATTCTACTATTTGCCCTGTATGATCCCCGCGGTTGCGGGCGGCCTTTTGTGGGCTGATATGTTTGACGGCACGTACGGTATTTTCAATAAGATTCTCGGCTTTTTCGGCTTGGGACCGTACCAGTTCTTCAAATACGAGGATATGCGCGCGCTGCTTGCGGTTTTCATAATGCACCTTTGGAGCGTCGGCGGAGGAATGATACTGTGGCTTTCTGCCTTCAAAAATATAGGTAAACACTATTACGAGGCGGCTAAACTTGACGGCGCTAACGCTTGGCACAGACTCGTGCATATAACCATACCCATGAGCTCGGCTATGATATTCTACAATATCATAACATCCACTATCGGAACGTTGCAGTATAACGGCACGTTGACCTTCGGCATAAGAAACGGCCGCGGAGCGAATAACGCGCTGTATATGTATGCCGTTAAGATCTATTACGAGGCATTTGAAAAGGGTAAGGTCGGCTATGCAAGCGCCCTCGCTTGGGTATTGTTGGCGGTTATAGCAATAATTACGGCAATTATGTTCAAGACGAGCAGTTGGGTATTTTACGCGGAGGAAAATTAATTATGAGTATGACTTCTTCCTCAGCTAAAAGAAAGCGCATAATAACTAACACGCTTTTGTATATCCTTATGACCGTCCTCGCCATAATTTTGCTTTTCCCGTATTTTTATATGGTTTCAAAAAGCCTTATGACTAGTCAAGAGGTTATAGACCCCACCATAAGATTTTTGCCGAGCAAGCCGCAGTTTTCAAACTACGTAAAATTGTTTGCAAGCGGCAGCGGGTATTCGAGCGGGTTGTTGCACACCATGATTATAGTGGGTTTTAACTGCATAGTAATTCCGCTTTCCGCGTCGTTTATCGCGTTTTCGTTTGCAAAATTGAATTGGGTAGGCAAAAACTTTATGTTTGCAGCCATGCTTGGCACTATGATGTTGCCGGGCGTAGTTACGCAGCTTTCACTTTATTCAATGTACGTTAAGTTTAATTGGATAAATACTTTATATCCGTTTACTATACCTAATTTCTTCGGCGGCGGCGCCATATATATCTTCCTTATCCGTCAATTTATGTTGGGGATACCCAGAGATATGGACAACGCGGCTAAAATAGACGGTGCGTCGGCTCTGAGAAGGTATTGGAACATCGTACTTCCGCTTTGTAAGCCCGTGCTTATTTACGTAATAGTAAACGTATTTATTGCCTATTGGGGCGACTATTACGGCCCGCTCGTTTATATGCGCGCTTCCAACGCGCCTAAGACTATGGCTCAGGTCGTATTTGAAAGTTCAATGGAAGAAAACGCCGCGTCTTATAATGCGAATATGAGAATGTGCGGCGGCGTCGTTATGTCTTTGGCTCCCGCAATTTTGTTTGCGATATTCCAAAAACAACTTATTGACGGCGTAGTAATGACGGGCTTAAAGGACTGATGAAAAAGGGGGAGAGTGTTTATGAAAAAGTTTTTAATATGGCTTTTTTGCGCCGTTTTGGTGCTTTCTCTTACCGCTTGCGGAGAGAAAAATAAGAACTCGCCCGCCGAAGATTCGGAACCTATGGTGAGAGTGTCGGATGAAAGAGTTACGGACGCTTACGCCTATACTACTGCGAACGTCTCCGCTACTGACAGAGAGGGCAGAACGGTAAGAACGGGCGACTCCGAAATAATCGAAAACAAGGTCGGTCTGTTCTATCATATCTGGCACGGAAGCGACAATACGCGCTCTTACAATCACGTTTACGACATTACGGAGTTGCTCAATAATAATCCCGAAGCTTTATGGGATATTTACGGCAACGAAGCAAGCCCGCTTAAACGTTTCCACTACTGGGGGCAACCGCTGTACGGGTATTATTGTTCGTACGATCCGTACGTTATACGCAAGCACGCGGAATTATTCACGATGGCGGGCGTAGATTACCTCGTTTACGATAAGACCAACTCCGTCGTTTATACCGAAGCCATAAACGAGATATTTAAGGTCTTTCAAGAATATTACGACAATGGGTGGGACGTTCCCAAAATAGCCTTCTATTGCAACACGGGAACTTCGCCCACGGCGAGAACTATATACGAAAATTGGTATAAAAAAGGACTGTATAAGGACCTTTGGTTCTCTCTCGACGGGAATAAGCCTCTTATAATAGGCGCGACGAGCGAATTGACCGACGCGCAATATAAAGAGTATACGGAATTTTTCGACTTCCGCGAATCTCAATGGCCGTACGGCGAGAATCTTGATCTTAAACGCGGTTTCCCGTGGATGGATTGGGAGTATCCGCAAAAAAATTACAACGGAACGATGTCCGTGTCCTTAGCTCAACACCCCGGAGCAAAGATGAGCGAGGGGAGAATCAGCAATCACGGCAGAGGTTTCGATTATTCCACTTTCAGAAACAACAGCGCGTATACCGAGCTTGGCACCAATTTAGCGGGGCAATTTCAAACGGTTTTCGAAAATAACGCCGATCCCTCCAAAAAGAAGGTGAACAACGTTTTTATAACCGGTTTCAACGAGTGGAAGGCTATAAAGTACGAAAACGGCTACGAAGTGTTTTTCGTGGATACTTTTAACGAGGAGTATTCCCGCGATATCGAAATGATGAAGGGCGGTTACGAAGATAATTATTACATGCAGATGACCGATCTTCTCAAAAAATATAAATATACCGAGGCAAAGCATTACATCTACGATATGCATTCGATAGATATCGACGACGCCTCCCTTTCGGGCTGGGTTAACGTAAAGACGAATTTCAAAGATTTTACGGGCGACGCCGCTGTAAGAAATCATTCCGACGCTTTCTCCGTAAATACTTACGTTGACAATTCCGGCCGCAACGATATAAGCGACGTTTCCGTAACTCACGACCAAACGTACTTGTACGTGCTTGCACGCACGGTCGACGATATAACCGAATATAACGGAACGGACGAAAACTGGATGACGCTTTTATTAAAGACGAGCGACTCCAACGACAAGACGTTCGGCGGCTACGACTTTATAATTAACCGTTCGCCCGAAGAAGGCGGTAAAACTTCGCTTGAAAAGTCCTCGGGCGGCTATAATTGGCAGGCGGCGGGGCAGGCGGATTACCGCGTGTACGGCAACGCGATAGTTTACCGCGTTCCGCTTTCGGCGCTGGGGCTTTCCGCGGAAAATTGTTACGTGCGAGTAAAGGTAAGCGACCACGTAACGGCTTTCAACGATATTATGGATTATTACGTGACCGGAGATAGCGCGCCTATCGGCAGGTTGGGCTATACTTACGGCTATTAATAATATTAAAAGGGGGATAAAATGAAAAGATTTTTGGCAATTATTTTAGCTGTGTTTACCGCTTGTCTGTTTGTCGGATGCACCGGAAACGGCGGAAACGGAACGTCAACGAGCGGAAAAACCCGTAAAGACGAGCGAAACCTCGACGAGTTTGAGTTTTCGCTTATGAATCTTTGCGGAACGGACGCCGAGGGCCGCAGGGTAGAACCCGCATACGGCAAAAGAGACGGTAAATCGGTAGGGATTTTCTATTCGGTATGGCTCGGTCAGCACAAGGGCATACAGCACGATATTTACGATATCGAAGCTTTGCTTTCCACGGAGGAGGGCACAGCCAAGTTAAACAGTTTTGAGAGCGACGGCACGCCGCTCAACGAGTTCCATTTCTGCGCTCAGCCGCTTTACGGCTACTACAACATGAGCGATCCGTGGGTAGTAAATCGCCACGTGGAGCTCCTTACCGCGTGCGGGCTCGATTATTTGTGCATTGACGCAACTAACTCTGTTTTATACCAAACTCCTACTAAATTATTGCTCGAAACCTTGCTTAAATATCAAAAACAAGGGTTTGCCGTTCCTAAAGTAATGTTTTATACAAACAGCTATTCGGGAACGACCGTTACGAGAATTTACAACGAGTTTTACCAGACGGATACTTATTCCGATATATGGTGGGCGCCGAACGGCAAGCCGATGATCATAGGCATTACCGAAAACAATAAAAGAGCGTCCGATCAGACGAGATCGGGCGGGTATTCCGACTATATTACCCCTGCATGCAAAGAGTTTTTCGACGTTCACGAAAGTCAATGGCCTAACGGAACGCTCAATTACGAAGACGGTTTCCCGTGGATGAGCTGGCAATATCCGCAAAAGATACACGACGGCTTGGGTACGATAAGCGTTTCCGTTGCTCAACATTCGCCCTATACCATCAATTTCAGCGATAAGGACAATTTTTCATCACGTGGGTACGATCACGAAACGGAAACTTTAAACGAAAATTGGTGGCTCGGGCAAAACTTCCAGAGCGAGTGGAATACCGTATTTAAAAACGATGATAAAATTTCCAACGTTCTCGTTACGAGTTGGAACGAGTGGATGGCTATAAAATATACGGGTGCCATGGGTGCGAGGTTCGTTGACGTTTACAATGAAGAATATTCAAGAGACTGCGAAATGTCTGCCGGAAAATACGGCGACAACTTCTATATGCAGCTCGTCAAAAACGTACGTCAATACAAATTGTCCGAGAAAAAGGACGATTTTGAATATCCTCAGATGTCTATAGATATAGAAAACGCAAGTTCGCTCGTCCGTTGGGATTACGTTTACGCAAAGTATAAGGATTTTTCCGGCGACGTAATGCCGCGCGATTTCTATAACGCGGTTGAAACGGAAAAATACACAGACTACAGTAACCGCAACGACGTTACGGATATAAGAGTAGTGCATAACGCGGAAAATCTTTATTTCTACGTAAAGACCAAAGAAAATATTACGGACTATAACGGAACGGATAAAAATTGGATGAATATCCTTATTTCTACCGGAGCGAGCAAGGGGTTCGAGGGGTACGACTTCATAATAAACCGTACGCCGCAGGCAAGCGGAAAGACCTCGATAGAAAAATCGACCGGCGGCTACGTTTGGCAGACGGCAGGCGAGGCAGACTACCGCGTTTACGGCAACGTAATAGTTTACGCAATTCCGCTCAAAGCGCTCGGGCTTACTTCGTCAAATTGCCGCATAGAGTTCAAAGTTGCAGATAACGTAACTCATCCCGAAAATATAATGGACTATTACGTTTCTGGAGAAAGTGCGCCGATCGGCAGACTGAGTTACAGCTACGGCAAATAAAGCTTTAATTTCATTTTCTTCAAGGATAAGATATAAAATGAAAAAATTTATTTTATGTTTTTTGGTGCTGTGCACGTCGTTCGCTTTGATTTCTTGCGTTCCAAACGAATCGAAAAGCAATACCGACCCAAAGGAAGAGAAGGAAAAAATTATGACTAATCACGCAGTTTACGACGGAGTTGCTTTGCCTGACGAATTATGGCAGAAACCGATCTATTTCTTTTCGAAAAAGGACGACAGAGACGAAGACGAAAGAATAAAAGCGCTGTATATGCGTTCAGATTACGACGGAAACGAAAGTTACGCCTTCGGCTATCTCGGCGTGCCCGATGGCGCGGACGAGATGCGCAAATGCCCGGCAATTCTGCTTATTCACGGCGGCGCGGGCAGCGCGTATTGGCATTGGGTAAAAAAATGGGTGGATCGCGGTTACGTTGCGCTGGCTCTCGATTACGAGGGGCACGTCGCAACCAAAACGGCCACGATGGATTCGCCGTATACCGAACTTTACGTAAAATCCGAATACCCTGCGCCTTATAATCAGAATTATAACGACTCGTCGAAACCTCTTGAACAAACTTGGATGTATTACGCGGTAAGCACGGCAATAACGGGCAATTCGCTTTTGCACTCCCTTCCGCAGGTAAACGAGCAAAAAATAGGCGTTTGCGGCGTTAGTTGGGGCGGCGTAATAACCTCTATAATTACCGGCTACGACGACAGATTCGCGTTCTCCGTTCCCATTTATTGCGCGGTAGGTTTGAAAGACTGCTACGGACATATTTCCGATTATTA
>CAJOMS010000046.1:10702-13632 GCA_905235795.1 uncultured Clostridia bacterium | reverse complement strand
CGCGTAAAAGTGCCCGATATCACATATTATCTGCACGATTTGATACAGGGAGACTATTCGCAGGAGTTAAAGACGCAATGCGGAGATTTCATCGTTCGGCGCGCGGACGGCGTATTTACTTACCAGCTCGCCATGACCGTTGACGACGGCGAATCCGGCGTGAACGAGATATTGAGAGGGCGCGACCTTTTATCGTCCGCACCGCGTCAGATTTTTCTTTTTGAAAAATTCGGTTTCAATCGTCCTGAATTCGGGCACGTGCCCCTTCTTTTGGACGAAAACGGCGAAAGGATGAGCAAGCGCGAAGGGAAATCGAATATGGAGTATATTCGCGCAACGTTTAAGGATCCGCGGCCGATAATAGGTATGCTCGCATTTAATTGCGGTATAATCGAAAAATTTGAGCCAATATCTTTAAAAGAATTGATACCGATATTTAATATTGACAAAATAAAAAGAGCCGATATAAAAATCGACTCCTGTAATCTGTTTTAAACTAATCTTTACTTTTATAGTACAATCTGCAATGGCAATATCCTTCGAAATTCGGATCGGCAATCTGCTCTCTGAACTCCTTGCACATACATTTAGTATCTTCGCTTATTTCCAACCGACAAGGACAATGCCCGTTTTTGCGCTTTAAGCCCTCTTTGATTACGGCGACTACTTCCTTATCTTCATTTAATTTTACCGCCATACGGCACCTCCAAATATATACGATAATGCGCGTTTTAGGCGCTTTTTATACTTTTATGCCGGTAGGCACGTCAAAAATTTCCTCACCTAATTTAAGCTTTGTAAAGGGAGTGTTGAGCAGATATTCTGCCATTTTGCCCGCGTTGTTTACCGAACTCGGCAAATAAATTCCGCCTTTTATCGGGCGCGCATCTCCGTGATAGTCCGTTCCGCAAGTTACGAAAATACCGCGCTTTTCAGCCTCTTTAATTACGGTTTCCCTAGTATTTACGTCGCACGGAGTACAGTTGATTTCCATGCCGTGCATATATTCCGCGGCGCGAGGCAAGGTTGAGCTCCTGTATGGGTGCGCCTGAACCATTGCGACCTCGGCTTTTTCGCACAGAGTGAACAGTTCCTTCTGCGTAAGCGCGTACAGGCACGGCGAATCTATCAAAAATTTCTCGTCAACGCCGTACAGCAACCAATCGGCGACATCAGGCAGAGAGATGGTTACCTCGATACCCAAAAACGCCCTAAATCCCACGTTATCAGCATATTCTTTAACTGCTCTATACTCTGCGATAAAACGCTTTATGAACTCTCTGTGCTCCTGCGGAGTGTAATACCAGGGCTGGCAGTGATTGGTTAGCACTATACCTCCGTACCCTTCGCTTTTGCGGGTATCAACTATTTCCATACCCGTAACGTGGCTGCACTTACTTATTCCGCTCGAATGCACGTGCGGATCGAATAAAACATATTCCTCGCTATCCATAATTATAATTTTACTGCATATTTGCCGTAGCTACCAAATTCGCATCGTCCGAAATATTTTCGTACAGCACGTCGCCTATTTTTACGGGCAACTCGCACGTTATTTTATTTATGGTTGCCATAACGTTAAAAATCTCTGATTTTTTTACGGGGCGATCGGTCTTTACGGGCAGAGGAACGCCCTTCGTCGTGCGGACGGTGGAAGTTACCACCCTTTTTGGGCAAATGACCTCGTCGGAGGCGTAAGCCTTGCCGCGCGGGCACCCGTTGCCGTAAACGGAAACAAGCTCTCCGTTTTCTATCTCCGCAGTGATTTCACAGCCCATGGGGCACTCTATACACGTTAACGTTCGTTTATCCATTTTCGACCTCCAACGAAACGCGGACCGTCCCTGCGGTTTCTTTGACGAGCTTTTCGGGCAAAATCAAGGTTTCCATCTCGCCTGGAACGGCTATCTTCTTCTTTTTGGTAGCGATTATCTCGCCGTTATTTTCTACTTTGATAGTGCAATTTTTAAACGTATTCGTAACGCGGAAGAACATTTTTACGTTGCCTCCGACGTTTTTATCCACCCTCTGCGGTACGACGTAAGAAATATTTTTTCCGTTTTCCACCTCAAAAAAGTCGTGTTGCGGTCTGCCGCTCATAATGTACTCTGCGGCAAATTTACCGGCAAGCTCGGCTTCCTCGGAGACGAAATCGACCAAGTCGTGCACCTGCAAAACGTTTCCGCAGGCAAAAATTCCGTCGACGAGAGTTTCCCTCGTCTGATACACGACGGCACCCTTAGTCCTTGAGGACAGCGGAACTCCCGCCGTTTTGGAAAGCTCGTTTTCGGGTATAAGCCCGACGGAAAACAGCACCGTGTCGCAATCGAAATGCATTTCCGTACCGGGTATCGGGCGACGATTTTCATCCACCTGTGAAACAACTACTCCGCTCACACGGTCCTCGCCCTCTATTTTGGTTATGGTATGGTTAAGATACAGCGGAATGTCAAAATCGTTGAGACATTGCGCAATATTGCGTTTCAAGCCGCTCGAATACGGCATTATTTCACACACGGCAAGCACTTTTGCACCCTCTAAGGTCATTCGCCTTGCCATTATAAGCCCTATATCGCCCGAACCGAGAATAACCACTCTGCGCCCGGGCATATATCCTTTTACGTTTACGTATTTTTGAGCCGTGCCCGCAGAATAGATACCTGCGGGGCGGGTGCCGGCTATATTCAACGCGCCGCGGCTACGCTCTCTGCACCCCATAGATAATATTACGGCTTTAGCGGTCAATACGTTAACGCCGTTTTCCTCGTTCATTACGGTTACGCGTTTATCTTCGGATATCGCCAAAACCGTGGTTTTAAGCAAAACTTTTATCTTGCGGGAAAGAACTTCCCTCACGAACCTATCGGCGTATTCGGGGCCGGATAAACTCTCTTTGAACCTCGTTAAACCAAAACCGTTATGAATACATT
>CAJOMS010000046.1:0-10689 GCA_905235795.1 uncultured Clostridia bacterium | reverse complement strand
GCCGAGGCGCTCGTCCCTCTCTACGATAAGAACGTCCTTCGCGCCGTTGTCGTAAGCCGATATTGCGGCGGCAAGCCCCGCGGGACCGCCACCTATTACTATAACGTCGTATTCGGTTTTCATTTTACTTTACCCGTCAACAGATTTGAACCTGCGCCCTTCTTCGTTATTTCTTCCATCGGAATACCCCATTCTTTCGAGAGCAATTCCGCTATATGCGGTTGACAAAAACCGCCTTGGCACCTGCCCATACCCGAACGCGTGCGGCGCTTTACCCCGTCTACGTCTTTTGCAGGAGGGTTGGTTCTTATAGCCGCCAGAATTTCGCCTTCGGTAACCTGCTCGCAACGACAAACTATTCTGCCGTAGGAAGGATCTTTCTTTATTATTTCGTTCTTTTCTTCCAAAGATAGTTCTTTGAATCTATTTTCCGGCTCACGCCTGCCGTTAAACGATTTTTTTGCTTGCAGCGGAATAATTCCGCCGACTATTTCCGCAACATACTTTGCTATCGCGGGGGAAGCGGTCAGCCCGGGCGATTCTATGCCGGCACAATGTATAACGCCCGGAGATTTTTTGCTTTCTTCTATAATAAAATCGTGCCTGTCGGAATAAGCCCTGATACCCGCAAACGACGTGATAACGCCGAACACCGGCGGCTTTTCGCACATTTCTCCCGCCTTTTTTATAACGGACGCTATTCCGTCCGCACTCGTTTCGGCATTGGGAGTTTCAAGTTCCTCCGCAGTGGGGCCGAGAAGGATATTTCCGTCAACCGTTTGACTGACGAGTATGCCTTTACCGGCTTTCGTAGGAGTGAAAAACAGAGTGTGCGATACGAAATCGCCAAACTCTCTGTCCAGCAAAAGATATTCGCCCTTTCTTGCGTTTACGCTGAATTCATCGCCGACAAGAGCGGCTATTTTTCCGCTGTAAAGTCCTGCGCAGTTGATTACAACCTTGCCTTGCACGGTTTTATTTCCGCTGTAAACGTTATACCCTTCGGCGGTCTTTTCTATTTTATCCACCCCGAAGTCCGTAAACAACTCGGCGCCGTTGTCCATGGCGTTGCCGATAGCGGCTATAGTCAATCCGTACGGGCAAATAATACCGCCCGTAGGCGCATAGAGCGCAGCCAAAGCGTTTTCGGATATATTCGGCTCAATGCGTTTCAATTCGTTTGCGTCTATTATGCTCAGACCTTTAACTCCGTTCTGCTCGCCTCTTTTTAAAAGCTCGCCGAGTAAAGAAACCTGCTCGTCGTCAAACGCGACGACGAGTGAACCGTTGTTTTTGTATTTTACGCCGAGTTCCTCGGCAATAGCAGGCATCATTTCGTTACCCAAAACGTTGAACTTTGCCTTTAAAGTACCGGGAGCGGCATCGAAACCCGCGTGGACTATTCCGCTGTTCGCCTTACTCGATCCCATACAAACGTCGCTCTCTTTTTCAAGCATACATATCTTGAGTTCGTATTTTGAAAGTTCGCGAAGGATCAGCCCGCCTATAACGCCGCCGCCTACTACAATTACGTCGTACATTCTACTCCTCTTTCGTTATATTCGCCACATTTTATGGCATAAAAACATTTTTTGTTACCTACATTTAGTCAGTATAATTTTATCATATCTACGTTATTAAAGCAATAATAAAAGGTAATTTTTCATTTTTTAAGCGTTTTTTTATTAAAATCAACTGTTCCGATCAAATATGGAAGGCAAAGCGAAGCGGCGTTAAAACTCCGCAAGCTGCCCGAGCAATAAAAAAGGCCGAAAAAACTTATCAAACAAAAGAGTTTTTCGGTCTTAAATTAAAACGCCTTTAAACGTTATTTACGCTTACGTTATACGCCCACCCGTTGAACATTGCCGGATCCGGATCGGAGATATCCTTTCCGTTGCCATAATAATCGAGCAAGGGTTCTTCAAGTTCGGGTATAGACGGGATTCTGCCCTCCACGTAATCTTCAAGCATGCGCCTGCACGATTTTAGCCTCATAATAAGCCCGCCGAGACGAATATCCTGCACCTCGAAACCGTTGGGCTTGTTTTCTTCAAACCATAATATCCTGAATTTTTCGTAAAATTCCTCAACGAGCGCTGCAGCTTTATCGTACTCCGATATAAGCGATTTCAGCGCGTTTTTATCCTTTTTATCGTATGCGGCGCGGGTATTTCTGCCGAGGTCGTACTTGACCGAAAGCGCTTTGCAAAGCGCGCTCATGCTTTCGAAAACGTAGGCGTAATTCTTGCTGCGTTTTGCAAATGCCGAAAGCTCTTCGGCGTATTTCGTATATTTTACACTTTCGCCGGGGGCGAGCGTCACGTCCAAAAAGCCGCAGAAGGGATCGCTGTACAACGCGTATTTACTTACCCCCTTTGCCGAATTGTCGTTGCCGGAAACGAAATTGGGAATATCGAGGGCAAACATATCGTCAAAGTTTTCGCCCGTTATATCCTTGAATTCCGCCTTGATAACGTCCATATCCTCTTCGCCGTCGTACACCCTTTTTATAGCGTAAAGCGACGGCAGCGCAGCAAAGGAAGAACATTCTTTGCCGTTATCGCCCCAAAGCGTCATAAATATATTTTCAACATTGCTTTCACGCGCGGCACGCATTGCCGGCAGCATATTTTTTAACGCGAGAGAATTGCCGCTTGCAAACCCGTACCAGGTATTTCCCCCGCCGGCAAACCATATTTCTTTGCCGGTAGCCTCGTGCGAGGCAAGCATCTTTGCGTAATAATCGCGGTCGCTGTGATAATAATCCCAATAGCACAATGCAAGGTTATCGGGCAAAGCCCTTTTTGCCTCTTCCAAAAAAGTGGGATCTTCGGGATAATATTCCCCGTGGTTTGCCAAACGGAAGAACATATCCGACCACATCAAAGGCTTAAAGCCGTACTTTTCAGCGATTTCAATAACTCTATTGAGATGGTGTTGAAGTATGTCGAACCTGTTTTCGGGACCGTGAATATCCAGATATTTGCCCAAACCGAGGTTATGTGCCTCGTCCATGCCTATATGAACGTATTGAGACTTGAAACACCGCCTTAACGTTTTAAACATATTTTCTATGAGTTGATACGTCCTTTCGTCATCGACGAGAAGAATATCGTCGCAGTCGCGCACGTTCCAATAAGGGCGCCAATAGAAAATTTGCTTTAAATGGGCAAGCGTCTGTATGCAAGGAATTACCTCAACTCCGATGCCTTCGGCGTAATCTACTATATCTTTCAGCTCGGCTTCCGTATATCTGCCGCGAAGATAGCCGAAATACGGCTCCCCTTCCACCTCGTAGGTATCTTCGGTGTACAGTTGAACCATGTTATAGCCCAAAGATTTTATCGTCTTTACATATTGTTTCACCTTTTCGGGTTTCATCACCGCATTGCGCGAAACGTCTATCATAACACCAAATCTTTTCATATATTACCTCTCTTTAATGATTTTATTAAAATAAATTATTGGTATAGCGCTCCATCCGTGGCAAAGGCTGCCGGCTCCGCCGAAATCCGCCTCGCCCTTTTCCGTTTCCCAAAACGACGTAGCGCCCTTGTCGAGCATGTTTTTATAAAGTCGTTTAATATCATCGAGTATGAATTCGCCGTATTTCTCATCGAAGGACAGTAGTGCGTCGTACACGAACGCGCGCATTGAAAGCGTTGCGGGGATCATCCCTTCGCACTTTGCTATCTTTTCGACGAGAGCGGCGTCGCCAAGACCAATCAAAACCGCAAGGCTGTTGCCGAGTTGAGATAGCTTGTCGTTTTTGTTCGTAAGTTTATAGCCCTCGCCGGTGTAAAATTCCGCGCGAATAGCCTCTTTACGTTTATCCGGCGCAAAATCTCGTCCGACGAGCTGCGAATACTTGCCCATAACGTAAACGTACATGCAGTTCAAAATCAAGCTGTATGTCTTTACGTATTCGGCAGAAGGCGATCTGTTTATCTGATCGTGATTATCGCTGTCCTCCGCCCATTCGTAAAAATTCCAAAACGGGGCCGGCAATTCGGGAATAAGCCCGTTGCTTTCGGTAAAGCTTTCGAACGTATTGGCAATCGTATCCAAAACGGGGCCTATTTCGCGCATTATCGCGGCATCTCCGGTATATTGAATATATTCGCAAACCTGCAAAATATAGCAAAGCGAAAAGAACGGAATCGGAAAATCCAACCCGCCGGGAGCGTTTACTTTAAGCAACCCGTCAGGCCTTAAACTCTTGGAAATAAGTATTAGGCAATGCCGCTGGAACTCGTACCCCTCAAACGCATAGTACCCGCACAACATCTGATTGCGGCTATCCATCGTGTAAAGCGCCTGCTCGCGCCACGGGCAATCCTCATAATGCTCGTGCATACAAAGCCGTAAAGTGGCAACGCACGTATCGTAAATTTTTTGCACGAGTTCGTCTTTATACGAAATCTTTTTTACTGTAAGCGGATAGTTTGCAGGACGGATGCCGACGTAATTTATCCTTATTTCTCCGTCGCTGAAAACTTCAAGATATCTACCCGCAACCCTTCTGAACACATTGAGATACTTGTTATTACCCGATTTCGCCACGAATTCAACGCTGAAATCGCGGCTGTCTATTTTTCTGCGAACGCAGCCGTCCGCTATATGTTCGCCGTATGCAATCAAAATATTCGTTTTCGCAGCGGCGTCTATATCCAGTTCTATATACCCCGCAACCTCTTTGCCCATATCTATTAAATAAGAATTTTCAGTCTTTACGACCTTGATGGGCAGCCGATCTTCAAGTTTTGTCAACGGGATCGGTCGCTTGTGTATATCGTACGATTTGTTGACTACAACGCATTTATCGAAGGGGCACTTTTCAACAGTATTATCATAAAAATAACTGAAACCGAGTTGGTATGTTATAACTTTTTTGTAACCGTTTTTATATTCGTTCATACAGCGCGAAGGCGTTGATTCGTCACTTTTGCAAAGGACTTTGTCACCCTGCGTGACCTCGAATATCACCCCCGGCAAATCGTAGGTATAAGTTTGGCTGTCCTCGCCGAAATGCCAAACGTCTACGAGCAATTCATTAGCGTCCTTGCAACTGTCGGTAATATCGATTTCATCGTAAAATTTATACCAAGGAAAGTCGGCACACGCCGAAAATGCCACTAATTTACCGTTTAAATAAACGTTGCAAACGCTATCGCAAGAAATTTTTAAAAGGACCTTTTCTCCGCCTTCTTTTTTAAAAGAGGAAGCAAACTCGCCGTAAACGTCTTTATCGAAGTCGGTTTTGCACCAGATCCACTTACTTTCGGAATTAAACATATCTTCTCCGCCACCCATAATCGAGTTATAAATTTTTTATTGTATTATATACCAAAATGTTGTTTTTGTCAACCTAAAAACGCAGGTTAGGTGTATCCAAACAGCCACCGTTCTTTCAAATTTCGCCGCAAAAACCCAAACCTTATATAAGCATCATAAATCCTGTTAATATAAACAAAAACGCAAAGTTGAACGCTGAAAAAATCAGCAAATATTTTCCCGACTTGCCCGGATTATGTTTGACGTATTCACGGAAGGTTATAAGGCTTGCCATAGAAGAAATCAACGTTCCGACGCCGCCTATATTCACACCTATCAACAGATCCGCATAATTCAGCGTAAATTGCGACAATAAAATGGCTGAAGGCACGTTGCTTATGATTTGACACGAAAGTATGCTTACGAGTAAGGCGTTTTTCTCCATTAAGGAAGAAAAAGTTTCTCTCACCGCGCTTATTCGCGCCATGTTGCCGGAAAAAATGAAAAAGAAAACGAAAGTGAAAAGCAAGGGGTAATCGACCTGAGCAAGCGCTTTTCTGTCCATAAATATCAATACCGACGGAACGATAATCAGCCCTATCCAAAACGGAATCACGCGAAAAACTATAAATATCGTCAACGCGAACAAAAACAAATATACTGCGGTTTTCACGGGCGGAACGGATATATTCGTCGTTTCTATCTCCAAAGGTTCTGACTTTATAAACAGACAACAGCATACGGTTATCAGCGCTACCGACAATAAAAACGGCGGAAGCATTATGCCCATAAATTCTCCGGTCGGAATATTGAATTTAGTGTAAATATATAAATTTTGCGGGTTGCCGAAAGGCGTTAACATTCCGCCCAGATTAGCCGCGATGTTTTGCAAGACGAACGTCGTCGCCATGTATTTTTGTTTGCCGGTGGAATTTAAAACCAAATACCCCAAAGGCAAAAACGTAAGCAACGCCATATCGTTTGCAATGAGCATAGATCCTATAAAAGTAATATAAACAAGCGCTAATACGCAAATCTTTGCATTTTTGAAAATTTGAACGATTCTATATGCTAACATATAGAAAAAATTAATATTTTTCAGCGCACATACGACCGCCAGAACGCAAAACAGGCAGGATAGCGTTTTATAATCGAAATATCCTATATATTCCTTATCCACGGGCACAAAAAAAGCGGTTATCACAGCCGCAAACAGTGCAACGAGCATTACGATATTTTTCTTGCAAAAACCGAATATTGAATTTAAGATATATACTACTTTTACACGCGTCATTTATTGATTTTCATTTAAAAAATTTTTTAAATACCGTTTCATTTTCGGTAATAATACGGTACCCGTTTATGTATTATACAAAAAATAGCCGAATACAGTCAAGATAATTTCGGCACATTTCCAAATTTGATAAAACTTTACTTAAAAGCAGCAAAAAACTCGTCTGAACAAAACCGTTCAAACGAGTTTATCATGGCTGAGATAGTAACGTAAATCGAAATTCGCTTAACCAATACTACCGAACACTTCATTTATCTTGGTTTCGATATTTTCCCAATCCGATTTCAATATTGCAAAATAATTGCTATCGCGCTTTAAAAAATTTGATTCATTTAAAGTGCTGTCAGACTCTTTTTTGACACTATAATAACGCCTTCCCGAAGATATTATAACTTCAAACAATTTATACAATATTTCATCATATTTATCTTTGCATTCAAAAACTTTTTTAGGGATAAAGAAATTCCTATCATCTAATTCCTTAAAAATATCATAGTAGTAATCATCATAGGCTTTATCTTGATTTACGTGATCAAAAATAGTTTTCAAATCAGAGGATTTTATGTTTTTATAATAAAAACGAGAAGCCAAAGCAACAAAAGAAATGCATATAGTCCGCGCATTGTGAGCAAACGGTATTATTTCAGCAGCATTGGGGGAATTTTCTTTTGCTTTGTCAAATTTAGTTATAAAAGTTTTTTTGTAATAAGAATCAATATATAGCAATTCTTTTACCAAAGAGCAAATCTGCATTTGATCACCGTTAAAGACGGGAATATAGTATTTTTCCAAATAAAGTGTAGAGGGCTTTGATCTGCTTGATCCTGGCAACTGAAAAATGCCAGCCAAACACAATTTTCCAACTTCTACCAAATCAGTATTTTTATAATCCTCTCTATAATCGCGAGGAATTTCTTCACCGCGTTTGGTTTGATAAAAAATACCTACATTCCGCATTTCATTGCCAAATCGCACCTGTTCTGGCGCATTTGATTTTAAATCTATTTGTTTAATTGCTTTTTGTGAGTTTGTTGCTTTCGCAATTTCTAAACTAAACAAATTCTTATCATCTTCATTTTCACCGATAGTGCGAATTATCTTGCACGGAAGATACAGATCATTTCCTTTATTGATATCTTTACTTTTATGTAATAACGTCGTGGTTTGACCTCCATTTACAATGGAAAAATTCTGTAATTTAACT
The DNA here is from genome assembly GCA_905235795.1 of uncultured Clostridia bacterium. GTDB lineage: Bacteria > Bacillota > Clostridia > Christensenellales > Borkfalkiaceae > RGIG3732. Next base: position 2,914 of record CAJOMS010000046.1, on the reverse strand, counting down.
TGTTTACCGTCAACATAAAAATCATCGCATATAATGGTCAATCCATTATTTTTAAACCAAAATGTATCAGGGCACTTGCTGATAGTTTCATTGATTGAAGCATCGATATCTCTCTTTTTGATAAAATATCTAAGATTTCGCGACAATAAGCTTGTGCTATATGTTGCGTACAATTCTTTAATTGAAAAAGCAGACGCATTAACTATAACTGCATCATCATTATAAACTAATGCATTATTTGCCTTGTCGATCTCAATTTTACCACTTTCCACAGAAGGTCTTCGTGATTCTGATTCTTTAATTTCATCGAGCACATCTTCTCCAAAATATAACTGTATTTCGTAATTAACACTATTTAAACCGTGTTCATCAAGCAATTTGCGTATTCTATCTTCTCTAATTCCATTCTTTGGTGCACTTGTATAAAAAACAAAACACACTTTAGATTCTTCTCCTATTTCTGCATTAAGAGATAAAAATCTGCGTTGAACTTTTTCATTAACCGTTTCATATTCTCCTCTATCCATTCCTTTATAGAATAAAATCATTTTAGCAACGGCATCACGAACAGCATCAAATGTAATATTCTCATAATATTTTGATTGGCAGATAATTAGGTTATTTGTTTCCGAATTTGGATCTGAAAAGAGAGCATCAACGCCGCCATCTTTAACTGAATCAACAAGAAAGTTGTCAATATCTGCTTCAGTAAAAGATAAAGATGGATTTTTAAAAAAGTTTGATTTTACGCAAAGAACGGTAAAAACGTGTTCGTCAGGTTTTTGTCTCAAACCAGGGAATCCTTCTTTCAAAGATTGTATTCTTGCACTTATTGTTTGATAATAACTCTTTTTATCCATTTTCAGTTCTCCAACTATTTATTATGTTTATTGTATCATAAAACGATGAATTTTTCAATACCTTATGATACATTAACACATAAATTTTCAAAAACAAAACATAAATGGAACTATGGCGGGTGCTTGACATATACAAGCGCGACTATTCTCGGAGCGAATTCCAAATTTGATAAAACTTTACTTAAAAGCAGCAAAAAACTCGTCTGAACAAAACCGTTCAAACGAGTTTATCATGGCGGAACGATAGTAACGTAAATCGAATATTATTCTACTATCTCCAAATCGTCTTCATGGACGCATATTTCCGCTATATCATGCCACGAATTTTCGTCGCAAAAAATCACGTTCCATTTATATCTTATTGCATACTCGCACATCACGCACCCGACCATACCCTTTCTGACGCCTTTTTTTTCATACTCCGGCTTATCTTTTGTAAGAACTACCCAATCATGTTCTTTGAATTTTGCGGGCTTTAACTCGGTATGGGAATAGATTTCCGGGTCGTTTAATTGTTCCATAAACTCAGGCAACCACTCATCGGGATATTCACTGGAAAATATTAAATCCTTTGCTTTAACTTTCGCTACCGCATAGGCTCCGTAATTATTATCGTCTAAAAATCTAACAAACCACTCGTCTGAAAGATCTATTCTCGCAAGCAGAACCCCGTGTTGACCGGCATAGATGTTTTTTGATCTTAATTCTTCATTATCTCTTACTAATTCTACAAAATCAGATACTTTCATTTTTAACCTCCCAATGGGGAATTGCAAGTGATTAGCCCACCCGGTTTAACCATCCACTCACTGACGATCTTTACTTTTCCCTGAGTGCGAGAATCCAAGTCGATAGTTATGTTAATACGTTGACCATATTCATTTAACAATCCTAAAGTGTAGTCCCCTGAAATATATTTTTCCTTTGCTTGTCTGACATATTCAGATTGTAAATATCCAGAATCGTCTATTGTGTAACCGAAAACATTTTCAAATAAAAATCTTTTCTCTTTTGCTCTTACGTTATCCGAAAATATAAATTTCGTAAATTTATCTATTACACAATTTGAAACAACAGAAACGGGGTTTTCTTTCAATTTTTTACAGTGACATTTAGGGTGATGCGGATATTTGGGAAAGGTTCTCTCCCCGTTTGTAAAATAGCATCCGCTCATAGACGTACATTCAAGACAATGTCCTTGCATGGCTGCTTCTTTTCTTTTTTCAATTCTAACATTCTCAGGTTCATCGGGAATCCCGCTGTGAAACCATTTAGCCCAATTCCCTGATAAGGGAAGAATGCTGTCTGTATCGAAAAACAATTTGGCTTTTTCGAAAAGTTCGTCGAATCCACTCATCAGACTCTCCTTTAAGTTTATATTAATTTGCAGGACAAAGCAAATATTCGGGCAATAACAAAGGGAAAAAAATGCTTTTTGGTTTTGCAAATTATTTCATGCCTGTCTGCATTTATATTATATCATATCATTGTGAACTTTCGGTGTATCAGTGCCAACTTTTTATTATTAAGAAAAAATAAAATCCAACCTCGCCTATTACTTTTAAAGAAAAAGGGCAGTTATCTTGTATCAAATAACTGTCCTTTCATGGCGGAGTAACGCAATTACCATCCGAACTTTTTAACTTGGAAAACGATATGGTCTTCTTATCTTCCGTGTAATTTAAGTACAATTCTGCGTGGTCGTCATATACGAAAATAGCGTTTACAAAACTGTCTATCAGTTTCTGTTTGCCTTCTCTCGTTGACAAATCCAACTTTTTGAACTTATATATTCCAAACTCTATCTGTTCTTGCGTAAGCAAGGGCTTTTTAATCTGTTCCTGTAAAAGTTTGATTTCCTGTTGCTTTTTCGTTTCTTCAAGTTCCTGTAAGCGTTTCGTGGAGGATTCCGATACAAAGCCTTGTTCAGCCGCTTTTATCAGATTGTCAATTCGCTTCTGCGTTTCGTTTATCTGTTCCTGTATTCTCGGCACCATCGAACTCTCTTTTAACTGCGCTTCATAAAGCCGTTTTGCTAGCAACTCGATTTTATT
>CAJOMS010000045.1:8836-15262 GCA_905235795.1 uncultured Clostridia bacterium | reverse complement strand
ATGTGCCGTTTGCGGCAAAGCCGTCCGCCGTAACGGTTGCCCATTCTTTACCACTTTCAACAACCGTCATTTCGTAACCGCCGACGATCCATTGACGATAAAGAGTGATATCGTTTGCGTTTACTTCGCCGTTAGCGTTTACGTCGCCGAGACCGATATCGAATTTATAGTTACCGTAAAGGGTGATGTCTTCGGTAAGCAACGAACCATCGACGAATTTCGCCGTCAAGTCGTCGTCAGTGTACCAAGTCTCCGTCTTGAACCAAGAGCGAGTGGTAAGCGTCGGCAGGCTCGCATAGGTAACGCCTTGGTCGCTGTAATACGACAACTCGTTTTCTGATACTAAAACGGGATTTTCTTTGTTTGCTTCAATTAAATAATATATAGCAACTGTGTATTTTGCATTTTCTTCCCAAATCGCATAAACTACTTTGTCTGCGTGAATTTCTTGCGTGAAATCAAACGCAGCGCTGTTGTCTGCGTCGGTCGCAAAGCGAACGAACGTGTAGTGTTTTAACGCAACCGCAGCGGGCTGTGTCGTCTTGAAACCGTCGAACAACAAATCCGTTGCGGGCAACGTGGGATCTTCACCGGATTTAGTCCTATCGTAAGTACCTGCCGCATATTCAACTTTTCTGATATTCTTCAAAGTTGCGGAGTTAATCGAATAGTTTGTATTATCGCTCGTTGCGGATACGCTAAGAGCATTTGCAAAATATTCGGATATAGTATATACTTTGCCTTCAATAGCCGCGCTGTTTACCTTATATACAAGACCGGTGATATCATCTTGTTCGCTTTCTTCTGCAACAAATCCGCTGAGCGTGAACGTTGCCGTCGTCTTCGTGGGATACGCAACTACGATTGCAAGATCAGCCGGCGAAATTGTAACTGCCGCTTCTTGGCTTGCGCTTGCATAACCATCCTCGTCAACCGTCCAGTTGGTATTGTTGCCGCCTTCAAACGTGAAGTTATCCGGATCGGCAAGAGTTATCGTTGCCGTGTAAGTTCCGCTATCCGCAACGTCTTTAACGGTATCTTTATTGGTTATTTCATACGTAATGTTAGTGCTTGTAGGTTCAACGGCAAGCGTATGATTCTGACCGTCGTAAACGCCCGTATAACCGGTAAAATTAAAGTCGTTTGCGTTCAAAATCTTCTTCGCAACCGTGCCGCCTTCCGCTACGAGAGTAATATCGTAGTTATAGATTATTCCTTCGATTGCGGTTTTGGCGCCCGTATTCCAACTGAGAGTGTAGGTCGTATTTGCCTTTTGACCAGATTCATAATTCGAAGAAACGTATTCTTTCAACGCTTCGGCAGACGTGTCATACGTTGTATAGCTTTCATTTGCTACCCAGCCGTTCGTGCCGTTATCAACCGTGATTACGTCGGCAGTATCGCTATACTGAACGGCGCTTGTCGCGGTGATCGTAAGCGCTTTTTTGCTTATAGTAAGCGTTATGGTGTATTCACCGGTAACGCCTTCGGCATACGCATAGCCCGTTCCCGGTTGAACCGTGATTATTACCGTGTATTCCCCTGCATTGGTTTTTGCGTATTCCGCAAAGTTAGTGTATGCGGATGCAGATTCCGTGGCAGCCGCATTAGTGCCGTCTTTATAAAGAACGTCACCCGACAGTTTTGCAGTGCGGCTTGTGTGGACTTCTACGCCGATATATGCGGGGTTAGCGTCGTAAGTCTTTGAACAAGCGGCGGTATAATTTGCCATGTCCGCAAATGTGAGTGGGACATCATCGACTACGTAGAACTCAACGTAAGACGTAACCAATTCATCAACATCATCTTGCGTTAAAGCGGTTTGTACGATCGTCAAAGTCGCCGTTAACTTATCTAAATCATTTCCATCTGTGTCTTTTTTGAATTTATAGTTCTGTAAATATGCGTCATTGATTGTAAACGTTGCCGTGATAGTGTCTGTTCCTACGCTCGTTCTGCCGTTAGCGCCGTTTTCACCGCCTGTGTAAGTTACACTTAAAACGTCAGAATATTTGATTACGGTATCATCATCGTAAGTAACAGTAGCAAAATTAACTTCATTTATTTTTACTGTTCCGTCATAATCACAACTCTTATCAGTGAACGTCGCATAAGCGGCATTACCGAGTTCGATTTCTTTTGGAGTAATGGTGAACGTACCCGTTATAGTTTCAATAGAGTAGTTGGTAGCAAGGCCGGTTCCGTCTGCCAACGTAACATGTATATCAGAAGTATAATTATAATCACCTGCATTAGCAGTTAAAATATCTTCTACATTAAGAGAAACCGTTAAAGTTTCAGTGCCGACCGTACCCGTTATCGTACAATAGCCGTTTTCGTTCAAATAGCCCGCAAAAGTACTACTAGTAAACGATTTATATTGTTCCGTTTTGGTGGCAAACACAACCGAAACCGCCTTCGGCGTTATCGTGTAGGTTGCATAATTAGTTAACGTATAAGGAGTGCTATCACCCGTGTAGCCCTTATATGCGTTCCAGTAATTGTTGCCTGCGGATTCCGCGGCGACGTAGTAAGTACCTACGTTTTTCGGCTGCGTGGCAAGCTTATTGTAGCTACTGTCAAACCAAACGAGAGAGATTACAGGCGCGTTCGTCTCTGAAAACGCGGGATCGTTAGTAACGGTTATTTCGGAATCTTGCGCCGCTGCGCCGTCGTAAACTTTCGTGTTGTCCGCAAGCGTTAAATCCAAATCACCGCGAACGAAAACAGTCGCCGATCTGATATCGATATAAACGGGAACGTGCGTTCCTTCTTCGCCCGCATCTGCGGGAGCAACGTTTTCCCACGCGGTCGAGAACGAATCATGACCGACATTTCCTTCACTGTTTAACCCATCGTTTACGTCGAATAGAGTAAACTCGTACGCTTGCGCTTGCTCCACGTTTTGATTTACCGTAAAGTAAGCGACAAACAAAACGTCGGCAGTATCGTTAGTAGTTTTCGTATAAGCGCCAACGGTTCCTGCTTTGGTGGCGTCATAAACGATTTTTGCTGCCCCGTCTGCTAACGTCCCGAAAGTCGTGTACGAATCGTAATCGGTGTCGGTTACTGTTGCTCCGACTTCGGCTGCCACGTTTGTTACGGTTGCGGCGCCTAAAACAGTATTTTTATACGCGTCGATTCTATTGAGCGTAAAAGCGCTCGTCGAGTAGCCAAGCGCAAGTTGCAACTCGTCTACGCCAGTGCTTTCCTTCACTTTATAAATGACCGTAACGGTATCGCCCGCGGAAACTATTTTTTCTTTTCCGTTATTTGTTCCGTCAGCAATCGTGACATCGAAATCTATGTGACGGTTGCCATAATCAACCGTAGCAACAGGTTCATCGTCAGCATACGTTGCCGCCAAGGGTTTCGTAAACACGGTTCCCAAAACCATAGCGAACATTGCAATCAAACTAAAAACAATAAGTAATAATGATTTTTTAGTTTTCATGTTGGTCTCCTTTGCCTTCATTTCTTTATCTCCTTAAATCCTTTTACAACTTTTATTACTTTACGGTTATTAACCGATTTTGTCTTTCTCTTTATCCGAATAAACAACCAAAGGTTGCTTTTTTATTGCTTTGGCGAACGCTATCGCGATCAACGCGCTTGCCGCAATGCCGAAAAACAACAGCAAAAACTTCATTACCACGGAACTCGCGGATTCTACGGTCGCTACCGTATAATCACCGACCAAAGCCCAGTTTGAAAAGTGGTTGGTGTTGAAGATCAAATAGCCGTCTTTAACTTCGCTTTCATACAAATGCATTTGTCCCGAATCATCGACGTAATATATATTCAGGTTTTTGCAACTTCGTTGAAGAGTCGTTAATTTTATTTTGACGGTGATCTCCTGTTCCCCGAAATATTGCGTAAATTCTTCTTGCGTAAGTCTCGTCGCGTTTTGCTCGAAATATATATCGTATAAGTTATATAAAGTTAAATTATCCTGCAAAACTTCCTGCAATGCCGCGTTATCAATAATTTGCTTTGCGTCATTAGATACGACTTTTACAACAAACTCAACGTTATAAGGAACGTATGTTCCGGATTCCACGTCAATAACTTCTTCAATGCCCGGTATAGGTTCTGTCCAACGGTTTCTTGACCCGATCGGTATTTTTGTGTTTATAAATTTTACGTCCGAATACCAGATCTCGCCGTTTACGGCGTAAGTGGTATTTGTGTTGTCGGAAGTCATTACGACTTCATACGCCCCGTCCGCCGCCTCTTTGTTCATTTTGAATTTCAAAACAAGAAGTATGCCCGTTTCATACGAATTGACGTATGAGTTGTTCCATGAAAAGTTGAAATCGTCCGGATAAGCGTCATCTTCATAATTCGTTGTAAAAAACGACATTTGTTTGAAAATTTCACCCTTTTCAAAACCGCAGAACGTAGATACAGTTTTGTCATAATCGGAAAGCGTAATAAGTAAACTGCTCAATCCGTAATTTTTTATGACGTAAACGTCAACGTAAGCAATTTCTTCCATTTCGCCGTTCGTTACCGTTTCGCGATATTTGAGTTGTATTTCCGGTATATCCGTTTCCCTTATATTATATTTGAAATATCCGTATAACTTTACATCTTCCGCCGGCATTAAGGGAGACGACAATTTCTGCGTAAAATTTCTATCTTTATACCAACCGTAAAACGTGTAATTCTGTTTATAAGGCAAAACGTTTTCATCGATATTTTCATTATATGCGGTCTCTTTTGCCGTAAATAACTCTTCTTCGGCAACAATTCCGTCCGGCGTATTGTTTTCGCCACACCCGTCGACGTAATACCAAACCGCGTATTTCTGAGGCGTCAACTCATAATCCGCTACGTAATAAATAACCGACGAACCTTCGGGCACGTCTCCGTGCCAGACCGCTCCTTTAAACCCTGAAAACCGATAAGAATATCTCGCGTCCGCTTCTCTTGTCGGGTCGTTCGGAAAGTCTGTTAAGATATTAAGACTTTCTTCGCTCGCATATTCGTAGCCGCCCGTCAATGTATTATATGGATGACCCGTTATGTTTGTGTTTTGAATGGGTTTTCCGTCCCAGTCGTGCCAAACGACGATAAACGCGCCTTCTGTCAAAGTTATATCGGGACTTGCCGCTTGAACGTTCGCTTTAACGTTATAAGCGCTCGTCGTGTTTTCGCCGTCAACTACAAGTTCTATCGGATACGTCCCGAGCGGAGCGGTTATTTTACTTTCAAAAGTCAGTCTGGCAATCGTGCCGCTCATCTTATCGCTTACGCTTCCGTCCCAAAACAAGTTAAATCCGCCGGTTGAGTCGTCTACGTAATCATATCCGCTTCCGGAATGTTCCATATTCAGACTGCCGAGAGCGTCTCTTATTTGCTGAACGTTTGTAAGCGTAAAGATATTATGATCGAACTTGACTGTCAAATACAAAGTTAAAATGCCTTTGTTCCCGTTTATGTCAATATCTACGTCAAACGTTTGCCCACGATGTATCGTCTGGTTTTCAGCGCTTATTGTTGCCTGAACGGCGTCGTCTGCAAAAGTAATATTATCGTTCGGAAGCGGAGCGCACATTATCAAAGACACTACGGCAATCATAATCAACAAAAATAATGACTTGATTTTAAATGTCTTTATATTTTCGACCAATTCCCCTTCCCTCTTCTTTTTTTGATAATCTTTACGGTTAAAACCGACGCAAATGCCGCCACCGCTACCGAAGTCGCAACAATGCCGACTATAAACCAGCCGTTCGTACCGCCTTGATTTGTGTCGTCAACGGTTTCAGTGCCCGAAATCGTGTTTTCCGCTATGCTGATAAGCACCTTGCTGATAATCGCGTTTTTTGAAACAACGTTCCCGTTTTCAATGTAAGCGATATCGCCGCCGTTATGTTTAAAGCCTATGCTGTATTTTCCGCTTTGAACACCGTCTTTCAACATAAATTTGAGTTTCAAAACAGTTCCGATAGATTCGTCGTTAAATTCGTTACCGACGCTGAACCAGTTAAACTTTATAGACGAAGTCTCATCTGTGTTTGGACCTGTTGACATAAGGTCAAGTTTATCAAGCGCCGTTCCCTTTTCGTAACCGACAAACTCGAATACGTCTTTACCGTAATCGAGTTCCAACGTCATTGCCGACACGCCGGTGTTTTTAATCATTTTGACGTCTATTTCGATTTGGTTTTGGTCATGATTTGCGACGAGCGCCATAATAAGGCTATCCGAAGATACGTCTGCATATACGGCACGAAGAGAAGTCGAAAAACAAAAAATAGACGCCATCACAATCAAAACCATAAAAGATAAGCGTTTCATTTTGCCCTTTTTCTCCCGATTCCCACATTATTTTATGCTTTTTTTAAACTAAAAAGTGAACACCGTTTGCCTATAATGACACAATTATATATGATCATTATATTACCCCGCATATGACAA
>CAJOMS010000045.1:0-8824 GCA_905235795.1 uncultured Clostridia bacterium | reverse complement strand
CCCCCCCCCCCCGAAAATTTTTTTAAAAAAAAGACGAAAAATGTATTAAAGTTTAAAGTGAAAAGTAGAGAGTGGAGTTGTGGATTGTATAATAAAAAATGCGGCGCTTTTCGCGCCGCAAAACCGTATTATATATTTAATAATTCGGAAAGTGGAAAGTGGAGAGTGGAATTGTGGTATCGATTTTATACTTATTTCAACTCTCCACTCTCAACTTTCAACTCTTATTTTTCTTTTCTCTCATCGTTTTTGTTGTCGAAGATAAAATCTTTCTTAATTCTTCACAATCGGCAAAAATACTGTCAAATTGCGCTTGCGTGATATAATCGGTATTATGCAACAGTTCCAACCAATATTCAGTTTCTACGCACTCTTTGAGAGCAATATATATTTTTGCGATAAAATCATCGTTGCTTTGCGCGCAACCGCTTTCCGAAACGTTTGCCCCGATGCTCGTTCCGCTACGCAAAATCTGTTTGGACAAAACATACTCCTTCTTTGTTTCGGTCAAAAATTTGTATAAATTCACAATTCGCACGGAAAAATCCATACTCTTACTTTTTGCAATATTTTCACTCATATTTCCACTCTCCACTTTCAACTTTCCACTTTGTTTACAATTCCGCCCACTCGTATTGCAACATAAATTCGCCTTTGTAGGCGTTTATCGCGTTCGGATCGCCTTTGTCGTAATCGTAAAGGTCGCAGGAAAACAATTCCGTATCCACACTGTAAGCATTAAAATCTTTACGCACTATTTTACCCGCGCCGAATTCTTTTAAAGTATTTATCAACTCTTTATAAATCTTCGTCAGATAGTCCTGCGTTTTCGCATCGTACTTATCTCCGAAAAGCGCTGCCGAAAGTTCCTTTCTGTTGGCGGCAGCGCCGCGAATACTTATCAAAAACGCCAGCATCTCTTTCGATTTACTGCGCTTAAAGTGAATCGGCGTTCCGTCAACGAAAAAATCGAAGTTCCCGAAAGTTTTTGCGTAAAAACGCGGAATTTCCTTATCTACGGGATACAGTAAATTTTCCAGAGCGGCTTTTACGTCTTTTTTATCGACGGGCTTTAAGATATAGCCGCTTGCGTGAAGATTTATCGCCTGCGACATAAACTCCGAATAACCCGTGCAAAAAATCACGTTGACTGCGGGATTTGCTTTTTTCAATTCTTTCGCAAGCGCAACGCCGTGCATTTCCGGCATGCTTATATCTAAAAACGCAACGTCGATTTTATTTTGTTTCGCAAAATCAAGCGCGGTTTTGCTACGGTCAAACAACGCTATTTCATCGCTTGGCGAAACATCTTTAAGGGCTTTTTCTAACGAATTAAGCGCGTGGCGCTCGTCATCTACTACAAGTATTCTCATTTTTTACTCCCCTTACCGTTCTTTTCTCGCTCGGGTATGATAACGGTCGCCGTCGTACCCAAGCCGATTTTACTTTCAATTTTAAGCGTTCCGCCGACGAAATCAATAAGCCGGTTTTTAATACTGCGTATGCCTATGTGTTTTTTATCGACGATTTTTTCCGCGTCAAACCCTACGCCGTCGTCCTGTACCGTTATAACAACGGTATTATCCGCTTTTTCGGTGGTAATATTGACCGTTCCGCCTTCGTATTTTTTCGTTATCCCGTGTTTTATCGCGTTTTCTACAAGCATTTGCACGGTTAAAGGCGGCAATAAAAAGTCTTTGTTTTTTATGTCGAAGTTTACTTTTACCCTGTCGCCGAACCGCAACTGCTCTAACGCGACGTATTTTTCTATGTGCGAAAGTTCTCTTTCAAACGGCACAAGATCGGAACCTGTCAGCGAATCCAAATTTTCGCGTAAAAACCTTGAAAAATCGGTAATCGCGTCTTGCGCCTTTTCGGGCACGCCGTCTATCCCCGAAATCGCAGAAAGCGCGTTATATATAAAGTGCGGCTGTATTTGCGCGAGCATTACTTTTATCCGCTGTTTATGCAGCATATCGTCCGTTTCAAGTTGATAAAACTCGACGTTATGGATAAACAACAGCGCCACGCCTATCGCAAGCGAAATATAAGATGTTCTGAATTCCCCGTTAGACAGTTCCTGTACCATAATTCCCGCAACGACAAACAATACGATATATATGAGCGACGCTCGGTTTTGTTTTCTGAATTTATTTCCGTAAATGAAGAGTTCTATAACAACTATCGCAATTACCAACGCATACAACCCTATATACGCACCGTACAACGCACCGTGGGAATACACGTTGTTTTCGTCTACGATAATCATCCAATCGGTAAAGACGCAAACTAATTGAAATACCAAGTTTATTAAAAGCGCTATTTGCATAACTTTACGGAAAACACCTCGCCCGTACAATTGCGCAACCAACGCCCCGCCTGCTATCGGCGTCAGAATATAGTCGGCGCATTTTACCGTGCGCAACAGCCAAACAGGTATTGCAGTATTCCCGTTAAATTTAAGCCCCAACCATTCCGCAAGCGCCGCAAACGCAATAATCGCGTATGTCAGATAAAACGATTTTTTACCTTTTATCGCAATACGGTCGTTTTCGGCAACGAGAACACACAGTCCCCCGAGCGTAAACCAAGTTATTATGATTATATAATTGTAATAGTTCATAAACTTGTCCTTTTACCGTTTATAATGCTATTTTAAAATAATTTAAAGCGAAAATCAAGTTTTTAAATACAGTCATAAAAAAATTTATTATTCTCCCGCGGTTTGATTGCGCGAAAACCTGTCTGCCTTGGCGCTGTTCCGCTATCGCTACGCAGTCCTTGTCCATCAAAGATTGTCCGTCAAATGGCGGGCGAACGCAGTTCTCGTCTTTCGTCAAGGAATAGACCAAAACAAAGGCGTCCATACTTGGACGCCTTTGTTTTGTATTGTACTCATAAAATAGCTGTCATGTGTTATTTAAAATATTTTTAATCTCTTCCTTCACTTTTCTTAAATCACTACACGTCAACAAGGGGATCAAGTCGTTGATTTCTTCTATGCTTTTATCCCACCACTTGAAGTTAAGCAACATTTCAATCAACTCGTCGTCAAATCTTTTTCTAACCATCCTTGCCGGATTTCCGATTACGACGGTATACGGCTCTACGTTGCCGCCCACCACGCAATTTGCGCCGATGATTGCCCCGTCACCGATATGCGCTCCGGGAAGAATAACCGCATTTTGACCGATCCAAACGTCGTTACCGATTACGGTATCTCCTTTCAGCGGTAAATCCTTTGCTGTGGGAGCATTCATTTTCCAACCTTCAAGCGTATAAAACGGAAACGTGGTTACGGCGTTCATTTGATGATTGGCTCCGTTCATAACGAATTCGACACCTGCGGCAATCTGACAAAACTTTCCGATAATCAATTTGTCGTCGATATGATTGTAAAGGTGCGTTACGTGGCTTTCAAAGTCAGAATCCGCTATATAAGTAAAATCCCCTACGATAATATTGGGATTCGTAACGGTCGGCTTGACGTATATTTCGTTATCGTATCCCGCAATGGGATGAATAACGTTCGGGTTCGGTTTTTTATCATCTGTCATAATTTGTTTTCCCTGTAAATTACGATTTTTTGTTATTTAAAATTTTATGTTTTTTATATTATATCATTTTTCCCATGAAAAATCAACCAACATATTTTGCTTGGCTGCCCCTGACAGACTCGGGCGACTTGCCAAATTTTTGACAAACGTAACAAATAGCGCTGTTCCGCAACAAAGCCCTCGGTAGCGAAGTGGACGAGCGTCGACGACGTGTTTTTGCATCTGCAAAAATCACTCGTCTGGTCATTGTTGTCGGAGACAACAACAAACTATCCCATCGCCGTTTGGCAATGGGATAGTTTGCTTGGCTGCCCCTGACAGACTCGAACTGACGACACTGCGGTTAACAGCCGCATGCTCTACCGACTGAGCTAAGGGGCAATTTTTAGTTGCTATTACATTATATTTTATTTGCTTTTTTATGTCAAACGTTTTTAGCGAACATTTGAAATTTTATTTTTATTTTTTTAACACGTTACATTGCGGGAGTTTTATAGCCTTTTTTTAAATTTTATACTTTATACGCTTTTTACTTGACATAGAATTTATTATACTGTACAATTATTTTCGTTTGATACAAAAATTTGAACACAGAAGAAAAAATCAGCATGGAATTAACTAAAAATCAATTTGACGTTTTAGTTGCATTGACAAAAAGCGACAAATCTCAACGAGAACTTGCAAAAGATACCGGACATTCGCTCGGCACGGTAAACACGACGATGCGCAATCTCGCAGAACGCGAGTTTGTTCACGAACAATCCATCACGAAAAAAGGATTGAACGCGCTTGAAAAATATCGCGCGAAACGCGCCGTATTTATAGCGGCTGGGTTCGGGTCGCGGCTTGTGCCCGTAACCCTTAAAACGCCGAAGCCGCTTGTAGCCGTTCACGGCAAACGCATTATCGACGGTCTCATTGACGCCTGTATTAAAGCCGATATAACGGAAATATATATCGTAAGGGGCTATTTAGCCAAAAAATTCGACGCGCTTAAAGAAAAATATCCGAACATTAGGTTTATTGAAAACCCCGTTTATAACGAAGCGAACAATATCGCGTCCGCGCTCTGCGCAAACAGTCTGCTTGAAAACGCATACGTTTTCGAAGCGGACTTATTTATTACTAACCCCGATATAATAACGAAATATCATTACACTTCCGACTTTTTAGCGATAAAGAAAGCGAAAACCGACGACTGGTGTTTTACCGTAAACGATAAAAACGTTATAACCGAAGAAAAAATCGGCGGCATCAACACCTGGCAGATGGTCGGCATTTCATACTGGAATAAGGACGAAGGCGAACGTCTTGCGACAGACCTTCCCGCCGCCTACTATTCCCCCGGCGGAAAAGAATATTATTGGGAACAAGTCCCGCTTACACTCTACAAAGACCACTACAAAGTACAGGTTCGCGAGTGTTTTGCGGACGATATCGTTGAAATAGACACCTTTAACGAGTTAAAGGCTATTGATAAAACATATGAAAACTACAAGGAAGAAACCTAATGGACAAAACTATGCTTGAAATAAACGGTCAAGGCTTAAAAAAGCAATTGAGTCCGATGTCGGTCTGGGCGCTTGCGTTCGGATGCGTAATCGGTTGGGGTTCGTTTATCAACCCCGGGAAGAAATTTTTACCGAATTCGGGCGTTGCGGGCACGGCGATTGCAATGGCTCTCGGCGCGCTCGTAATGGTGGTAATCGCCTTTTCGTACGCATATCTTATACCTAAATATCCGAAAGCGGGCGGCGAATTCACCTTTACAAGACAATGTTACGGCAAAATTCCCGCGTATATCTGCGGTTGGTTTTTAGTCGCGGCGTATTTAACGAACGTTCCTATGAACAGTACGGCTATCCCGCTCATTATAGACGGCATCTTCGGAAAAGAAGTGCTCGCTTGGGGTTTTTCGTACGACATAGCGGGCAGTACGGTAACTCTCGGCGGGATAATAATAGCGGGATTTATACTTATATTATTCGGTTTTCTCAACGTTTTGGGCGTTAAAAAAGCGGGCTACGTGCAAACGGTATTGTCCACTCTTTTAATCGTGTGCGTATTCTCGCTTTTTATCGGCGCGCTTTGCTCGCCTTACTTTTCTTTTGAACACATGAAACCCGTTTGGGGTGTAGACAAATCGCTTACTCCGTGGGGCGAAAATCAGAACGTCGGGGCGGCGATTTTAGCAACGTTTGCCATCGCGCCGTGGGCGTTCGTCGGGTTCGACACTATTCCGCAAGCGAGCGAAGAATTCAAGTTCTCGTATAAAAAAGTCATTTTTATAATGATAATAGCGATAGCGTTCGGCTGTTTCGTTTACGTTTCCAACAACACCGTAACAGCCGCCGTTTTAGACAACTGGCCGGAACTTTTGCAGGAAGATAAAAACCGCTGGCTTTTACTCGAAGCGGCGAGAAAAATTATGGGCACACCCGGAGTGGTTCTCGTCGGCACAGGCGTTTCTTGCGCCGTGCTTTCGGGGATTATGGGCTTTTACCTTGCGTCGTCAAGACTTATGTACTCGATGTCAAAGCAAGGTTATCTGCCCCCGCTTTTCGGCAAAATAGACTCTAAATACGGCACGCCCAAAAACGCTATAATCTTCTGCGTTATCGTGTCGCTCGCAGGTCCTATACTCGGCAGAGAAGCGCTCGGCTGGTTCGTGGATATGTCGGCGATCGGCGCGTCGATAGGTTTTTTATTTACGTCGCTTGCAACGGTACACGTTCTAAAACGCGACAAGGATAGCGGAAAATGGCTTATGATAATGGGTATTTTAGGTGTAATCTTTTCCGCGGCGTTTATTATATTGCAACTTGTCCCTATTCCGGGACTTTCCGGCGTAAGTTTCGGCTGGCAAAGTTACGTTATGCTCGGCGTGTGGGTGGCGATAGGTATCGTTTTCTACTTTATGCAAAGGAAAAAAATGCAGTAGTGTTCGACAAATTCCCCTACCCCCTTGCATAAATCGTCTTAAAATGATATAATATTTCGCGAGCGCTTTTATTTAAAGGCGTTCGCGAACGTTTTTCTTAAAACGCGTTCTTTTTTTGCGCCGCAGTGCAAAAATCACAACGGAAACCAACTGAAATCCTTGGATATTATCATTTTTTCAACGAAAACAGGAGTATATTTTTAAACATGGATAAATCGTTAACAAGCAACGTTAAAAGCGCAAGAAAATGCGAAAATATCAACGACCCGTTGGACACTTATTGCGTAGACTACGTCGCAATGATGTTTTCAAAAGCGTTTATAAAGATGCACGTAATCCCGAACGTTATCACCGTTTTATCGGGAATTGTTGGCGTCGCGGGCGGAATATTGCTCGCTTTTAATTCGCTACTTTTAAACATAATCGGAGTGCTTTTAATAATCCTTGCCGCGGTATTCGACGCGAGCGACGGACAGGTGGCGCGGCTTACTAAAAAATACAGTAATTTAGGCAGAACGCTTGACGGCTTTATGGATTTTTTAGTATATCTTTCCATTTACGTCGCGCTATGTTTTAGGCTCTTCCCCGTTAATATACCGTTTACCGAAACGGCTTGGGGTTTTTGGATAATTCCCGTTGCGGCAGTTGCTTTTTATATTTTCGGCGGACAGTCTCGCACGGTCGATTATTTCAAAAACATGCATATGTATATGATAAAAAAAGGTAACGGCAGCGAACTTTCGAGAACGGGCGAGATCAAAAAACAAATCGCCGCTTGTAAAAAGTTTTCTTTTGAACGTTTAAGACTTTCTATATATTGTTCGTATACAAAAACGCAGGAAAAGGAAGCGCCTGAAACGCAAAAATTACTTAATTTGATTGAAGAAAACGGAAAAACCGTGCCGCCATCTTTAAGCGAAGCATACACCGCTAAAAGCAGTAAATACGTTAAGTTTACCAACCTTTTAACCTTTAATCTTCGCACGATTGTTCTTTTTATACTGTTGTTTCTGCCGAACCACCTTGAAATTTTATATTTTCCGTTCGTGGTATTCGTGTTAGAGCCGATAAGAATTGTGTTAATATGCAAATTTGAAAAACTTGCGGATAATATGGTAAAACAAAATTATTTTAGCAATACGGAAACCGATAAATGAAACTTAAATATCGAATAATATTCTTTTTGATAGGACTTGCGGGCATGGGCATTATGCTTTGGCAATCCGACTTTTCAACTACCGACTGGGATAAACTGTTAAGCCCGAAAACCCTTCTGTTTTTCGCAGGGCTTTTGGAGCTTTGGATGGTAATCTATATCGTCCACGTTATATGTTATTTCGTAATACTCGGCAAAGACGGTAAAAAAATACCCGTTTTATCCATGTTCAAAATCTGCTTTTCGGGGTTTGCGTTAAACAGCGTTACACCTGCGGGACTCGTCGGCGGCGAACCTTACCGCATAATGGCGCTTAAAAAATACTGCTCCACCGAAAAAGCAAGTTCGTCCACTCTCACCTTTTCGCTTTTTTATATCGTCGGACACGTTACTATATGGTTTACGGGCGCAGTCGTGTATTTCGCGCTTGGAATGCCCGGCGACACGATTATTGACGTTATTCTGATAATTACGGCAGTCGGCACTGCGGCGTTTTTGTTTGCTTTCTTTATAAGCAAACGCCGCGGCTTGGTTCGCCCGTTTATGTCGTTTCTGTCTAAACTTCCTTTCCTGAAAAAGTTTATGAAAAAAGTTTACGACAAAAACCTTGAAACTTACGTACATATTGACGACAATATAAAGGCTTTCCGCTCCACTCGCGCAAGGTTCTGGACGGTTTTCGCTCTGCAATATTTATCGAGAGTTTTAGAGTGCGTTGAATATTTTTTAATTTTCCTTTATCTGGGACAAACGATCAATATTTTCGGCGGAATACTCATCCTGACTATGGCGTCCTTGATCGGAAATCTGATGTTTATTATACCTATGCAAGCAGGCTCGCGAGAAGGCGGCATGGCAATGGCGCTCGCCTTTTTAGGCATAGAATCCGGATACGGCGTGCAAGGCGGACTTATTTACCGTGTACGCGACTTTATGTGTATACTGATAGGAATATCTCTGATAATGTTCGACAAGAAAAAGGTTCGTAAAAATATGTTTTCAAAAGATGATGAAAATGCGGAAGAAAACAACGTAACCTTACAAGGAAAGCAATCTCCGCCACCACTTTCCAAACCGGACGATTTAGAATAAAAAAATATAAAAGGCTTACCGATAACGGTAAGCCTTTTAAAATATTTAAATAACAACTTATATTTCTTCTCTGCCGAG
>CAJOMS010000044.1 GCA_905235795.1 uncultured Clostridia bacterium | reverse complement strand
CTTAATTACCTTTCCATTATAACTTAGGTAATGAACTTTTGAAAGCGTAAATATAAACTAAGCGCTTTCTCGGTCAAAAATAATTGTAACAGGAGAATTGAGCAGAAAACAAACACAAATAGTACAAAACAGCGCAGATGAATTAAGCTTACCGGCTATATTTCATCAATTATCGGCAATTTCAACGTCGTTAAACAAAATTGCCGTGACGAAGGAAAACAGGGAAGGTTCGGGAGACGAACGAAAATCCGGTTTTAAATTTACGAAACAGGAGATAAAGGATATGCCCGAACCAATAAGAAAAATTTTTATAGCAAACAATTACATAGTCAGCTATCGGATCACAAGCAACGGCTATTACGAGGCGCGCGTCAGAAGAAAAGATATGTATATAGAAGCGTCCTGTCGCGATTTTGAGACAATGCGCAGAAGGTTTATTAACAAGTTGAATGAGTTTTATTCAAGGCCATACTGCGAAAGCATTTCTTATGCTAAAGTTCAGCCGAAAAACAATATTCCGTTGTTTTCCGATTATGCGGAAGAATGGTTAAAAATCAAAGAGCAGACGACGAAACCATCGACTTTCAAGGAATACGAGCGAAGTTACAGAATAGATTTGAAACCCGTGTTCGGAAAGAAAAGGCTGTCGGCAATAACGAGAAGTGAAATTCAGAATTATCTGTTTGCAATCATCAAAGAAGGCAAAAATAAAAAAGCGGAAAAGCTATCTCTTATGCTGAAATGTATCTTTGATATGGCGCAAGAAGATTACAATATCAATTCGCCTATGAAAAAGGTCGTGTTGCCACATTATCAGGTAAAGAAAGGTAGCGCTTTCACGCGAGATGAGGAAGAACGACTTATCAACTATTGCAAAAAGAATAGAGACGTAGAAGGCGTTGACGCCCTTCTCGTGTTGAACTTCTTCGGGCTGAGAAAGTCGGAATTAAAGACGTTGAGAATTATCGACGGCGAATGGCTTCAATGCGAAACGAGCAAAGAAAAACTCGGTCAAGATGTCGTTTTGAGAAAAATTCCGTTTACGCCTGCATTTAAAAAGGTTTTGCCTTACGTTGACTTTGAAAAAGCTAAAAACGTGAATCTCAACACTTTATCTAACAGAATGAAAAAGCTTTTCCCAACGCACCATCTGCACGAACTTCGCTACACTTTTATTACGAGAGCAAAGGAATGCGGCGTTAATCCCGAAGTAGTTATGATGTGGTCGGGACATTCCGAGGATAAAGACGTTTTAGCATCGAGGGTAAACAGAGGTTACACTGATTTTTCGACCGAATTTCAGCTGAAAGAAGCCGCAAAAGTTGACTATTGAGAAGAAATTTCCCCAACAATATTTAAAAGTAAAAACTTATCGGGGCTGAAAATGTAAGCCCCGATAAGGAAAAACAGAAGAACGATAAGAGAAAATTACATTGTAAAGTTTCCCCAAAAGTTTCCCCAAATTGGGGAAAAACAGGCAAAATCGAACGATTTAAAGGACTTGTGATTAACCTTAAAAATCTCATTATTTCGAGAATTGCTACGAAAAAAATTTCGTGTAATAACACGGGAAAGTCGATTCGTTTAAAATGCATTATCGCTGATAAACTCAAGGATTTTAAATGATAGCATTCAGCCTTTAAATTTATCTTAAAGTCTGCGGGTATGAAAAAAGACACGCGGGTGCGTGTCTAAATTCGTGGCTGGGGTGGAGAGATTTGTAAGGACGAGCGAAGCGAGGACGGAATAGCGTATCGTTGCGGCAAAGCCGCCGATCGCGTCACTCCCACTCGGCGGGTTGGATGTCTTTTTACACCTGTAAGGTGTAAAAAAATATCTCTGCCGACTTTCGTCGTAAAACAGGGTTCCCAAAAAGTTTTAAGAAAAAGTTTTTGGGATAAAGGAGCGGCAAGCGTCAAAGCAAAAAGGCCGTTCATAGAACGACCTTTTGCATAATTCGCTTTGCCGCGACGTGGCTGGGGTGGAGAGATTTGAACTCCCGGATGACGGAGTCAGAGTCCGTAGCCTTACCGCTTGGCGACACCCCAATATTTCGCCTGTAAAATCACAGCATTGTTATATTATCACTTTTTGCAAATTTTTTCAACTGTTTTAAGCCGCTTATCAAAAAATATTTTTTTCTTATTTATTCCCTCGGTTTTGCATAGTATTATCCGCCCCGATTCTACGCAATCGGGGCGGATTTTTAAATTTTTACTATGCTAATCAAATATGCTCAACCGCTTTAAAGCCTTTATTTTGCGGAATCGGCTGCCTCTCGGACGGCTTTTGCCAACTGGTCCGCGCACGAAGTAGGTCTGCGCCCGCACGTGTTGCCCAAAAGCTTTTCCTCTATCTGTTCAACGGTGTACCCTTCAAGCAATTTCGATATAGCCTTAAGATTACCGTTGCACCCGCCTACAAATTCTATTTTGCTGACGACGTTGCCCTCGAGATGAAAATGAATTTCAGACGAACACACGCCCTTGGTTTTATATACGTAATCCATTACAACAACTCCTATTTATATCCTTTACATATCACTCTGTTATTTCTTTAAAATCCTTATCCAAAACGCCGTCCTTGCAATATATTCTGCAATCATCTGCGCCGCCGAAACGGAAATCAATGATAGTCAACATAAAACTGATTCTGATTTTTGCGATAGCATTCCATTGCGCTATCGTCCCCGCATAGTTCACGGTGACCAGATTGTCGCAAAAAGAAAATATATCGGATTTTATCTGCCTTATCGATGCGGGTAAATCAATACTCGTTAAATTCTTACAATACATAAACGCATACAGGCCTATGGTCGCCACTCTTGCGTGAAGCGTTACGCTTTCAAGGCTTTCGCAACCATAGAAAACATAGTCGTTTATAGCGGTAACCGTTTCCGGCAGGTCTATGCTCTTTAAACTTTTACAATTGGAAAACAAACCATCTTCAACAGTCGTAAGCTTATTGCCTTCGGCAAACGTTACGCATTCCAAATCCGCACAATTATAAAACGCTTCACTACCTATAGTATTTACCGTTGCAGGTATAAATATTTCGGTTATTCCGGTTTCTCTAAAAGCGTTTTTCTCTATGGAAGTAAGAGCGGTTGCCCCCTCCAAATAAACGTTTTTCAAATTCTCGCAATTTCGAAATGCGGCTTCTTGTATAGTAACGAGCGAGCTCAAGCCGTTAAAATCAAATTCTTCCAAATTCAGGTCATAGGAAAAAACACCTGTTCCTATCGTGGTGAGCGCGGACGCGTTACTCAGGTTTACGCTTTTTAAATTATCACAATAGGCAAACGCTTCAAACTCTATAGTTTCAAGTTGAGAGTTTTTCTCCACAGTTAAATTCTTTAAATTTTTACTTTTATAAAAAGCTCGGTTAACTATAACTTTTACCGAGGCGGGAACGATGAACGATTCGTCGGCTCTGTTTAAAGCGTACTGCATCAAAACGCTTCCATCATAAGAATATAGTGCGCCGTTTTCGACTTTATAATTTTTATTTCCCTTTTCAACGCGAATATCCGACAAATTTTCACATTCAGATAGAATGTACGACTCTATAGTTTCGACCGAAGCGGGAATCGTTATACTCGTCAACCCGCTATTCATAAAAGCACTCAATTTTATTTCCGTTACGGATGACGGTATTTTCACGCTCTGTAAGCTTTTACAGTATCTAAACGTACTGGGTTCAATCGTAGTAATGCCGAAAGGTATCTCCGCTTCGATCAAACCGGTATTGGAAAACGCACCTATCCCGATTTGTGTGACCGATGAAGGGATATCCAGCACTTTTAAGTTGTTACATCCCAAAAAAGCGTAGGTACCTATAGTGGTCAAGCCGTCGGGCAAGATTACGTCAGTCAAATTTTGACATAAATAAAAAGCATAGTCTCCTATTTCTGTTATTCTTTCGTGTAAAACGACTTCCTTTATATTTTTACAATACGGGAACGCGTTGATTATAGACGTAACGTAAGACGGCACGGTAAACGATTCTGCCTTTTTGCCGATAGCGTAAAAGAATAATTTCGTTTTATCGTGGCTGTACAAATTACCGTCAATCGACGTAAAATTCGGGTTATCTTCATCTATATAGATATTTTCCAAATTACTAAATTTTCTAAAATAGAACACGTTGAATTCGTTTAAGTTTGCAGGCAACTCTATAACCTTTACGTTTTCAAAGCCGGGATCACTTTCCTCTCCTGCTATATTTTCGAGTTGCGTTACGGGTAAGCCGTTATACTCTGAAGGGAATACGAGTTCTTCCGGCAAGTCTACGATTTTAGTTGGAGAAATCGTTACGGCAAAAGAGTTCTCTCTCCTTAAAAAACTAAAAAGTTCTTCGGGTGACGGATCGGAGGGTTCTCTCCTACCGCAAACGGTGCAATATTTATCCTTATAATCATGCCCAAAAGCAGGTATTTCTTCGGAATCGAACTTCCGTCCGCAAATCATGCAAACTTTTTCTTGCAGGCCGACCGTCGTGCAGGTAGGCTCGGTAACGACTTGCCACTCGCCCGTGTGGTCGTGCGGCTTTACTGTTTCGGGATCGGCAAACTCGTTTTTTTGCCCGCAGGCGGTAAATGCAAACAACGCGCAGGCAACGGCTAACGCGGCAATCAAAATTGATAACAGTCTCTTTTTGAACATGATTTTTCTCTCCTTTTATAATATTTATTCATTATAGTTTATATTTAATCATTATAACTTTTACGAAAAAATTTGTCAAGAAAAAACAGACGTAAATTTTCATACGATAAAAGGCGGCAAACTGCCGCCTTTATAATTTTGTGATATTTTAGTCTTGTGCCTAAAAGTTTTAAATCCTTAACTTTGCGCAGCAAAATCTCGCTGTGTTATTCCGCGCGCAAAGCCTTTACGGGATCTTTGCGTTTTGCGATATTAGCTGGTATGAAGCCCGCTATAAGCGTAAGCAACGTGCTTAAAACTACGAGCATCAACGCGAAATACCAAGGCAACGCCACCAAGCCCGAAACGCCGGTATAGCTTGCAAGAATAACGCCGAGCGGCCAACTTATAAGGTAAGTTATCAACACTCCCAAAATGCCCGAAACGAGACCTATAATTACGGTTTCCGCATTAAATATGCGGGAGACGTCCACCTTTCTTGCGCCAAGAGCCCTTAAAACGCCTATTTCTCGCGTGCGCTCGAGTACTGAAACGTAAGTTACTATGCCTATCATCAACGCCGAAACGATGAGAGAAATAGCCGTTAACGCCAAGAGCGACAGCGTAATTATCTGAATAAATTGCTGCACGACGTTAAGCACTACGCCCATAAGGTCCGAATAGACGATTTCTGAAAGTCCCTTCTCCTTGCGCTGTTGGCTTATATCCTTCAAGGCGTTTTTGACGGCCTGTTTGCCGTCGTAACTTTTGCAGTAGATGGAAATACTGTTCGGCACGAGCGAATACCCGTAGCCCTTTAACGCGGCAGAAAGTTCGGAATCCGACTCTTTTACCTTTTCAGGTAAGCCCGAGTAAATCTCTTGCATCATTTTAGACGCCCACGCGGTTGCTATAACGTAGTCGGTCAACTCTTTGGTGTAACCTATCGCGTTGGTGCCGAGAACGCCCACGGTAACGTCGTCGCGCAGTTTAATTACGCCGCTTATCTTTAAAGTGGTGCATCCTTGCATGGACTTGGTATATACGAAAGACGAGCTATCGTCGTCCGTATTATCCCCGCGGAAGAAGTACAGTCTATACCCGCTGCCCACGCGATTGCTTATTTCGCTATTTATCGCCTTTATCGTACCGGCAGGGCTGGTAGTTTCGTTTTTAACGTAATTATTGCCGTTTTTAACGTAATAATTATCGTTGGGTATCAAGCGGAAAGCGCCTAAGTCTTTGCCCGTATCGACGAAATCCGAAACCAACATGGTAAGCGACGCAACGTCGTCGGCACTTTTATAGTTAAGGCTCACGCCTTCCATATTAAGCCCGTTGAAAAACAGGTTTATATCGCTGATTTGGTTTTTGCCATCCAAAATAAGCACGAGCTCCTCTTTGCTTTCGGGATAGTGCCCGGCCAGAAGTTCGTACTGCTCGCTAACCAGTTCCTTACTCGGCAGCTGTGACCAGTAAGAATTTGTGTTTATAGCCATATAATACATACTCGCCGTGTTTACGAACCCCAAAAGATTGGTGCCTTTATCTATCTTCTTTACAACGTTGAAATTAAGGCCGTAATTTTCGTAGATGTCGTAATAATAAGCGGGATCGATATTTTTTATGGCGTCTATCATCTCTTTATCAAAGACGTTTTCTTTATTTTGGTTTGCAAGTATCTGTTGCACTAACTTATAGACGTAAACTTTATTGCGGTCGTACTTGCCGTCTAACCCGTCGAGCGAAGAAATGACGGTGTTTACCATAGCGTCGTAATCGTTAACGTTGCGAGTTATGGTCAACGGATAGCTTGAAAGCGCAACTTCCTGCCTATCGATATATCCGTTGAGGCCGGAATAGAGCGCAAGCACCAGCGCTATGCCCAAAATGCCTATACTGCCCGCAAGCGCCGTGAGGAAAGTCCTGAATTTCTTGGTCGTCAGATTGTTTAACGAAAGGGAAAACGCCGTTAAAAGACTCATGGCGGGTTTCTTTTCGTACTTCTTTTGCTGCGCCTCCGCGCGGCGGTCGCTCTTTTTTAGCCCGAAGGCCGCTTCCACTGCGGCAAGATCAGAGCCGTTAAGCGTCTTTTTCGCGTAAAAACCGCCTTTTGCAAGCTTTTTAACGCGGGAGTTCAGCGGGGTTATTATCTTGCCGTTTGCGGTGGTGAAAACCGCGAACTTCACGCCGCAATATTCCTGTACGTAAGCCCTTACCGCGGCGGAAACTTCTTGCGCGGTTACCTCGGAAGTAACTGCCGAAGGCTTGCCGTTTTCAATGCGAAGCGCCCCCGCAACCGCTGAATTTTCGAGCGGAAGTTCCTCTTTTTCCTCCTTTTCGCCGCTGTCGTAAGGCATGGTGTCGCCAACCACCTTGCCGTCAAACAAACGTATGATTCGCGTGCTGTAATCGCGCGCGAGCTCGGCGTTGTGCGTTACCATGATGACGAGCTTGGTCTTGGATATTTCCTTTAAAATGGACATGACCTGAATACTTATCTCGCTGTCCAAAGCGCCCGTCGGCTCGTCTGCAAGAATTATATCTGGGTTGTTTACGATGGCGCGCGCTATCGCTACCCTCTGCATTTGCCCGCCCGAAAGCTGGTTGGGCTTTTTATAAGCTTTGTTCCTCAACCCCACGGTTTCAAGCGCTTTTAAAGCCTTTTGCGTGCGCGTTTCTTTATCTTCGCCGACCAACGTCAAGGCGAGCTCTACGTTTGCAAGCACGTTGAGGTGAGGTATAAGATTGTAACTTTGAAACACGAAACCTATCGAATGGTTGCGGTAAGAATCCCAATCTCTGTCCGAATATTTTTCGGTAGAAATACCCGCTATCTCCATACTTCCGGAAGTATACCTGTCCAACCCGCCTATGATGTTCAAAAGGGTGGTCTTTCCGCAGCCGGACTGCCCGAGTATGGAAACGAATTCGCTTTTGCGAAATTCCAGATTTACGTCGCTTAAAGCTACGACCTTCTCGTCGGCTACGTCGTAAATTTTTGTTACGTTCGTTAATTTAAGCATATCTTCCTCTCTACCGATAATGCAATATACGTCCGATCAATCGAATTTGCGGACTTTATTTCTTTCAAGCGCGGCTTTAACTTCCGGCATCTTTTCTTTGGCGGCAAAATAGCCTATATCGAACATTTCCGACATAGACGTAATACTCGTAGACCTATAACCCGTAAGGTCGGGAGCAATCATCACGTCGCAAGCGGCGTAACCGTTTTCCGAAGGATTGCACGGAACTATGCCGTTTTCGGGATACATCTCGTTCAGCGCACGCCTGCTTATTTCGTTAGACTGCCTGTTCATAGAAAGGTCAACGCCCACTACGAAATCCGCCCCCAAATTTTTAGCCGCGTCACACGGGATTATGTTGCGAAAAGCCCCGTCCACGTACTTGGCGTCGTTATATTCCACCGCGTGAAAATACGGCGGGATCGCGCAACTTGCGCCTATGCACTTGATAAGATTCCCCTCTGTAAAAACAACTTCTTTTCCGCTGTAAAGATCGACCGCAACCGATGCAAAAGGCAATTTAAGGTCGTCAAATTCAAGATTGCCCGTAGCAAGTTTGATCATCTGATCCACTCCACCGCCGGTAAAACGCGTAAAAAGCAGGTGTTTAACGTCGCTCAAAGTACTGTTTGAAATAATTGTCTCAATTTCTTTTGCGGAAAGTCCGCGCGCGTACAAAGCCCCTATAAGGCTTCCTATACTCGTGCCGACGACGACGTCGAACTTAATACCTTCTTCTTCAAAGGCGCGCAGCACGCCCAAATGCACGCTGCCCTTCGCCCCTCCGCCGCCTAATCCGAGGCCGAGCTTTTTATTTTTTTTGCCGAAAATTTTACCCATAATTTTACCGTATATTTAATTATAACATAAATTATACGATTTGTAAACCCGAACGAACGAATTTTAAAAATTCACAAAACAAAACGGGCACCGTTTGCCGAATTTTCGCTTTAAATAAAAATTGACCGACGTATCTGTCGGTCGAAAAACGTCTGCCGAATAAGCGGCGCTGATAATTATGCGTTTGCGCTATAAAACACTTTATTTGAATTTTTGCTCTGTTCCAATCCGAATGCCCAAGCGTAAATTTCAACTGTTACGCCGTTTGGATATTCGTACTTCAACTTGTCCTCGTAAACGGCGGCGATATCGTAAAAATACTCTTTCTCGCTAGAATCGTACACGATTACGGCACCGTATGATTTGCCTTCAACGACGATAACATACCTCTCCGCACCGGCAACCGCCTTCCACGCAAGATTCCCTTCCTCCAATTTTAACTCGGGAGCGGACAGCGGAACGTTGCCCACCGCAACGGGATTACTGCCGTCGCTGTTCAGCCTTTCGTCGTCAAATACTGCGAAAACGGTGTATATACCCGTTTGGCTGACGATATGCGAAGTTATCAAAGTTTGCGTGAAAAAGGCCCCGTCCTTATAAATTACGTATTTTGCTGCGCCCTCGGCGGCGTTCCACGTTAAACAGTTGCCGTCTATCGTCAAAGACGGAGCTTCCGCCTTTATCACAATGTCCGTCTGCGCGTAAGCGTAGGAAATTTCGCCGATCGCTTCATACGCCCTCACTGTAGCAGTGTAAACGCCCGCTTGCACGTTTTTTACTACGTACCTGTTTTCGGTAGTTACGCAAATCACTTCATTCCCCAACAAAACCTCAAAGATATACGCGCCGGGAGCGTTCCACATCAAAGTATTTCCGTCCGCGTTTAAGGATACGTTTATATCGGCAGGTACGTGATCCGGATTTTCCGCATACGGCTCGTCTATGCCGTGCGAGCCGTTTCCGGAATTCCCGCTCGCCTCCGAGCCCGTATCGTCTGAGGTCGAAACGCCGGCATTCATCGTTTTGCTCGCCGCGTTGGGAAAGACCTTACACCCCGAAAATTGTAACGTTGCCACGATGGCAAAAATTGCCGCGGCTACTTTTATCTTACGCAAAATATCCCCCCTATTTCGTGTGATTTAGGCTACTTATCGCCTTTGCCGTAAATTTTTATTCTCGTTCTTTTTAGTGAATCTTTTGCCGTGCCGAGGTCCCTGCCGGCGGTGCGAAAATCGTGGCTGTCGCAAAACGTCTGAAGGTCGTTCTGCACCCTTTCGAAATTTTCTTTTTCCTTTTCGGCAAGCACTTTGACGTACTCTTTTGCGCGCAAGCCCGCATATTTTGCGTTTAAGAGCAGTTGCGCGTAATCTTTTAAGCAAAAACCTTTGGTATAATCCAGCAGTTCGCGGAAATCTTCTTCGGCATAATACATCTCTGCAACGGTTTTATAATAGCGCTGCATGTGGTCTTCCACCGTGTCGCAAATAACGCACGTCTGAATTGAAGAAAGCACCTTTTTCGCACGTTTTTGGGCACTTTTGACGTTTGAAGGGGCGTCCAGATTCTCCTTTAAAACGTTCATTCTCGTAACGCATTGAAGAGCTAGCCCAAGCTTGCTTTGCCCCGCGAACAACATATCGAAATGTCTGTCGCAAAAGCCCTTTTCGTTAACGCCCTGCCTTGCGGTTTTAGCCATGACGGCTTCATTGAGATATTGCTCTACAACGTTATTTTCGACCGTAGCGCGTATCTCGCAAAGCGGGCATTCGCAGTCCCTTTTGGGGAATTCCCGCAAGATCAAAGACGTGCTTATATGATAATTCACTGTGCGTCTCCAAATAAAATTTCTTTTTTTAAAAGAAAAATTATATAATCGCTTAAAAATATTTGATTATTGCAAAAAGATGTGCTATAATAATCTAGCATTGAGCGGTGAATGTTTCCAACGTATATATTTTATATGTTTTTTGCCCAAATGTCAAACATAAAAGTATAATTTATGGATGGATGTTCATAAATTATAAAAATATTCAAGTGCTGGTATGGCTCAGTGGTAGAGCAGCTGATTCGTAATCAGCAGGTCGGCGGTTCAAATCCGCCTACCAGCTCCATAAAATAACGACTACCCTATTATGGGTGGTCGTTATTTTTTAGTTTTTAGGTCGAGTTGAACCGCCATAGACCTGCTGTTATTTTATAGGGCTCCCGCAAAGATTTTGCTTTTGCCTTGCCAAGGCTCAAAAGGAAAACGGC
>CAJOMS010000043.1 GCA_905235795.1 uncultured Clostridia bacterium | reverse complement strand
GCTGAACGCATGAAGATGAAGTCGTCCGAAAGCGCACAAAAGAAAGAATACGAGGGCAAACTGTTTGAAATAGATCCGTTCGGGCTCGGCGTTTTCGCAATAGCCGTTATTTTGGGTATTTTGCTCGGCTCTATCACTATACCATTGACGAGCAAGGGCTACGCGGGCGCTAAATTCAACCTCGGCAACACGGGCGGCCCGCTGATCGTGGCGCTTATTTTGGGGCACTTCGGCAGGATAGGCAAACTTTCGTTAAAGGTTCCGGAAGCGACGATAAAGTCTTTGAGAGAGCTCGGTTTGATGCTCTTCCTCGTAGGCGCGGGCGTTGAAGGCGGCATTTCTTTGGTGGATAAAATTTCCGCTTCCGAACTCGGCGCAATGATAGTGCTTTACGGCTTTATCGCAGGCGTGATAATGACGCTCGTACCTATGATAGTGGGATTTTTATTTGCAAAACACGTTTTGCACATACCGCTGTTCAACAACCTCGGTTCGATATGCGGCGGAATGACTTCCACTCCGGCACTCGGCACGTTGATCTCCACTACCGGAACGGAGGACGTTGCCGGCGCATACGCCGCAACTTACCCGATAGCGCTTATACTGATAGTGCTTGCCTCTAATCTGATAGTGAGTTTGATGTAGCGCATGAAATATGAATTTTCAAAAGAATTGCGCGCCGACTACTCTTTGATGGACTTCAATTTCGGACTGAGCATAACGGGCGCTTTCGATTGGCAGCAGGATATAATTACGGAGTTTCTCGGAAGTTTGGGCAGCGACAACAAGTCTATGTCCGAAAAATGCGGCGCCGCGTGGGTGGTAGCCAAAACGAAGCTTAAAATTTTTAGAATGCCTAAATGGCAGGAACCAGTATTTGCACGTTCTTACACTACGCGGCTGACGGGCGTGGCGTTCGATTACGAAATAGCCTTCCGCTCGGGCGAAGGCGAGCTTCTTTTCGTGATGAAATCGGAAGTGTGCGCTATGGATATCCAAAAGCGTAACCTGCGTAGGATTTCTTCGGTTTTGTACCCTACGGATATGGAGTGTACGGACGGGGTATTTACAGACGCTTACCGCAAGCCGTGCACGGCGGAAACGGAGTGGGCTTACGGCTATAAAGTCCGTTCGGGCGATCTTGATTACACGAGGCATTTCAATAACGTAAACTACGTAAAACTCGCGTTAAACGCACTTTCTCCCAAATTTTTCGACGAGAATAGAGTTACGGTTTTAGATATAAGATTCGCTCGGGAGTGCCTTTACGGGCAGGAACTTGAAATATTCGTCGGCGACACGTCGGTCAGTAAAATTTTTGAGATAAAACGCGGCGAAGAAGTGGTTGCCAACGCAGATATGAAGTACGAAAAAAAAGTTCGATCCTAAAACAGCGGATCTCGTACGGAATTTTAATTTCATATAAAAGTTTAGCGCACTATAATCAGCTTAAAACGAGATTGTAGTGCGCTTTTTTCTTGTCTCGTTACGAAACTATGCAAAAAATTATATTTTTGCTGATTTTCATTAATAAATTTCTTGCAGAACAATGATAATTTATGTTACAATAAAAACTGAATTGTAATTTTCGGCTTTTTTAAAAAATAAGCGCAGATTTTTGCCCCATAGTGCGTAGCCGCGCTTTCATGGATAACGGCCGAAAAATATCATTTTTTAATATTAAAAATTTTATTTATTTTTTCGGAGGTTTGAAAAAATGAAATTCGGAATGCTTAGAAAATTAAGCGTATTGCTGATATCGGCGTTTTTCGTTTGCTGTGCGCTGTCGTTTGCGTCGTGTACTATTTCCGCAAATGACGAACATCAGCATTCGTACGAAAGCACGATAATCAAAGAGCCTACATGTACGGAGGAAGGTGAAAAACTGTTTAAATGCGTTAAGGGCGACGACAGTTACACCGAAGTTATTCCCGCGCTCGGCCACGACTACGTTAACAACGTTTGTACGAGATGCGGCAAAAAAGAATACCTTTCAATTCTCGTGCATTACGCTTATTCCGACGGTACCGCCGTCGCACAAGACGAGGATATCTCGTTGAAAGAGGGCGAGCGGTGCGTGCTGGACTCAACCGAGTACATAGCCGAAAACGTGGCTTTTTTGGGGTGGTTTTACGGCGATGAAAAGCTTAGCGCAGATAACGAATATGCGTTTACGGTCGAGGACGACGGCGAATACACCGCGCTCTTTCAAAAGCTGACGGAGTACAAGTTGCTTTCCCTGCCGACGGCAGAAGAAACCACGCTCGGCACGACGTTGAGCGACGTGGCGCTTTTGGGCGGAAAGACTACCGTTTCCGGTAAATTCGTTTGGACGGACCCGACCGCAGAAGTGTTCTTCGGCGGAGAATATTTCGTTAAATTTATCCCCGACGAAGTTCTTTATCTCTATAATTACCAAGACGTAGAATATTTGATTTCCGTGCCCATGAAGGCGCAGGTGTTGCAAACGCCGCAGATATCCATAGAGGGCAACGCCGTAAAATGGGGCAAAATAGAGGGTGCCGACGGCTATATGGTATCGCTCAACGGGCAGGAAATACCCGTATCGAAAGAGCTTACGGGCTACGTTTTACCTACCGCCTGGAACGAATATTTCGTTTGCGTTAAAGCGGTTGGCGACGGCGTGCAATATATTTCATCCGAATACAGTTCCATTTTAAGGTACGTTCCCGACGTTCCGTCAGACCTCGGCAATACGTTCGGTCAAGCGTCCTCCGTATATAACGACGACGGAGAACTCGTGCGTTTTGGCAAGACGATACCCATAGATAAAACTACTAATTTGGACGCAGGCGGCGCCGTGCAGTTGACGAGCGAATATCTGCGCATTCTCGTAGAGGTCGACCTTACCAAATTTTTGAGTGCCGACGCCAAAAAGGAAATTTTTAAACTTAACGGAATAAGCGAGCGCATGGATAGAGACCTTTCAGTTTCTGTCATAGTCGAACTCGTTTTCTATCATCCGGAAGCGTATATACTTTTGGATATGGATTTCCCAGCCGTAATGAACGACCTTGCGTTCGGCATATCGAGCAAACTCGTAAGCACCACCGTGTGCGACATAAACCTTTCGGGTGAATTCGTAGAGTCGGACAACAGACGCTCTACTCTGCACTTGCTTTTCTTGGACCTCGTGGGGCTGGAAGAACCTATATACAAATACGTGGACTTCAAATATCGCGTTCCCGAAACGCTCGGCGCCGTGTCTTTGGACTTTTCCGTCTGCTTTGACGCGATAGGCGCGATAGCGGCGTCGCTTTACGTTGAAAATATAATTGCCCTCGATTACAGCGCGGGCATTGTTATGATAGCCGACGGCGTGCCCGTATGCAGACCTTTCGTGGATTTCAACTACGACGCGCAGACGTATCTCAGCCTTGCCGGCGAAATGGATATCAACGTTACTTTCGTGCGGTTTTCGGTGGGGCTTAGCCTTAACAAAGGCAAAGAATCCGTAACCGTGCTGAGGTTGAACCTCGATCTGTTGGAGTTGGAAACCGATCTTTCCGGAGAGGTGACGATTGCCGCGTCGGAAAATTCGGGCACCAACACCTCGGCGGAAAGTGCAAACGCAGTAGTAGAAGGCTCGTATCGCGTATACTCGCAATGCACTTTCGAGTATTATCTGGAAATTAAGCTCAACTTCATCGTTTTGCCTCTGGACGAATTTAAAATAAAGATATTCGACGGGACGTACGTACTTGCCGAACACGAGTTTTTGAAGGGCGGCATACCCAAAACCCCGTATAAGGACGAGGCGCTTTATTATACCACGCCGATTTTCGCCACGGACGGAGACGGCAGCTACTTTAAGGACTCTAACGGGTACCTGACTTATTCGTCGTCGAATTACGAATACGCGGTATACAAAAACAAAATAGGAGCCGAGCAGATAGTCGATATAGACGATCACTACATTTACGTTCTCAACGAAGAAAACCTTCGCCGCGTCGGCCGTACCGCCTTTACCGAAAGGACGGTTGTAAGCGACGTGCAAAGAGTGCTTTGCTCGGACAGAAATTATATTTATTACGTAACTACGAAAGACGAAAACGTCGTTTACAGATATTACCGTTCCGATTGCGTTGACGGTATAAGTAAATTTATCCGCCTGCCTAACGGGTGGAAGGTTTACAGAATGCGCTACGACAACAATCTTAACGTTTACGTGATATACGCGGAAAACGCGAAAGAAAAGGCGTACTTTACTTACGACGGCGCAAACCTTACCCGCCGCAACGTAAACGATCATAAATATTGGGAAACCGCGGTTTACGACGACGCGGTCGTATATTACAACCTCGATAAGGACGGAAATATAACCGAGTGCTTTATGCGCGGTGAAAACGGCGGCGTTACGCACGAAAATAATTTTAAATCGTTAGGGATTTCCCCGCTCGGCATCTTTATAGTAAAGGAAAAGAAAAACGGCGTTCTGCCATATTCTTTAGGACTGTATTCCGTTAAAAACGGCGTAGCTAACTACGTTGAACTGTGCGAGGTAATGGATCCGAAAACGGCTATGCGCGTTTCGTATTACGACGGAAAGGCGTATATTACGGACGTCGGCTACGACTATCTGAGGATACTCGAAACGGACGGATCGAAAGCCAACGTAATGATTACTTCCAACTATAACCCGACCAAGCACGACGACAAACTCATGCGTAGCGAGATGCACGACTCCTGGTTGTTCGTTTACACTTACAAATCGGGCAAAGTAAACGTGGTTACCGCGATGGACGTGGTTTCCTTAAACACCTTGCCGTATCTGCTTGACGACGAGGAGCAAACGCTCGATAAATCTAAACCGAAGGACATAGAATTTACTTTAGCCAACGGGCTTATCGTTCAGATATACAATGAAGAGGAAAACGTGGTTTACAACGAGATTGACTATCTCGGCGTGTTCGTAGGGGCGTATTCCGACGAGGAAATTCGTTCTTTGATAGATACAAACAGCAAACTCGTTAAGAAATACGACGAGATGCTCGAATATTTCGGAATAGATTCCAAAGAGTGGAAGGAAGTTAAAGATCAAAACAACAAAATTCTCGATATAGGAACTCGCTTTGCGGGGCTTATATCGTTTGTTAGCGGAGAGACGAGCGTCGACGCCGAAACGGGCAACTTGCACGTTAAGATACCCGCAAGTTACTTTAAAGATTATAATTACGGCACTTATTACGGGTACGTGGTAACGGGCGTAGGTTATATAAGCGTCTACTTTAAGATAACCGATTCCCGCGAGGCTTACGTTTACGGGAAGAACAGCTTTGAAATAGACAAGGCGGATATAGAACCCCTCGAGATTACCGTCATGAAGTACGACAACACTTTGACGGTAAAAGGCATTCCTCAAAACGGCTATACGGTAACTCAAAAGGACGCAGCAACGGTTACCATAACCGTATTGCCTTCCTATCTCGCCACGATGCCGTACGGTGAAAATACCTTGGTTATCGACGTGAAAGGCGGAGATCCTTTGGAAATTCCCGTTAAAGTGTTTGATTCCCGTTCCCCCGTGGACGACGAATACAACAAAACTTTCGACAGGTCGCTGAGCGGCGACGTTACGTTTACATTCGAGCTGTACGACGAAAAGTATATAACGAAGGTAGAGGGAGAAGGGTTATCGCCCGCCGGTTACACGATAAACGGCGGCACGCTGACGTTTAAAGAGGCGTTTTTGCGCAACTTATCGGTCGGCGCTTATACTTATAAGGTCTATACGACGGAATCGGATTTCGTCGTTACCGTAAAGGTTATGGAATCTCTGTTGCCGTACGCTTCGTTGAGCGGCAACGAGGCGCTCAATTACGTAAGGAGCAGCGGAAATCGCTATTATGCGCAAATAGGCAACGTCGGTTACGACCTAAATACTTCGGACGACATGGCTATCGCTTTCGCAAAGAACGACGCCGTTTCGTTTATAGTTTTGCTTAACGGAAAAATCGTACCCGCAGAATATTATTACTGCAATACGTACGATAACGTTATGTATATAGATAACGACTATCTGCAGGCTAACGTTCCTTACGGCAAAGCGGAAATAACCATACAAAACGTTTTGAATTTTGCAAACGAACTGGTTACCGTAGATCTGACAGGCAGTATAAATTTTGCGGATTCGCGCGACGTTTCGTTACAGGAAAGCGTTGAATATACGCTCACCGAAAAATCGGGCAATTTATATATCCGCGCCGAGTCCTACGGCAAGGCGGTACAGAGCGTTACTTACGGCTCTACCGAACTGACTTTCGGCTTCAATGCGGTTGACGCGGCAGGAAATGCCGACCTTCGCGGCGGCTATCTGGTAATATCTTATTCCACCGTAGTAAACGTTTTTGGCGAGGGAGAACATACTTTGAACGTAACCGTCGACGGAAAGGCGTTTTACGTTCAGGTAAAGGTTACGGACGCGCGTATGCCCTATGCTATATACGCAACCTATCAGTACGACGTAAACGCGCCGACTTCGGCAATATTCGTTTTGCAAACGTACGGAAAACGCATCCTCGGCGTTGAAGGCAACGGCTTGGGCGGCGATGATTTCAGAACGGTGGCAAGATCGGGCAATTCGATTTACAACCTCGTTATCGAACCTTCGTATATACGCACTTTGGACCTTACGCCCCAAAAGAAGTACTCGTTTACGGTCTACACTTCGGTAAATTCGTTCAGCGTGGAATTGCTCGTAGTTGAGTCAACGACGCCCGGCGGCGGCTCGACAACTCCGTCGTCCGGTCAAACGCAGACGGGCACCGGAGATTACGTAAATTACGCGCCTGCGTCCGCGGTATCCGTTGCGCCTGCGCGTGTAACTTATGATAAATTCACGGGCGAAAACGTAGAATTTACCGTTAATTACGGCGAAAACAACTACTTTGGCAGACTTATGTACGGCGGTGCTAAGCTCGTAGAGGGCAGAGATTACATCTTGACGGACGGAGGATTTATTCTTAAAGCCGATTACCTCAACTCTTTCGCGTACGGAACTTTAGCTTTCAGACTTTACGGCGGAAGGGGAAATTCCGCAGGCTTCAGCGTGGTGGTTACGGATTCGAGAAACCCGAGCTTGCTTGGGCAGGAGACCTTCACGTACGATATCTACAATAAAAACAACCTCTCTGTAAAAGCTGCGATGTACGATTCAAAGATATCGTATTTCGAAATAGAGGGCACCAAATATTACAGCGGTTTTTCAAACACTTCCGATACCGTCGTAATGCAAAGCGCGTTGCTCGGCAAGTTGAAGGTAGGCAAACACGCCGTTTACATGGTATTTAAGGACGGAAAACCGTCTGTCAATTTCCAAATCGAAATACAGGATACCACTCTGTATTACGATCAGACCGTTTACGCAGATCTTTCGAAATACTCTGCGGCGAGCGACGCGTTAACCGCTAAATGGAGCTTGAAACAGGGGCACGTTACAGACGTAGCTTGTTCGTCCGTGCTCAACGTGGTTTCGTTTGACGACGAAAAGCTCGTTTTGGATCATATTTCCGAAGCGAATTACGGCAATTATTCCGTTTACGTTACGGCAAACGGACACGTGTTTACAATGACCGTATGCGTTTACGATACCCGTAAGCCGCATGCAGAGCAAGAAGTATACGAATTCGATAAGGGCAGCTACGCATACACTTTGGATCCTAAAGTAACGAATACATACGACTTGCCCGTTCGCATCGTATTATACGACGAAGCAATTGTAAGCAAAGACCTTTTCGGCTCGCAGACTTTATACGGCAACGGAATAAGTTATTCCGATTATAAAAAGGTGGAAAATTATTTCTACCTTAACTATCTGTATCTGTTCCGCTTGCAGGACGGCGAATATACTTATACGGCAAATACTACGGACGGCGTAGTAAGCTTTACCGTAAAAGTAACGGATTCTCACACGCCGAAAATGCTGTGCGACGATCCCGTTCAATATTATTACCCCTCCGAGGCAGACCTCGTTATCCCCGTTAATTTGTTCGGAGAGCCGTTCTCAAGCGTTTCTTACGTTCACTACATAACGGGCGATTACACGCTCGTGCCCGAAGGGTATTATTACTTCGGATTGAACGAAAGCGGGCAAACCTGCCTGACTCTGCGCGCGGAATTTTTACGCGACGGGTTCTACGCCGATTACGATTATAAATTCAAACTCGCCACCACTACTGAAAGAACGCTCGATTTCGTCGTTCAGATAGCCGAAGGCCCGCAGAGACCGTTCGTGGTAACGTATTACTCCGTGCCTTTCGTCGACGGCGAGCCGCAGATATCTGTTCCCACGGAAATAGTTTATAAGGGCGGACTTATAAGTAAACCGGAGGATCCGACTCACGATTATTTTGATTTCCTCGGATTCTTTACCGAGAGGAGCGGCGGCGCCGCATACGACTTCTCCGTACCCGTAAACGAAGATAGGGATATCTTTATGAGGTGGAGCCCCAAGAAATATACGATAACCAAAATTTCCGAGGGAGAAGTGCTTGAAACTTTGACCGTAAGCTATCTTTCGGAAATACCTTCTTTGGGTACGCCCGTGCGCGAGGGGTATACCTTCCGCAGATGGACGGTGGACGAGGAAAACGGCGAGCTCGACTTAGACCCAAAGCTTGAAAAGCAGCTTAACGATTTGCTCGATTACTGCGACGAGCAGAATATTAATTTGATGTTTGTACGCGCTCCGCACTATGTAACTCAGGAGACATATGACCGCGTTAAGCGCTCAAATAAAATGGCTTCAATCGTGAACAAACGCGGCTACAGCTACTACGCGCTCGAAAACGACGTAAAGCGTATCGGCATTGACGAAAAGCACGATTTTTATAACGTTGACCATATGAACGTTTACGGAGCGTTAAAGTTCACCGATTATTTATCCGAGAAAATCCTCTATAGGGAGGAGCTAAAGGTAGATCCGCTCTCGGACGAGCAGAA
>CAJOMS010000042.1 GCA_905235795.1 uncultured Clostridia bacterium | reverse complement strand
GAGGGACGACGTTTCGGGCATAGGTACCATTACTTTTATAAAAGACGACCTTTCTTTCGGAGCTCTCGGTCACCCCATAGTAGAAGGGGAAAATCAGCGTTTGATAAAGATTAATTCCGGCGAGGTTTACAGTTGCAACGTCATCGGCGTAAACAGAGGCGAGAGGGGCAAGGCAGGCGAGATAAGAGGATATTTTATTGAAGACGCGCCTATAGGTACGGTAGATGAAAATTTGCCCGAAGGGATATTCGGCAAAATTACGGATAAGCAGTTCGTCTCGGAACTGAAAAAGTTGACAGTAGGCACTGCAAAACCCGGCAAGGCAAGCATTTTTACAACCGTTGAAGGAACTAAACCCGTCGAATACGAAATTTCGATAGTAAAAGTCGACGCTCTTGCTGCAGGAAACAAAAATTTGGTCATAAAAATTACAGACGATAAACTTTTGGAAAAAACGGGCGGGATTCTTCAAGGAATGAGCGGAAGTCCAATAGTTCAAGGTGGAAAGATTGTCGGCGCGGTAACACACGTGTTTATAAACGACCCGACTCGCGGTTTCGGCATTTCCATAGAAAACATGTTAAAATAATAATATTACGCGAAATTTGTTCATAAATTAAAATATGAGCAAATTTTTTGTTTTAAACGTAAAAAATATTATATGGCTTGTAAAAAACTCCTTTGAGAAAAAATTGTTCCTTTACATTCTTCAGGGCGCCGCTCTGATAATAGGAATTATTTTAGGGGCGACGGTAAATATTACGCCGTTTATATACAGATATTACGCGACGAACGCGCAAAATTATTATTCTTTGGTAATGTATGCAAACTCCTCGTGTACGTCCGTATTGTTTGAGAGAATTGCGTCGAACCTCGGGTATTTTATAATTTATTTCGTACTCGGGCTGGCAGGTGCGTTGTTTGCCGTAAGTCTGCTGATCACTGCATACAGAGGGTACGTTTTGGGGCTTGTTGCAGGAATATTCGCGTCGCAATTCGGGCTTACGGGAATCTTGATCTTTGTGTTTTTGGTGATGATACAAAATCTGATAACTTCCGCCGCTCTTTGTTTTGCTATTATATTGGGTTCGGAACTCAAAAAGATTTGCTGCAAGGATTTTATAGCTAATTATGCGGTTATCTGCGCGGCTTTATATATTGTAAGTTTGGTTGGTGCATTGATAGAAGCGTTGATTCTCGGTTTATTGCTCAGGCCGTTAAATTTTTACTTCTGATACATATTTAGGCGTTAAATGCTAAAAATAATTTTAAAGAGGTTGTTATGAAAAAATTATTTTTATTGTTATTGACGCTCGTATGTTTTTCAGCTTTTGCAACGAAAAGTTACGTACCTGCGGCCGCAGAAACGGTGAGTTCTAAGGCATCTTATATGATAGATTACAACAGCGGCACGGTAATATCCGCAAGAAACGAATCCGCGCGATTGCCCATAGCGAGCATGTGCAAAATAATGACTTTGCTTTTGATATTCGAAGAAGTGGATTCCGGCAATATTTCCATGGACGAAGCGATTCCCGTAAGCGAGAATTCCGCCGGCATGGGAGGCAGTCAAGCATTTTTGGAGGCAGGTGGCGAATATCTTGCGCGAGATCTTATAAAAAGTATAATTATCGCATCAGCAAACGATTCTTGTATGGCTTTTGCCGAAAAAATTTGCGGTAGCGAAAAACTTTTCGTCGAAAAGATGAACAAGAGGGCGCAGGAACTCGGAATGAAGGACACCTTGTTTGCCAACTGTACGGGGCTTCCCAAACCGACGCAATATTCTTGCGCAAAGGACGTTGCCGCGATGTTTTCCGAACTTATAAAACACGAAAAATATTTTGAATTTTCAAACGTTTGGATGGACGAGATAAAACATCCGAAAGACAGGGTTACGGGGCTTACGAATACGAATAAACTCGTCAAGTTTTACGAGGGGTGTGACGGTGGAAAAACCGGTTACACCGCCGAGGCGGGACATTGTCTCACCGCAACGGCAAAGAGGGGAGGAATGAGGCTTATTTCCGTCGTTATTTCCGCTCCCGACAGCAAAACGCGTTTTAAAGAAACCACGGATATGTTCAATTACGGGTTTGCAAATTTTACAAATAAATTGCTGGTGGACTCGTCCACTCCATTGGAAATAGAAGCAAACGTCAGCGGGGGAAAAGTTGAAAACGTGGAATTGATACCCGAAAAAGACTATTACTTTTTCTCCAAGAAAAATTCAGATGAAAATTTCAGAATAGATTTCGATCAAACTATGCCGCTCAAAGCGCCCGTAGAAAAGGGCGACGTCGTAGGTGAACTTATAGTCTACAAAGATAACGTTGAAATTTCCAGAATAAACTGCCTTGCAAACGAGAACGTCGACAGAAAATTGTATTTCGGCTATATATTCGATATCATGAAAAACTGGGCTGTATAAAAATAGAAAAAATTTTTATGAAAAAAATTCACTTCAATTATATTGAAGTGTTTTTTTTCGTTGCAAATAAAATTCAAATATTGTATAATAAATATGATTAAATTTTAAAGGTCGATAGATGGAAAGAATTATAGGGTATATTGCGTCTATCTTGGTTGTTTTGCTCGTTATTCCGGTGCATGAGTTCGCTCATGCATACGTTGCCGTTAAAAGCGGGGATCCTACGCCGAAACTTGCCGGAAGATACACTATCAATCCGATAAAGCACTTCGATTTGGTCGGTTTGCTTATGATGATCGTCGTGCACTTCGGCTGGGCAAAGCCGGTGCCGGTCAATCCGTATAACTTTAAAAATTTACGGCGCGATTATTTTTTGGTTTCGATCGCGGGTATAACGGTAAATTTGATAATGGCCTTTATATTCGCGTTGCTGCTCGTAGTATTCTGCAATATTTCCTACGCGGGGCTTGGACTCGGAGTATATTCTAACGTAACTGCTAAAACGCTGTATCTTTCGTTTGCTTCTGTTGCAACGTATTTAAATCAGATGGGGAGACTTACTTCGCTATCATACGTGCTTTTGCTACTTTTGTATTACGTTTTGCTGTACGGCGTATTTATAAACATAAATTTGTTTGCGTTTAACCTTATACCCGTATTTCCGCTTGACGGTTTCAGAATACTTGAATGTATTTTGCCTCAGAATAAGCCGAGCAAAGTCTTGGAATTTTTGAGAAAATACGGCTACTACGTTTTACTTGCTCTGCTTATATGGAGCGCTGTGTGCAGTTACCTCGTGGACTATATACCGCTACTTAAATATACGGATATTTTGGGGATTGCGCTGTCTTTTGTGGATAATCTGTTCTTCGGTTTATTCACAGGTTTCTGGGGGTTGTTTTTCTGATGGATTATGAAAATGTAAAATTTGAATCGAACGTAGATTATACCACCAGCTTGGATAATTTTGAGGGGCCGTTGGATCTGTTGCTGTATCTCGTAAAAGAAGCGCAAATAGAAATAAGGGATATATTCGTATCAAAGGTAACCGAACAATATCTTGAATATATAAACCATGCGGAAAATCTCGATATGGAAAAATCGTCGGAATATCTGAATATGGCGGCTACGCTCGTGGAGTTGAAGTCTAAATCGGTATTGCCGAAAGAAGAGGAAGAATTCTATTACGAAGATGAAGAATTTATCGATCCGCAAGAGGAATTTTTCCGTAAGGTAGAGGAGTACAAACTCTATAAAGAGGCAAGTCTTAAACTTAAAGAGCAGGAAACTACTGAAATATTTTATAAGGAGCCCGAACCGAGCGCGGCAGACGTTAAGATAGTATATAAGGATTTTACGCTTGAAGGACTCGTTAAGGCTTTCAGCCACGTTATAGCAAAAGCGGGCATAAACGCCGCAAAAAAGCAAGACAAAAAAGCTATACCCAAAGAGATTTACACCGTTGCCGGCAAAATAGATTACATACGCCACAGGCTTATAGAACAGGAAGAATGCTTCTTTTCGGAACTGTTTAACGAGGATACTAATACAACCGAGGTCATAACTACGTTTCAGGCGCTATTAGAGCTTTTGAAGCTACAGTATCTTCGCGTTGAGCAGGATGGAATTTACAGCGATATAAAAATATTTTTAAGAGATGATAGGAGTGAAGACCTTGGAGAAATTGACGAATATAATTGAATCTTTGCTTTTCGTTTCAGGAAAGGAAGTTTCAATAAACGATATTGCGGAAAAACTTGAAATATCTGTAAACGAGGTCAGGCTTGCGGTTCTGGACCTGCAAAAGAAATATAAGGGCGACTGCGGCTTGCTTTTACTCTCGTTTAACGACAAAATACAATTCGGCTCTAACCCCGATTACGGAGAGGAGGTTTCTGCCGTTTTAAATCCCATAAGAGAGCGCGAACTGTCGCGCAGTTTGCTTGAAACTGCCGCTATAATTGCTTACAAACAGCCCGTTACTCGTTTGGAACTCGAAGAATTGCGAGGAAACAGCGACTACGCCGTGCAGCGCCTTTTAAAGATGGGGATCATAGAAATCGTCGGCAGAAAGGATACCATAGGGCATCCGTCGCTTTTAGGCACTACCGACAAGTTTTTAAAGAGATTCAGAATATCTTCTTTGGACGAACTGCCCGATTACGACGAGCTTATGGCACAGGTAAAAATGCTCAATTCGGTTGCCGACGACAATTATCTTTACCGTAAAGACGTTTACGTTGACGATGGTTCGGACGACAACGCTCCGCCGTTAAATCAATTTGTGCCCAAAACCGCTGAGGCAGAAGTCGCAACGACTGAAGACGAAGATATGGACGAAATTAAAGACGAAGAAATTCCCGATTTCCTTGAAGATGAGGACGTAGAGCTCATCGAGGCCGATGAAGACGAGGAGGATGAGTTCGAAGACGAAGAAGATGAGGACTTCGAGGAATATTCGATCGACGATGAAGATACGGAGTTCGAGGATGAAGAGGAAGATACTTCGGAATATGACGAAGAAGATTCTTCCGATGAAGATTACGAGGAAGACGATTAATCAAAGGGCTGTCGCATTTAAGCGGCAGCCTATTTCTTATAATTTTCTTATTAAACCTATAACCTTGCCGAGTATGGCCACTTCGGACAAAACTATATCTTCCATAGTTGGATTTTCCGGGTGGAGAATAAATTTCCCGTCCCTTTTATAAAAAGTTTTTACCGTTGCGCAGTCTTCGGTAAGTGCTACGACGATATCGCCGTTATCGGCAGTGTTTTGCTTGCGAACGATAATTTTATCGCCGTCGTAAATTCCCGCGTCAATCATACTGGTGCCTGAAACGCGAAGTATAAACGTGTCGTCGCCGAACTCCGCGGGAACGGGGTAGTACCCTTCGGAATCTTCAACTGCAAGAATAGGATTGCCCGCCGTTATTTTGCCGACTATAGGCGCGGAATAAAACTCGCACCGATTACCCAAAGTGTTGAGAGTCCTTTTTTGATTGTCTTTTTTGGTCAGCAACCCTTCGGAGATTAATTTGTTGACGTAATCGCTTGCTGTCGAGGTGGATTTGATGTTGCATTGCATACATATTTCGCGCAGAGAGGGGGAATAACCGTTTTCTTTTACGTACGCCTCGATAAACGAATAAACTTCTTGAATTTTTTCTTCTTTTTTTCTCATAATAATTGACTTTTTGATTTTATAGATGTATATTTAAATAGCTATGAAAAGATGTGTTTTATACGATAGGGAATGCATAGATTGCATGGAGTGCGAATATTGCGACCTGGACGAAACGAAGATTTGCGATAATTGCGGAAAATGTCTTAATCCGGAAGGAAAAGAATATTT
Organism: uncultured Clostridia bacterium; assembly: GCA_905235795.1. Classification (GTDB taxonomy): domain Bacteria; phylum Bacillota; class Clostridia; order Christensenellales; family Borkfalkiaceae; genus RGIG3732. The sequence continues at coordinate 10,600 of CAJOMS010000042.1, read as the reverse complement.
TGAAGTTAAGATAGACGAAATTATTTTGGATGATAAACAGAATAAAAACGATTAATCTTTGTTTCTCAGCTTAATTACTTTTGCTGAGTTTTTACGGCTATCTTCGGCGACTGCGGCATAGTGGCGGCGAGTAGTGTTTACGTCTTTATGACCGAGACAATCCGCAACCTGATAAATATCTCCGGTTTCACGGTATAAATTTGTTCCGTAAGTGCTGCGCAACTTATGCGGAGTTATATGTTTGAGCGGCGTGGCGAGACCTGCGTACTTTTTAACGAGATTTTCAACGGCTCGCGCACTTATTCGCTTGTTTTGCAGAGACAAAAATAACGCCCGTTCTTCGGGTTTATTTTTCATTTTCTCATTTCTTTCAACGTAATAATTATAAAGTGTTTCGCCGACTTCATCGGGGAAGTACAAAATCGTTCTGTTTCCGCCCTTTCTGGTTACTATAAAAGCGTTTGTCATAAAATCTATATCGTCAACGTTTAAGCCTACCAACTCGCTTATACGAATGCCCGTTCCGAGAAAGAGGGAAAGGATGGCGAGATCGCGCAGCTTTGTGTTTTCGTGATACGTTTTCATGTGAGGGGAAAGCCCTTCGCCGAATTCCGCCTCGTTTAAAAATTTAACTACTTCATCAACCTCTAATCGGACTATTTCTTTTTCGTGTATCTTTGGCAAAGAAACTTTTGACGCGGGATTTGAATCCAACAAGCCCTTATTGTAAAAATATTTAAAAAATGCGCGAACGGAGGCGAGCTTTCTTTTTTTAGCTTGCTCGTTGCACGAATAGAACTTGCCGTTTAACTCGTAATTGCCGAGATAGGAAATAAATTTTTCAAAAACAAACGAGTCAAGACTGTCGAGCTTTTCGAGCGTGATCTGTTTTGCCGATTCGACATTCGTAAAAACTTTTGTAGCTAAAAAGCCGAAAAAAATTCTTAAATCGTAAACGTAATTTAATCGTGTGAGGGCAGAAGTGCGGCTCTCGATACCGATAAGATAATCGCCGACGTAGGGGGGAAGATCTTTTAAAACGTTTTCGATGCGATTGGCGCAATTTAAATTTCTTTCAGCAAAAAAATCTTTACTCATGATTGTTTCCTTGTTTATATTATACCATATCAAAACAGCTTTCGCAAGTTTTTACGAAAATTTGTTCGATTAAATTCTAATCGGATTTTAAACGCGAGGCATGGGGGAATGGTGCAGTGAAGAATACGATAAGCTTAAACTTTAACAAGGTTGAGAATATCTATTTATTTGTGTAATTAAACACACTTAAATAAATTAAGAAATTAAACTACGAGAATTTACGCCAAGGGTATAAAATTAAGGAATAGGGCTAAACTGTTTTTACTCATTTGTTTTTTAATATGGTGGAAAATACAAACTGTTCATCTTACAATATATGACGACAAAATACTATTTTAAGAGATCAAAAATTATTTTAAGAGAACAAAATTTTTTTGAGAACAAACGGTTTTTCTTAATATACTTAGAAGATATTCCATTTTCAACACATTTACTCTATATAGCATCCTTTCGACTTGTCGACACTTAGCATATATTCCGATTTTATTCGAAATATTTATCACATATACATATTTACTCTATATGGTATACTTTCACTTTCAACTTGTCGACACATAGCATATATTCCGATTTTATTCGAAATATTTATCACAAATACATATTTACTCTATATGGTATACTTTCAACTTGTCGATACTTAGCATATATATTCCGGTTTTATTCGACATATTTATCACATATATATACTATTCGCAAAACGCAGGTTTTACGAATAGTATATATAAGAAAAAAGATGGAATATTTTCTAAGTATATTAAGAAAATAGGAATCTTTACTTCTTTTGAATTTAAAAGTTTTCTAAAAGCGCAAACATTTTCCTTGTTATATAATTTAATATCAAAAGATAAATTAATTTATTTTTGGATATCATAATAATTTCGGAACAGAATTATGTTGCCTGCACTTAAATTCGTTTCTAATAAAATCATGAATTTAAAATAATTTAAATATAAGATTTTTATTAATTTTCAGTTAAATTAATTTTAACTTTAAATCATAATTCTATGTAGATTCAAAATCAATCGTTTAATAAATTGATCTTAAAAAATAAAGTTTGCGGCATAATTCTAAAATTGCTTTTGAGAAAATTTAATAATCAAGTTGCAAAAACAACCGGATTCACTTCATTATTTTAAAAAACATTATTTTATGTCTGAAATAAAATATTTAAAAAACTTAGGAATTATAATGAATTTTTACGGTTTTTATACTTGACGTAATATACTTTAAACAATTGACAAGTTTAATTTTATCTGTTAAAATATTTATATTAATAAATTTTCAATCTTACGGTTGAATTTAAATCGGTTTTTTATGGCGAACGACAATTCGATAAGCAGTGATCTTATACGCGGAAATATAGACACGATCATCTTGCGTTCTCTTTACAGCGGCGATAAGAACGGAAACGAAATATGTTTGGATATCGAAGAAAAAAGCGGCGGTTTGTACGAGATGAAACTGCCGACGCTATACAGCGCCTTAAAACGGTTGGAAGTTTCAGGCTACGTAAGCGTATGTATTTCAAGTAGCGACGTTGGCAGAAGGAAATATTATACTTTGACAGAAACCGGCAAAACCGTTTGTGAAGAAAACTTTGCTCAATGGATATATTCCCGTAATATTATCGATCAACTTATTTCGGACGGAAAGAATTTTGGCTATCCCAAACCCGTTGACAACGATTTGCAGAATGAAGCCGCCCCCTCTGTTTTTATTCCTAAAACAGATGAAGAAGAATCCGTGCCTAAATTCAACGCGGCTGATTACAGCGATTACAGATTTATACCGGAAAATTTTTCGGACGACGTTCAGAATGATGAAGAACCGGCTAATTATGAATTTAACGAATCGGAAGTTCCGCCTTTAATACCTTTGGTTGAAAATTCAGACGAGCTTAACACAGTTGCCGAGGAAAACGAAACGAAACTTTCATCGCTACACGATCTTAGAGACGAAGGCATTACGGTTACCCAGCTCTCGCTTATAGAAGAAGAAAAAACTCCGGACGACTCCATGAGCGAAGATGTAACGGAAGAAGAGTCTGTTACAGTCGAAGAACCGGAAGAACCCGTCGAGGAAGAACCTAATTACGAAGAAAACGGCGAGGACGATTCGTTTAAATTCGAGGCGCACAAAAAAATAAAACGCTATTATTCGGACATATTGACCAGCCTTTACGGTGAAAATAAGGAAGCACCTAAATCGACCGAAGAAAGCCATATTGCAGAGGACGAGAAAATTTCTGCGGAACAAAACGAAAGCGTCGTTCAAGTTTCCGACGAGATAGAAATCAAGCCTTCAACGTTGACCGTTGAAGCCGCAGTCGTTGAAGAAAAAAACGTTAAAAATGCCGAAAAAATAAAGAGCGAAGGCGCTAAAAACGCTTCGGAAATCGATTATACGGATATAATAAGCGTAGTAAACGAGCAGGGCTTTAAAATAAAAACTGCCGATAAAACGAATTTTTCACCAAACGGAAAGCTACTTATAAATAAATTGGTTGCATTAAGTTCTACCGTGTTATTTTTTATAATGCTTATTGAAATGTTTGCATTGTGCTTGCCGTTTAACGACGTTCTCGGTTTCGATTTTAAGCAATACCTTTTGGGAACTGCGATTTTGTTTTTGTTCCCGTTTATAACGTACGTATTCCTCGCGCTTTCCCCGAATAAAACGGTAGAAAAATTGCCTACGATGAAGTATTGCATTGCTGCCTCGTTTGTAACTTTGCTTAATCTGATTTTGCTTGATTTTGCTTTGGTTCTTATATTTCAGGTCGATCTGTACAATGCAAAATATCTTTACTTGTACGTAATACTTCCTATAATCGCTTACTTAAACATTCCCCTTTACTTTATAATTAAATACTACCTTCTTTCAAAAGGATTTTTCCTTATAAAAGAGTAAAAGCCATCTTGCGATGGCTTTTTCGTTAGCGTGGAATCTCCGGAAGTTCCGGCGGTTCGGGTAGCGTTATACCCGGTTTTTCTCTCTCGATTTTCGGCGCGTGCGGTTTTTGGCGCAAAGGCGTTTTACTGTCTTCGCCTTCGCTATAGATGTCGTCTTTGTCACTCATATCTTTAGTGCTATCCGTATCAACGCCTTCGATTTCCGTTGCCGCATGAGAGAACAATCTTGCGGTTGCTATGTTTGCTCCCTCTAACTTATTTGAATAAAGGCAAAGCAACGTTGCAAAAGCAACGACCACGGCAACAAGCGGAAGATTCCATTTATTGTTTTTCATATTATAAACCTCCTTTTAATATGTAAAGAGGTTTTTAATAGCTATTACAGATAATAGCTATTACAGAAATTTAAGGTATTCGACTTCTGCCGCGGTAAGAGAGCGACAATCTCCGCGATTTAGTCCGTGCAACGTCAAGTCCCCTATTTTTATGCGTTTAAGCAATATTACGTTTTTCCCTATTGCCTCGAACATTTTACGTACTTGACGGTTGCGCCCTTCCGTTATCGTTATTACGACTTTTGTGCTTTCTTTATCCGCATCGGTTATGTGAGCGTTGCATCTATGCGTCATACGTCCGTCTATTTCGACGCCGAAACGCAGTTTGTCAAGTTCGGATTCTGTAATATTCCCCTCTATTTTAGCCATATACGTTTTAGGTATTTCGTTTTTAGGGTGCGTTAGCCTGAATGCGAGATCACCGTCGTTCGTAAACAATAGTAATCCCTCCGTATCGTAATCGAGCCGCCCTATGGGAAATACCCTGCCTGCGTGTTTAGGTAAAAGTTCCATTACGGTCTTTCTGCCCTTATCGTCGCTGACGGTACATACGTAGCCCTTAGGTTTATTTAATATGTAATATTCCTTCCGTTTATCTTTAACGATTCTTTTTCCGTTTACGGTAACGGAATCGTTATCGTTTACCTCTTGACCGAGCAAAGCGGTCTTTCCGTTTATTTTTACTGCGCCGTCCTCGATAAGTTTATCGCATTGACGGCGACTTGCCACCCCGCATTCGGCGAGGAATTTATTAATTCTCATACTATTCACCAACGTTCCAGTTCTTTATCGGTTCCGTTATATCAAACTTTTTACCAACATCTATAATAGTATAGATTTCCGAAGAAAAAAGCAACTGATTTTCAAGGTAAATTTTCAAGTTTCCTATTTTATCGCCCTTTTTAAGAGGCAAAATGATAGTTTCATCTATTTCAACGACTTTTTCTATTTTGTTTATCTCGCTTTCTTTTAACGGATATCTGAAGCCTTTTGTTATATTGCCCACCGCACAATTAGTGCCGCCGAAGTCTGCCGTGTACTCAAATTCTTTCTCGTTGCATATATCTACCATTTTATACTCCGAAAATGCCTTTTCAAAGTTGTTTTGGCTTACTTCGTACATAGGTCCGCACCCCAAAACAACTGAGATTAGTTCCATATCGTTCGATTTTGCCGCCGACGCAAGACATCTGCCCGCCTTTTTGGTATAGCCTGTTTTAACGCCTATACAATCTTCATAGTTGAACAGCAGTTTGTTTTTGTTTTTTAGATAGCGGTTTTGTCCCGTTACGGTATTTGGAATTACGATTGACTTTGTCGAAACTATCTTTCTGAACGTCTGATCGCGCATGGCGTAAGCGGTTATGATTGCCATATCTTTTGCGGTAGAGTAATTTTCGCCGTCGTAAAGTCCGTGCGGGTTTACAAAATGTGTGTTTGAAGCGCCAAGTTCGGCAGCTTTTTTATTCATTAATTCCGCAAAATTTTCCACGCTTCCGGATATTGCAACGGCAAGAGTTTCGGCGCAATCGTTTCCGCTGCGAAGCATAAGTCCGTAAAGTAACTGTTCTATGGTAAGCCTTTCGTTGGGTTGAAGATAAATGCTCGATCCCTCTATACCGCAACACTTTGCCGGAACGACGATTTCCCTTGAAATATCTGAATTTTCAATGGAAATTATGGCTGACATAATCTTTGTAAGGCTCGCTATATATCGGCGCGTGTCGGCGTTTTTTTCATAAAGAACTCTTCCGCTTGACGCCTCTATAACTATCTCGCTATCGACTTCTTCCGCATGGGCAACGCTCGTAACGTCGGCTGCGAGAAATATTGAAATTATCATTATCGCTAAGGCGATGCTTATAAATTTTTTACTCATCTTTATTAAGTGAATTGATAAGCGATTCACACGCGTTGAGAATTTTATCGTAAAAGTCGCTTGCCATAGGTACTACCTTATAGCCTAAGCCGTTATCAACCAAAAAGCCCATAGGTTTTACGGAAACTATTGCTCCGGTACCGCCCGAAAACGGAAATTCTTCGCCTTTTTTATAATACTTTATCTGTCCGTATTCGCCACCGCCGGATAAGAATCCCATGCCGACGTTACACACGGGTATAACCACGCCCAAAGGAGTGTTTACAGGATCGCCTATAACGGTGTTTACGTCGATAAGCTCGTTGATATTTTTCATTGTTTCGCCTATCATTTTGTCAATTCTGCTTTGATTTTCTTTTTCCATTTATGATCTTCCCCGCAATTAACTTAGTAATTGCTAAAATGACGATAAAAATATTGAAAGTAAAAGCTATATTTGCATGAATAAGAAAAACGCTTTCGTTTTCGTGTATTTCCGTCGCGAACGACGTTTTTGTTGCAGGGGTAAACGTTTTGACTATCGAGGCAAATATAGATCCCAAAGTCGTAAAAGCTCCCCCTACCGCCAGCGGCATTAATTTATCGTCTTTCTTACCTATTTCCAAAATCGCCGTGGCCTCGTCTAAACTGAAACCGTAAAAAACGTCTAAACTCATATTTCCTTGCAACAATTTACCGTAAGGAATAACCTTTTGTTTCTTACCGATTTTTAACGTCAAGTTTTTTGACGAAAATAATACTTCGCCCCTCACTATCTTTAAAAAGCGGTAAAGGCACAGTGTGAAATATATTTTCTTTTTCTTTCCGTCAAACATGGTTTCGGCACCTGCCGTTATGGGAACAAACAGCAGTATCAGCGCTGCAAATATTATAGCTATCGCCATAACCTTAATATTTGCCAAACGTTTAAAAATATACAAAAAACGCTTTCACACAAAAAATGCGAAAGCGTTTTAAAGTATTTTATATTAAAATCAGATTTCTCCGTCCTCGTTTGGTTCTTCGCCTTCGCTTTTTGCAAAGGCTTTTTCGCGAATTTTAGCGTCGATTTCGGCCATAACGTCCTCGTGCTGGGCGAGATAGTCTTTCATCTTTTCTCTGCCCTGAGCGACCTTTTCGCCGTTATAACTGAACCAAGAACCGCTTTTTTCAATTATATCGTACTCTACGCCGAGGTCGACGAGGCAACCGGTTGCGGAAATGCCTTCGCCGTAAATAATGTCGAATTCAGCCGTTTTAAACGGGGGCGCAAGCTTATTTTTAACGATTTTAGCCTTGGTTTTATTGCCGTACATACCGTTGGTATCTTTAAGTGTATCAGCCTTTCTGACGTCTATACGAACGCTTGAATAGAACTTTAAAGCCTTGCCGCCGGGAGTCGTTTCGGGGTTGCCGAACATAACGCCGACTTTTTCTCTGAGCTGATTGATGAAAATAACGCAAGTTTTGGATTTATTGGTTATACCGGCAAGTTTGCGCAACGCCTGAGACATAAGTCTTGCCTGAAGTCCTACGTGGGTATCGCCCATATCGCCTTCGATCTCCGCTTTAGGAGTAAGCGCGGCAACGGAGTCAATAACTATAACGTCAACGGCGCTGCTGCGAACGAGCGAGTCGGTAATATCGAGGGCTTGTTCGCCCGTATCGGGCTGTGAAACGTAAAGATTATCGAGCTGAACGCCTAATTTTGCGGCGTAAACGGGATCGAGCGCGTGCTCCGCGTCGATAAACGCCGCAACGCCTCCGCGTTTTTGCGTTTCGGCGATAACGTGTAACGCAACGGTGGTTTTACCGGAAGATTCGGGTCCGAATATCTCGATTATTCTGCCGCGGGGCATTCCTCCTATGCCGAGTGCGAGATCGAGCGTGATACAGCCCGTAGGGATTACGTCGACCGTAAGATCGGCAACGGAATCGCCGAGTTTCATAATGGCGCCTTTGCCGTATTGTTTTTCGATTTGAGCCAAAACTTGTTCTAATGCTTTTTGTTTGTCATCCATAATATATATCCTCTTGTAATTTTTTTCTTATTAAATGCGGTCAAACTAAATCTTCCATATCGACGTCCAACATGCCGTATAGTTTGTTGAAATCTTCTTGTGTAATCAAAATGCGCCTTGTATGCGTTTCGTCCATGGCGGATATGTAACCGTTTTTCTCCATCCAATCGATAATTCTTCCGGCAGTGCTATAGCCTAAGTGAAAGTTTCTTTGCAAAGTCGAAATCGAGGCAAGCTGTTTTTCAATAACGTATTTAAGCGCAATAATGTTAAGAAGAGGCGCGCCGTTTATCTCGTCTGTCCATTTCGACTTACTCTCCGAATACGATACGTTATTTGCCTTTACGTTTTCTGTAACGGCATCCACCTCGTCGTTTGAAACGTATGCGAGGCATATTCTGTCTAATTCGATATCGGCGGGATTTTTATATAGCATATCGCCGTTTTTGCAAAGTAAAGTCGCCTCGTTTGAATTTAAAACGGCCCTCGACGAACGTTCATAGAACGTTTTAAAGGAAATAACGCCGGGAATATTCATCATAAAGCTTCGGGGTAGGGTGTTTAAATAGTTTTCTTGAACCGCGAGAACTACGTGGACTCCCGCCGCACGACCTTTTTGCATAATCCTTGTAAGCTTATTTAAAAATTCGTTTTTAATTTTTGTGCTTTGGCACGTAAAATGGTAAATATCATTTATCACCAAAACTATTTTAGGCATTTTACGGTTGACCGATTTGTCGATCGTATCGTTATATTCTTCCGCATTACGCACCTGAAAGCTCTGAAATATCATAAGGCGATCGTCAATTTCGTTTAAGATACGAGTCAATACGTTGTCTATTTCCGAATATTCGGAATAAATTTTGCCGCCGTATAATTGAGGAATCCCTTTGTATTTAATGAATTCAACTTCAACGGGATCGACTAAAACGAGGCGGAGATCGTCTGCACCGCACTTGTAGGTCAAAGATATAAGTAAGGTGTTTAAAAACGGAATCACACCCATGCCCGTAGCGCCCGTAACAAGTAAATGAGACGTCTTTTTTAACGAAACAACGACGGGTTTATTTTCCGTATTTACTCCGAGAGCAATCGGGAGATCCGACGGCGACGCATCGGTAAATTCTGCGGAATCAATTACGTCCCCTATATTTGCCATGCCTAGGTTTTTGTTCGGAATTTCCAAACCGAGCGTTGCCGTTCCGTTTACGGTGGTAATCAAGCGAACGGATTCAACGTTTAACACAAACTTTAAAGTCGGCAAAATGCTTTTTAATTTGGAAATATTTACTTTTGAATCGACGGAAAGTTCGTATCTCGTTACGGTCGGGCTTGTTACGGTACCCGTTACCTTTGCGGGATACTTAAAATTAAGCAGAGTTTTTTCAATCGCTTGACTCCGATTTCGCACGGTTTCAATTTCCATAGCAGACTTTTCGTCCGTCGTATCCGTTTGATTTTTTTTCAAGAGATCCACGGGCGGAACCGTATATTTATAATCCAAAGGTAAAATACGGTTGCCCTCATAAAATATTTTGTTGTTTAAACTTTCATTGTTTTGAAAATCGCTCATATTTTTCCCTCGTATATCAGCTTGTTTGCAATGTATAAACTTTCCGCAACAGCGACAGAAGTTATATCTTCTCTGTTTCCTTTTAAATTATATTCGAAAACCTCGGTAAAATTTTTCGTTGAAAAACCGAGATAGCATAGCCCTACGGGTTTTTTAGTATCGTCAGACGCAGGTCCCGCAATGCCTGTGGTAGATATAGCAAAGTCGCATTTGCCGGTAGAAATAAGACCTTGCGACATTTCTGCGCAGCATTGAGGCGATACGGCACCGTAGAGCTTTAAAGTGCTTTCGCTGACGTTTAGGCGGGCATTTTTCGATTGATTTGAATATGCCACAATTCCTTCGTAAAATACTGCGCTGGCACCCGGGATTTTAACTATTTCGGCAGATACTCTGCCCGAAGTAAAAGATTCCGCTACGGATATCCATAATTTTTTTTCTTTTAAAGCGTTTAAAAGGTTTAAAGCGCAGTACTCCGCGTTTAAATCGTTTTTTGGGCGCGAATTTTCGTGCAGAACGTAATTACACATATCAGTCTTTAAGCACCTGTGAATTTTTTGCTATATAATTTATTGCCGAAACTATAGTGAGAACTGTAGCGACGGCGAGTGTTGCGAGCCCTGTGTAATAAAAGTAAACGAAAACGGACGTTCCGATAAGTTGACAGCTTACCAAAAGTATGATTATGGCAAAATCCTGAAAGCACGTTTTTGTTTTGCCGACCTTATCTGCCGCCATAACTACGTTTTTAGTTGCCGCAATTTGCCTGAATGCGCTTATCATCAGTTCCCTTGCAAGAATAA
>CAJOMS010000041.1 GCA_905235795.1 uncultured Clostridia bacterium | reverse complement strand
CGGCGACGCGGAGACCATTATCGCCGACCTCGAGAGAGCCGCTAAAAACGTGTGCACGATTTCCGTCACTTACGCCGTGCGCGACGGATCGATGGACGGCGTTACTTTCAGCAAGGGCGATTATATTTCTGTTGCGGGCAAAACCATGCTTTCATCCGCCAAAGACAAAACCGACGCGGCGATAAGGGCAATGGAATCGATGGAAGATATCGAAGACCGAGAAATCGCCACCGTTATTTTCGGTAACGACGCGACTGAGGAAGATAAAAAGTCTGTTATTTCACGCATAAACGAGCAGTTTCCGCAAATGGAGACGTATTCTATAGACGGCGGACAGGCGGTTTACCCGTTCGTTATAGCGTTGGAGTAATGCCGAGCGAAAAAAATGCCGAGCGCGTGGTTGCGATAGGCGGAATCCCTATAATGGAAATACCTACGCGCGGGCGAAATATAAGAATAAAGATCGACGCGGAGGGAAACGTTTATTTGGCGATTCCAAGTTCCGCATCAAGGTCGTACGCCGAAAAGTTCGCTTTGAGTAAATACGACTGGATCGTCGCCCATCGCAACGAAAAGCTCGCAAAGGCCGAAAGCCGCAAACTGCCGGAAGGGACCATTCGCCTTTTCGGAGAGGCGGTGGAAGTCGTGTTCGTGCAAAGCGGGAAGTCTGCCGTTGAGGGCGGAAAGGCGTACGTCCGCACGAGGTCGTCGGCAGGCGAAGATACCGCCAAGGCAACGGATAAATTTTTGCGCGAAAGTCTGACCGCGTATATATCGGAAAGTTTGCCCGTTTTCGCGGCAAAAACGGGGTTAAAGCCCGCAAGCTGGAATTTGAGAAATATGAAAACGAGGTGGGGCACTTGCAATTCCACAGCTAAAAAGATAACTTTTTGCACCCGCCTTGCCGAAAAACCGAGGGACTGTATCGACTACGTGATTTTGCACGAGTTAGCGCACTTGAAGTATCCTAACCACGGCGAACAATTCAAAAAATTCCTTTCCGCTTACATGCCGGACTGGAAAAACAGGCGTGCCCGACTGAACGAATAGAGCGCAAATTGTCGAATATTAAAGTAAAAAAGAAAAATATTTGCTAAATTTTAATAATATGCACATAAAATATTCAAAAATATGTTGCAAATGATTAAACATTATGATATAATGTATGTAAATGAGAAAAAACGAAACAAAGGAGAAAAATTATGCGTACAAAACCACCGGTTACATTAACACAAGAGGAAAACGTAGCTTTTTACGTTGAACGTAAAGTAAACTACGTTTTTTACGATTCCGATTTTTGGGAATTGATCATTCCCACGGCAGGAACCACGGAAGTTTCCGCTGACGGCAAGCGTCGCTATTATCAGAGGGGTAAAATGATAGTTATAGCCCCCGTAATAAAGCGTCGTATAACGTTGCGCGGTGACGACAGCGAATATATTTCGTTGCGTTTCAAAAAGGATTATTTGAAGGCGCTTATAGACGAGTTCGATCCTAAGTCTTACGAATTATTCTCTAAGATAGATACCTACGAGATGCCTACGGACGATATGCACGTTGCGGATGTCATTTCCGCTATCAACTCCATACATATCGCCACCGATGAGGACAAGGCTATGTACCTCAAGAAGTTGAGCTATACATTCGTTATGAATTTGGTACCTTTCCGCGTTTACAACAGCGCAGGCGACGTTACCGCGCGCGCATTGGTTGTAATGAACGACGCCCGCAACGTTTCTTTGCGTTTGCCCGACGTTGCTGCTCAAGTAGGTTGCAGCGAGGAATATCTCGTACGTTGCTTTAAAAAGAGCGGTTTGGCTACGCCGAACACCATCTTTAAGCACATAAAACTTCGCTATGCAAGGAGTCTCCTCACCACGATGAAGATCTCCGTGCAGGAAGTTTCCGCACGCGTCGGCTTTAAGTCGGTTGGCCACTTCAATAAGCTCTATTACGTAGAATTCGGCGTAACACCGGGCGAGGATAAAAAACTTTAATTTTAAAACAAAATAATAAGATTTTACGCCGTAGTCCGATTTTTCGGGCTACGGTTCAGTTATAATTATGGACTATCAATATCTTGCAAACATTTTATTTTCGGACGTTACGGAAACGCCCGAGGATATGGAGAAAAAATACCCCCCGCGCGACCTTAAAGAGGGGGCTATAGTTTCCCGTATGGCACCTTCGCCTACGGGTTTTGTTCACTTGGGAAATCTCGTGCAGGGCATCACTTCGGAAAGGCTCGCCCATCAATCTGGCGGGGTTTTGTTCCTCAGGGTGGAGGATACCGACCGCAAGCGCGAGGTTGAAGGCGCGGTGGAAATTCTGATTAAAACTCTCAGTCATTACGGTATTCATTTTGACGAAGGGGCTTCTGCCGACGGCGACGTGGGCATTTACGGCCCGTATTACCAAAGTCAACGCGCGGCGGTTTATCACGTTTACGCAAAACAGCTCGTTTTGCAGGGGCAGGCGTATCCGTGTTTCTGCACCGAAGAAGAGCTTGAGCAGATGCGCGCAGAGCAGGAAAAAGAAGGGGCGAATTTCGGGTATTTCGGCAAATGGGCAAAATGGCGCGACCGCCCGATAGAGGATATAGAGGCGAAGCTCAAAGAGGGCACGCCGTGGGTATTGCGCTTCCGCTCGACGGGAAATATAGAAAACAAGTTTAAGTTTAACGACCTTATTAAAGGAGAGGTCGAAGTGACCGAAAACGATATAGACCACGTGCTTTTGAAGTCCGACGGGATACCTACCTACCACTTCGCGCACGCGGTGGACGATCACCTTATGCGCACCACGCACGTCGTTCGCGGCGACGAGTGGTTGCCGAGTTTGCCTTTCCATATTCAGCTGTTCAAGGCGTTGGGCTTTAAACTGCCAAAGTATTGCCATATAGGTCCGCTCATGAAGATGGACGGAAATTCCAAGCGCAAACTTTCAAAACGTAAGGACCCCGAACTCGCGCTCACTTATTACAAGGCGGAAGGGTTCCCCGTAGAATCGGTTTACGAATATATCCTTACGGTATTGAATTCAAATTTCGAGGATTGGCGGCGCGCTAATCCGGACGCGGACGCAGGGGACTTCAAATTCTCGTATAAAAAGATGAATCCCGCCGGCTCGCTGTTTGACTATATGAAACTTAAAGACGTTTCCAAAAACGTCATTTCAAAAATGTCTGCCGAGCGCGTTTACGAGCTTGCAACCGAATGGGCGCAGGAATTCGACGAGGAGTTCTACAAGTTGTTGACTGCCGATAAGGCTCGTTCGATAGCCATCTTTTCGATAGGCCGCGGCGGAAACAAGCCCCGCAAAGACTACGCCGTATGGAGCGAGTTGAAAGGATATATGGGCTTCTTCTTCGACGAGTACTTCAAAATAGAGGATTCTCTCGATGAAAAATTCGATAAGTCGCTCGTTTCGCGCATCATTTCAGATTACAAGGATATTTATTCCGCGCAGGACGGACAGGACGTTTGGTTCGATAAGATAAAAGCCCTCGGCGAAAAGTACGGCTTTGCGTCTAACATGAAGGACTACAAGGCGTCGCCCGAAAACTACGCAGGCAGTGTGGCGGATATAAGCGGATTTATCCGTTTGGCGGTAACGGGCAAGAACAGTTCGCCGGATATGTATCAGGTTATGACCATTCTCGGTGAAGAAAAGGTAAAACAGCGCCTCGCCGCGTGGGCAAGCGAACTTGCCGGTTAATAAATTTAACAGAACAGCCGTCGGTAGAAATATCGGCGGCTTTTTTCGTGAGATTTTGTTTTTAAAATTATGATTTTCCGTTACTTTACTTCCGCTTTATTCTAAAACCGTAAACGCGCACATAGAATATTAAAGAAAGAAAAAGCGGGAGGAGTTTTATGGAAAAAACGGCGGACAATTTCGGCGTAAGTTTGTTTAAAGGTATTTTGGTGGGCGTAAGCGTGTGCTTGGCGGCTATTCTTATTTTTGCATTCGTTTTAAAATTTGCGGCTTTATCCGACGGAACGGTCAGAATTATAAATCAAGTTATAAAACTTATTGCCATAACCGTATCCTGCCTTGTGGCGGTGCGCGGAGAAAAGGGCTTTTTAAAGGGTGCCGCGGTGGGGCTTTCGGTCGTTGCCGTAACCTATTTTATATTCGGTTTGATATCCGGAAGCCTGAGTTTCGGCATTTCTACGCTGTTTGAGGCGGCGTACGGGATAATAGCGGGCGCAATAGCGGGTATTCTTGCCGTTAATTTAAAAAAATAGCTTGCAAATACTTGTGTTTTGCCTTTATATTTGTTATAATAACAGAGTAAATAAAATTCTTTTACGGAGGGTTTATTATGACGAGAATCAAGACCGTTGCCGTTCCTAAGGAAAGAGTATCCACGGGTTGCGGCGAATGCAGAAGCACTTGTCAATCGGCT
Organism: uncultured Clostridia bacterium; assembly: GCA_905235795.1. Lineage (GTDB taxonomy): Bacteria > Bacillota > Clostridia > Christensenellales > Borkfalkiaceae > RGIG3732. The sequence continues at coordinate 4,717 of CAJOMS010000041.1, read as the reverse complement.
TGCAAAACCAGTTGCACAGTAGGCAATCAGTCCTGCAAAAAGATTACGAGAGAAGGCAAAATCGAAGAAAAATAATTTGTTTAATTTCGATTTGGCGAGGGGTGATTTTTTCACTCCTCCTTTAACTTGTTTAAAATTAATGTAAAACGGGGTTTTTATGGTTCATACGTTTGAAGTTGACGGACAATATTATCTGTTTGACGTGGAGAGTTCCGCCTTGCATATGTGCGACGAGTTGACTGCGCAAGTCATCTGCAAAATGCAGGGCCTTCCTTATTGTTTAGATGGGGCGGACGAGCTTGCCATCGCCGAGATTGAGGCCGATATAGCCGAATTGCAGCAGAAAGGTCTGTTGTTTTCACAGTCGCATACCGAACGCCCCGTAAAGGGCGAGAACCTTAAAGCTTTATGTTTGCACGTTTGCCACGATTGCAATATGCGCTGCGCATACTGTTTCGCGTCGGAAGGCACCTATAAGGGTGAGCGGCAAATGATGAGCTTTGAAGTTGCCAAGGCGGCAATAGACTTTTTAATAGCTAATTCCGGCAACAGAAAAATCCTTGAGGCGGACTTTTTCGGCGGCGAACCGCTTATGAATTTGGACGTGGTAAAGCAAACCGTGGCTTACGCCCGCGAGGAGGGAGCTAAACACGGCAAGACTTTTCTGTTTACAATGACGACAAACGGCGTCCTTCTCAACCACGAAACCGCTATGTGGCTCAACGAGGAAATGGAAAACGTCGTGCTCAGTCTGGACGGCAGAAAAGAAGTGAACGACGCCATCCGCAAGACTGTAAACGGCAAGGGCACGTACGATATTATAATAGACAATTTTAAACATTTCGTTGAGATGCGCCAAGATAAAAGCTATTATATCCGCGGTACTTTTACAAATCAGAATCTCGATTTCGGCGAGGACGTGTTACATATAGCCGACCAAGGTTTCAAGGAAATTTCTATGGAGCCTGTGGTTTTGCCGAAAGGCGCCCCGTTGGCTATTCCGGATGAAGCGCTGCCGCAGATCAGAGAGGAGTACAGGAGACTCTCCAAGGAGTACTTAAAGCGCAAAAAAGAGGGCAGGGGGTTCAACTTCTTCCACTTCGTGGTGGATATAGAAGGCGGGCCGTGCCTGCAAAAACGCGTTAACGCCTGCGGTGCCGGCAACGAATATCTTTCCGTTACGCCGAAGGGCGATCTGTACCCGTGCCATCAGTTTTCGGACAACCCCGATTTTTATATGGGCAACGTGTTTGAGGGAAAGATCGATCCGAAAATACGCGGTATGTTTAAAAATTCCAGCTTGTTTACGCGCGAGGGGTGCGAGGAGTGTTTTGCCCGTTACCATTGTTCGGGCGGGTGCGCCGCAAACAACTATAATTTCAACGGCGACATAAACAAGCCCTATGCTCAGACGTGCGAGATGATGAAGGCGCGTTTGGAGTGCGCAATGCACATTCTCGCTCAGACAAAATAGCCCGTTTTTGCGTGAAATAGGCGACTTTTAAATTTTCAGACGAGGATAATATGAAAAAGGGAAACAACGTTTACATAAACGAGCTCGCACATATTTCGGGCGACGTAAGCATAGGCGACTGTTGCAGCTTCTGGCCGGGAGCGTCGGTGAGAGGGGATCGCAGCAGAATAGTGATAGGCGAACGCTCAAACGTTCAGGACAACGCCACCATCCATTCCGAGGCAAACTCGCCCGTAACCATAGGCAAGTGCGTTACGATAGGGCACAACGCGGTAGTTCACGGCGCGACCATCGAGGATAACGTAATAATCGGCATGGGTGCCATAGTTTTGGACGGCGCGGTTATAGGCAAAAACTCAATTGTGGGCGCCGGAGCCGTTATTGGTGGCAGAAAGGTCATACCCGAAGGGTCCGTGGTGATAGGCAATCCGTTTAAAATTCTTCGCTCAACTACGTCCGAGGAGGTCGCCGGCATAACGAAAAATGCCGAGGAGTACGTTTTTGCCGCAGAAGTGTATCGAAACGAATAGTTTTTTTCTAAATATTCGTCAAATACTCTTAAAAAATCATTGACTTTATATGAAAATTATAATATAATAAAAAAGTGAAATTTTATATGACGCAACGTTGCATATTATACGGTGCAAAATTGCATAAAATTTACGGTAACAACTAAGAATGCCGGTCTTTCCGGCAGGAGGCTACAATGAAGAAAGGAAAATCGATAACTATGCTTTCGATCCTTGGAGTACTGATCGTTTTAGTAGCTGTGCTGTGTTTCGTTCCATTCGAAATACCCGGCGTGTCTAACGGGCAACCGCGCACGTGGCGTGGCATAGCCAACACGATCGATCAAGGCATCGACTTAAAGGGCGGTTATTACGTCGTGCTCGAAGCTACGGCTAAGGACGAGGACAGCACTGCAGACGTTAACAACGCCGTAACTATTTTGAGGGACAGGCTCGATAAAAAGGGCTATACCGAAGCTACCATAACCACTCAGGATACGGCTACGGCCAATCCTAAAATAAGAGTTGAGATTCCGGAAGTAGATAACGCTAACGAGATTTTGCAGATCATAGGTTCTACGGGTGAATTGAAGTTCACGAACGAAGGCGGCGTTAGAACTTACCTTACCGGTGACGACGTAGTAAGCGCAAAGGTTAGCATGAATAACGACGGCAAATACGTCGTAGCTCTTAACTTTACCGCGGACGGCGCGACCAAATTCGCAAACGCTACCGAAGAATTGACCGGTCAGACTATGTACATTTACCTCGGCGACGAAATAATTTCCGCGCCTTCGGTAAGTTCTAAGATAGTCGGTTCTTCAGCGGTTATAGAATCCTTTGATACTTACGATCAGGCGGACGCAATCGCGTCGGTTATCGATAGCGGTAGGCTCCCGTTGGAATTCAGCGTAAGCGAGGCACAGTTGATATCTGCAAGCCTCGGTCAGGACGCTTTGAAAAACAGCTTGATCGCAGGTGCTATAGGTTTGGCAATCATCTTCATTATAATGATAGCGTTCTACGGCGGCCTCGGCTTTATAGCTTGCATCGCGCTCGTAATTTACACGCTCTTACTTATAATGTTATTGGCTTTCATACCGGGCGTTCAATTAACTTTGCCGGGCATTGCGGGTATCTTGTTGAGTATAGGTATGGCAATCGACGCGAACGTAATCATATTTGAAAGAATACGTGAGGAGTACGCGTCCGGCAAAACGTTTGCCGCGTCGGTTCAGGCAGGTTTCCACCGCGCCGTATTCACGGTTATAGACGCTAACGTAACTACCCTTATTGCCGCTGCGGTTTTGTGGATAATTACCCCCGGTTCAATCAAAGGCTTTGCAATAACGTTGTTCATAGGCGTATTGCTTTCAATGTTGACGGCAATTTTCGTGACGCGTTGGTTGATAAGGCTCTTCCGCCCGCTGGTACCTAAGGAGAAAGAGGAAAAGTTCTTCGGATTAAAGAGGGGGGCTGAAGTAAATGAATAAGCAGTTTCACATAGTCGAAAAGACTAAAACTTTCTTTATAATAAGTCTGTGTATAATCCTTGCGGGCATCGTGCTTTTGATATATCCCGGGTTGAACCTCGGTCTGGACTTTTCGGAAGGTGCGTCCGTCAGCGTTTATATGAACGTAACAAAATCCGATAACGACTCCAAATACGTTTCTGCTTACGAAAAGGCAATTAACGATTGGGGCTATTCGGTAGGTAACACGCGTATCACGTCGGTTGATAACAAAACCGTGTTGCAGTTCGATTTGAAGTATACTTACGAAAACGCCACCGTTACGAGCGGAGCTTTCTCTAACCTGCTCGTAGACGACGAGGGTAACGGTTTGATTGCCGATTTGCAAGCCTACATCAACGCAAACACCGATGCAAACGGCAACAAGATTATTGCCGAAAGCCTTGAAAACGGTGAGGAGTTTGTAAGCAAGGACGGCATTAAATACACGTTTACTTCTCCTGCGGCCGCTCAGTCTTTGGCGGTAACGGCAATCTGGGCTATCATAGTCGCTATAATCGCGATGTTGATTTATATAGCTATAAGGTTTAAATTGTCGTCAGGTATATCCGCGGTCATCATCCTTATACACGACGTAATAGTGATGTTGACGTTGACGGCTCTGTTCGGTATATTCGGACTTGAAGTAAACTTCACCTTCATCGCAGCAATAATTACGGTTATCGGTTATTCTATCAACGCGACGATTATCGTATTCGACAGAATTAAGGAAAACCTCGTTAAGTACGAAGGTCAAGGTTATACCGACGCGCAGATAGCAAATATGTCCATAACAGAAACGATACGCAGAACGATCTTCACGACGGTAACGACGCTCGTTATGATAGTGCTTATTGCTATTTTGGGTGTTACGAGCATAAGAGAATTTGCGCTGCCCATCATATTCGGTTTGCTTTCCGGTATGTATTCGGCTATATGCCTTTCGGGTTGTATTTGGGTTCAGATCAGAAAGATCGGCTCCAAAATGACTAAAAACAAAAAGAAGGGATATGCAAAGTACGCTAAAGAAAAAACTGTTAAACAAGAGGCGTAATTATTCTTTAAAAAACTTGAATGGGCGAGTTATCTCGCCCATTTTTGAATTAATGATCAATTATATTCAAATTATAATAATCCGATGGATGATGTGATTTACATGATGAAGAAACTTTAAGACATCCTGGTATTTACGGAGGAGAATAAATATGTTGATCAGAAATGCA
>CAJOMS010000040.1 GCA_905235795.1 uncultured Clostridia bacterium | reverse complement strand
GGCCACAAGCCCCAACGGAGCGCCCAACATTATCCCGGCAAAAAAACTGATAGCCAGCACGATCGAAAATTGAAGAAAATCCGACGCGGCTATCGTTATAAACGCATTTGCAATGACGAGCAAAGCGGTAAACATTGCGGTGATTGCGATTACAAACGCAACACTTTTTTTCGAAAACCATTCTGGAACAAAAATTCTTTTAAATACCATAAAAAAAGCACCTCTAAATTTTGAGTGCCCGTAAAAAAATATGCTTATAATATTAAGAATTATAAGATAAATTAAGCGGACGCGATAAAACACCGCAGGCAAAGCCGTTTCGTTTTTGGTCAACATCCCGTACCAAAACACTACAGAACGAAAGTTCAACGCGTTTTATCTACTCTTTAGCGATATTATATTAGAAAAAGATATAGCTGTCAAGCGTTTAAATTAAAATTTTTAATTGTTTTTCTAAAATACACATAAACTTAAAAAAATTTGCAAATACTTCGGTTATGCTGATCATCTTTCTCCGCACGGCAATAATTTTGATTTTGCTTATGATCGTTATGCGCCTTATGGGCAAGCGCCAAATTGGCGAAATGCAACCGTACGAATTTATCATTACCCTACTTATTGCAGAGGCCGCGTGCGTGCCCATGTCGGACGTATCCATTCCCCTCCTTTACGGCATTGCCGCAATCCTTGCAATATTTATTTTGCACCAAATTTTTTCGTTTTTGGAACAGCTCGGACAGGGTTGGAAAAGCGCCATAAGCGGCAAACCATCGCTTGTCATAGATACAAACGGAATCAACTTTAAAGAATTAAAGAAAAACAACCTTGACGTTGAAGATCTCATCGAATCTTTGCGTTCCACCGGCAATTTTTCTTTAGATGAGGTTAAATTTGCCATTTTGGAAGCAAACGGAAAATTTTCCGTCATAAATTACCCTGATTCAGAAAGCAACGGCGAACTTCCTCTTCTTCTCATCGATTGCGGGAAAATCGTTAACGGAAATATTAAAAAAATCGGCAAGACAAAACAGGACGTAATCGCCCTTGCAAATAAAAAAGGAATTAATGATATTAAAAATATAGAAGTCATGACAATCGACGGATCAGGAAAAATTTATCTTCAAGAAAAAAATAAAATATTCACTACTTTCAACATAGACAGCGAGGACTCAAAATGGTAAAAAATATCGTCACCGCAATATCAGCAATTATTATTTTTATTGCAGGGATTATTTTTGAAAGATTTTACGTTACAAATTCCTTTAACGAGCTTGACGAAAGACTTGACGCTACGCGCAGCAAAATCGTATCTGAAATTTCTACGGAAGACGACTTGTTAGCACTTCAAAAATTTTGGATAGAGAAAAAACACGGGTTGCACGTTTTTCTTCCCCATACCGAAATTAAGGAAATCGATATGTGGATCGCGGAGGCTGTAATTCTTGTAAGCCAACAAAATTTTGATGAGGCCGTACAAAAAATCGACGTCGTCATCGAGCTTTGCGAGCAAATCCCTTCGTCCTTTAGATTTAAATTTGAGAACATATTTTAATAATTTAAGTTTATTAGTATTATTAGTATTAATTTAATAAATTAGTATAATTGCAAAAATAATACTAATATAATAATTGACAAAAATTAATAAATGTGGTACAATAATAAAAAGGAGAACACAAATGAAAAATAAAAAGAAGAAGATAACCTTTTCAATCGATCCGGACGTTCACGAAAAATTTACCGTAGCCTTAATGCTAACGGGCGAGACGCAAACTGCAGCGCTTGAAAAATGCGTTAAGGAATACATATCAAAAATATTTTTTAAAGAGAGCGAAAAGTTTTCAACGACCACACCACTTTCCACAGAAACTCCAAAGGCAATAAACAGAATACCTCGCTGGGCAAAAAATCCCGATCAGATAAATCACAAAATTATCCGCGCATATTTTTTGCTTCGAGAAGAAAATGAAAATATCACCGTTTATGACATGGAGAGATTATGTCTTGACAGGTCTCGACCGGATACGTTCGCGCCGACTTTCAGAAATAATTACGCGCAAATGAAGATTGAGACGCCGAAAAGCACGGGAAAAGTCTTTGAGGAAAAAGGCGGATTTGTATATATTTGGGATAGAGTTGCTCCCACGCTTGAAAATTACAAAAAATATTTTATAGAAAAACGAGGAGCCACAGAACCCGAAACAAAGCAAGAAAATTCGGAAACTTAAATATATAAAAAAAGCCGATTGAATGCGGCTGACTTTAAAAGTGCACTATTTGATTTATAAAATATCTGAAAACTTATAAACAGAAGAATAAAAACGAACTCGTTTTACGTAAACGGCGGTTTCCTTTATGGGGATCGCCTTTAAATTTTTCCCGTCGTCTGAATAATTTTGATCTGCAAGCCACCTGACGACTCGCCCCTCTCCGGCATTGTACGCGGCAAGCACAGCGTTCACCGTTGAAAATTTATCAAAAAGATACCTTAAATACGCGCAGCCAAGCAATAAATTATCTTTGGGATTAGTAAGATCAAAAGCTTTTAATCCAACTTTTTCCGCAATAAACGCAGCGGTTTCCGGCATCAACTGCATTAATCCAACCGCGCCCGAATCCGAAACGGCGGCAGGATCAAAACCGCTTTCACACTTAATTATAGAAAAAACGAGATTTTCGTTTAAAGAAAATGTTTCACAGTTCTCTTTTACCGTAGAAACGACGTCATAATTCCGAGGGTAAAGTGAATAGTAAAATAAAGCCACAAACAAACCTATTGCTATTGCGGCAATTATTACTGCAAAAATTTTAAGTTTTTTTCCTAATGATTTCGTCGATTGCATTGCGAACTTTCACTTTAAGATCGATCAAATTCGATTCGTTATATATTAAAGTATGCCCGCTAAAATCAAAATTTTCATAATCAAGCTGATTTTTTATTCTGGAAACAACTTCCTGCTCAGTCAAATTGCTGCGCTCGATAACCGACGCTATCCTTTCGTCCATTTCCCTTAAAACCACGATGACGGCATCGAACATGTTTTGAAACTCATTTTCAAAAAGCAGCGGAACTTCTGCAAACGATACGCCTCGTATTTTTTCCATTTCGGATACAATTTCCGTCATTATTGCGGGATGCGTAAAATGTTCAAGGTCGGCTTTGACTTTTGGATCGAAAAAAACAACCTCGGATACTGCGTGCCGATCCAGACAAAACTTGTCGCCGTTGCAAATTAACGGAACTTCGGTTATTTCGCTTATTTTTTCGCAGAATTCGCGCCTTTCAAGAAGCCGAGAGTACACTTCGTCGCACGAGAAAACCTGATATCCCATTTCGGCGATGATTTTGCATACGGTGCTTTTACCTGAACCGATCCCACCGGTAACGGCAACTTTTATTGAAGCCATAATTATTTCGCCTCACTCAGATTTTTGCCGGAATAAACCTCAGCAACAAGCGGAACACGAAGTGTAACGGCATTTTCCATTTCTTCCTTTAAAATTTTCTCAACCAAGGGCTGCTCGGATATGACGGTATCTATAATAAGTTCATCGTGAACCTGCAAAATCAATCTGGATTTAAGTCCGTTTTCCTTAAGACGATTGTACACGTGAATCATCGCAATTTTGATGATATCCGCACTACTGCCTTGGAGGGGCATATTCATTGCCGCGCGCTCGCTGAACGACCTAAGGTTATAGTTTGAAGAATTGATATCCCTGATATAACGTTTCCTGCCGCACAGCGTTGAAACGTAACCGTTTTGATGAGCAAAGCTGACGTTTTGGTCCATATACTCTTTAACGTTCGGATAGCCTTCAAAGTATCTGTCGATATACGCTTTAGCCTCTCGCGGCGAAATTTTTACGTTTTTAGCAAGCCCGTACTCACTGATGCCGTAAATGATTCCGAAGTTAACCGCTTTTGCGTCGCGGCGCATTTTTTTTGTAACGTCCTTTATATCCACGCCGAACACCTGCGAAGCGGTAAGCGCGTGAATATCTTCACCACGCTGATACGCCTCAACCAGCTTTTCACAGCCGCTGAAATGCGCAAGCAACCTAAGCTCTATCTGTGAATAATCCGCACCAACCAAAACGTGATCGGAATCTGACGGAACGAAGAATCTGCGTATCTCCTTTCCCTCCTCGTCTCTGATAGGCAGGTTTTGCAAATTTGGTTCCTTGCTTGAAAGTCTGCCCGTCGAAGTTAACGTTTGATTGAACACGGTATGAATCATTCCCGTGCGCTTGTCAATTTGCGGCAAAAACCCTTCAACGTATGTCGAGTTCAATTTAGAAACGTGCCGATAACGTAGGATATAGGGCACTATTTCGTGATCGTCGTAAATTTCTTCCAGCACTTCCGCACTGGTACTGACCTTCTTTTTTTTGCCTTTATACAGTCCCAATTTCTCAAAAAGAATATGGCTTAATTGTTTCGGAGAATTGATATTAAACGTTTCGCCCGCAAGCTCGTAAATCTTATTTGATAGCTCATTTATTTCCCTTTTATATTTTTCATTAAGCTCTTTTAAAATATCTACGTCGACGCGAAAACCTGCTTTTTCCATCTCGAACAGTACGTTTGCGAGCGGCAGCTCTATATCGTAATACAGGTCGAGTTGCCCGTTCTCCTCAAGTAGCGCGTGTAATATTTTATTTAACGTAAAAAGAGAATACGCGCAGGTTGCTTCAGGGAGTTTATACGCCAAAATAACGTCCTCAAGCGTTTCTTCCGTTCCGGTGAAATTTACGATATATTTTTGAATTGAAACGTCCTCAATGCGGCAATTCATCTTAATATCAAACTCGTCGAGCATATGCGCGACCTGCTTGCTCGAAAAAAGAATTGCCGTTTTGCTTGTGTCCTCAAAAAGCGGACGAACCAATCTTACTGCCTCGTCGTAGGTAAGGCCTTCGCCGAAAAAATCTTCCTTTATTTTGATTCGATATTCCGCGATTCCGTCGGATAAAGCAAAAAAACTTTCCTTGTTTTTACTCTCGGAATAATAAAACGAGAAAACGTCGTTATTTATTTTTTTTAAATCTTCCGAATCCTTTATATTAATTATTTCGGGAACAAACGCAGTTTCGAAACTTTCCTGTTTCTCTTCCGACGGCGAAACGAACAGCTCGCTGCGTTTTAAAAGCGTCCTGAATTCGAGATCCGCAAAAATTTGTTTTGCTGAAATCGGCAAAGGCATAGAAAATTTTAGATCTTCAAGTTCCAGCGGCATATTTACGTTCAAATCGATCGTCGCAAGTTTTTTAGACAAAAAACACATATCCTTATTATCTGCAATTTTTTGATGAAGTTTACCCGAAACGGAATCTAAATTTTCGTATAGGTTTTCAACGCTACCAAATTCGTTTATAAGTCCCAAAGCGGTTTTTTCACCTATTCCGACGATACCGGGAATATTGTCTGATTTATCACCCATTAAAGCCTTCAAATCAATTATCTGCAATGGATCGACCGAAGTCTTTTCGTGGAAATTTTGAGCGTTCAAAACGTCTATATCGCTTATTCCCCTTCTCGTAAAATAAACAGTCGTATTATCGTTTACGAGCTGAAAAGAGTCTTTATCTCCCGTAACAATAATATTTTCAACGTTGAATTTGCGCGATGCCGTGCCTATAATATCGTCAGCCTCGCTGCCGGCGAGTTCAAAACAGCAAACGCCCATTGCCGCAAGCACTTCTTTTAAAAGTACAATTTGCGGGCGAAGGTCATCCGGCATAGGCTTGCGCGTTCCCTTATATTCGGCATACATTTGATGGCGAAAAGTCGGCTCCTTCCTGTCGAAAGCAACGAGCATATAATCAGGTTTTTCCTCAAGAGAAAGATGCATTAACATATTTACAAAGCCCAAAACGGCGTTTGTCTGCACGCCTTTGCTGTTTGACATGGGCGGAGTAGCGTAAAAAGCTCTGTTGATAAGGCTGTTTCCATCGATGAGAATAAGTTTTTTCATTTTTCTTTCCTTTTTAAGGGTAAATTTGTTGCAAAACAAAAAGGATTGTGATATTATATTAGAGTAAAAATACGCAAGCGCAATTTCGATAATGTTTTGCTCATATAAGAGTATAGCAAATTGAAAAGAAAAACGCAAATAAAATATTTGCCGGTGTGGTGGAATTGGCAGACGCGCGGGACTCAAAATCCCGTGGTAGTGATACCGTATCGGTTCGACCCCGATCACCGGCACCACAAAAAAACGATTCAAGCTTATTTGTTTGGATCGTTTTTTTATAATTTTAATTTTTAAAAAAGTTCAACGTTTGTATAATCTTCGATGCAGTTGTATTAGAATACGACATAAGCAAAGCTTGTTTAAAACGGCAAACAACTTAGTTTTAATCGGCGGTAGCAAGACGCACGCATTCATAAGCGCCGTTATAATATCCCGCGGCATTTAAAGCGTCTATAGCGTCGCACATATGCGGAATTATCTCTCTGTCAGAAATAAGTCTGTCAAGCATGGCGTTCATCGATTTCTTATCAAGACATTCAAAGGTAGAATCTCCAAATTCCCTTCCGTGTATCGCTCCGTAAACTTCGTGCCCTCCGATATGGCGCATAAACACCTTTGGTATGGGGTAATAAACGAGTTCGCTCGGTTTGGTAACGAGAAGGTCTGTTACCGGCATAAGCAAGTTGGTAGAATAAACCGCCTCAAAAATATTTTGGTTGTATACGGCGTAAACACCCTCCGCGTCACCCGTTTTCAGCTCCGCAACGGTCTTTTTAAGGTTTTCATATTGATTAAAATATTCTTTGCATTTTAGTTCGGGTATCTTAGAGAGGAGTTTTTTATAAACTTCAAGATGATCTCCGAAGTTTATAAACAGGGCTACTTCGTTCCTCTTGACGTACGGCAAAAGATGTTTTACCATATTGAGGAACAGATCGAGCCCTGCCCCGGCTCCTCCGACAGTCATTAACAGTCTTATGGGTTTCCCTTGCGAAATACGGGCTTTTCTTCTGTCGTTGACCTCTTTAAGATCGCACAGCAACTCGTGATCGACATAGCAGCCGACCATTTTAATATCCTTTTCCGGCATACCTTTAAGCGGCGTTTTTGCAAAGCCGTTAAACGTTTTGTAGCCGAAATATGCGTAAGGCGTCTGAACGGTGTGAATTGCTCCTTCTGAAAGGTGCAACGCCATTGGCCAGTTGTCCGGTATGGCGTTAACAACGTGCTCAAGCCCTGCATGAACCGCTGCCTGCGCCGGCCATACGTGCGTTGCGATATATGGAATTTCTTTACCTATATTTTTAAAAATAGGCACGAGCAGCTCGCTGTTCTTCTGATCGACCGCGTTGTACGTAAGTTTTTTGAACCCTTCGCTATTCATCGGATCCCACACTAGTTTGTTGAAAAGCTTCGATTTTTGAGAAATTTTCGAACCGAGAGAGTATAGCGAGTTTTGCTCTCGTATCATTTCTGAACCGGTAGCGTCGAAAGAGGCAAGGTCGAGCCAGTACGGCTTGTAGCCGAGCGCACGCGCACATGATGCCATCGCCATGCTTATGCGATAGTGTCCGAACCCCATTCTTATATTGCCGACAATCAGCGCGTTATCATCAAATTTTTGATTCTCCTCACCGAAAACTATATTAGAAGCTCCAATAAAATCAAGCGTATCAATGTCGGTAAATGAAATTTTATAGTCGTTTCCGCTGTCGTCTCCGTATTTTTTCAGAAATTTATTTTTACTTTTTTCTGCTTTTTTGATAGATTTTTTATCGATAACGTTGCCGAAAATAACACTCGTTTTATCCATCATAACAAAACGCCCCTCTCCGTATCGTAAATAATCCCGTTTTCATTACCGTCAAGAGAATAAGTTATCTCTATAGTTTTGCCTTTACGAACAAATTTTAAGTTTTCCGCACGGCGGAAAAGTTTCAGGGCCTCGGCAAGTGTTTGTTTCTTTTCTTCGTCGTAATCGCCTAAATTATCCGAAGTCATCAGCACACTGCCGAAAAGAGCGTTTATTGTGATGAGAGCCTTTTTCTGCCCCTTATTCAGGTCAATATTGTTGTCGCGAAGGAGAAACACGTCCGGATCGTTACCAAAGAATCTTCCATCGAAAATATTGCGATAAACTGTGTTTTGAAGGGTTTTCTTGGTAGATATCCTCTCTCGGTGGAACTGTCGCATATAAAATACGTCGTCGAATTTCAGCGATACGTCGGGCCCTACCCTCATATAGTCGAAAACACCTGCCGCGTTGTAAAGCGTCGCCCCGCAACCGAGTATCAACTTGTCTTTAAGAGTTTCTCTCAGAAAGGCATAAGCGTAGTTAGCGGTTTGGCACCTCGTCTTACCATCGGCAGGCTTTATGCTAACCGCGTACAGAAAATCGAGTTTAAAGAAATCGAAACCGAGAGACGTGAGATAGTCGAAACATTTTGCTATATACGTTCTTGTCTCCTCATTATTGATATCAAGCGGATAAAAGCCGCTCCAATTCGAGCTAAGAAATAAAGGCTCGCCGTCATCTCCCTTTACGAAAAGGTCTTTTTTCTCTCGGAAAAGTTTGCTGTTTTTTTCCGCAACGAACGGCGCAAGCCACACGCCCGCCTTCATTCCTCTCTCGTGAATTTGATCAACTATTCCTTTAAGACCGTGCGGAAATTTTTCTTCATTTATATCCTGCCAGTCTCCAACGAAAGTCTGGTATCCATCGTCTATCTGAAAGAGGTTGAATCTCTCGTCTAAAGCCCCTAAATCACGCATTATTATCGATTCGTTAATGTTTTGATAGTAATTATACCAAGACGTATATCCGAAGATTTTATCTATGTTTTTCTTTGGGTATTCGAGAAAGAATTTTTCCTTCCCATCTTCAAATTCATCTGCCGTAACGCAGTCGAAAACGATAAATTCCTCTCCGGAAGAAAGTCTCGCGCCGAAAACGTCGCTCAAAAGTCTCAAAAAGTTTTTCTTCTTGTAAAGCTCTATTATAAGGTAAGCGTTTTTATTTCGATTGAAAATAAATTTTTCATTTTTACCTTTAGAGTAAAACACGTCGTAACCGTGCAGTTTATCCTTTTCGTATGGGTAGAACGTCGCATCGCCGTACATATCGAAACCGTATTTTTTTACGATGGATTTCGGCGCACTATAAACATTCCTTTCTGTTTCCGAGGCATAAAATTCCTTGGTGTCCGTCCAGGACTGGTAACCGTTCATAAAAAACAGGTCTTCGGCGTTTACTTTAAAATTTATTTCTTCTTCGGCATTATCAAGAGTAAGTTCC
>CAJOMS010000039.1 GCA_905235795.1 uncultured Clostridia bacterium | reverse complement strand
TTACCGTCTTTGTCATTTGTTTGCCATTTTTTAAATTTTTCTGTAAACTATTATTCTTTCCGTGCCCGTAAGCGGGAATTCCACGTCGGGATTGAGTTCGGTTATGACCTCTGCCGATACGCCCAATTCCTTACAGACGCTCCAGAGCATATCCCCGGGACGAGGGATGTAAACGCTTATTGCGTTGGTGTTGGGTTGTTTTTCCTCACCTACCACAACGTCTGCTACGGCTTTGTAATTTTCGGTTACCGTTTCGATAACGAAAATGCGAAGCGTGGCGTCTATTTCAAGCGAAGAACGAAGTTTGAAGGTGAAGTTTTCGACTGCCGTCAAAAACTTATATTCCGTATTTTCGTTTGAGTTTAACGATATTTCAAACGGAACGGTAACGCGCTGACCGCGATACCCGTTTTCGCCTTTTATAACGGCAGAAGCTGAAATAATACCCGTCAACACTCCGTCTTTGACGTTGTGATTTAAACCTTCGGCCCTTTCGCTAGAAACGAATACGACTTTTTCGCCTTCGCCAAGTTCCAAATCCGCCTCGCCAGATACTTTTTCGGTTAAAACGTATTCCGCCGATATATACTGCTGCGTGCCCGAATCGAATTTTACTTCAACCTCGTTCAGCGGCGAATAGGCGTCGCGCACGAGAGGTATATCCTTTTCGGCATATACGCACCCGAAAGCGTCGAGATCTACAGAGGCGATGACCGTGCTCGATTCCCTGTCCTCATCGACGACGACCTTCAACGCACACTTTGCTACCGATATATGAGAGCTTGCTTGCATTTCCGGCGAGGCTCCGCTCATTTCGAGTTGGGATCTGAAAGGAATATTTTTTTGCTCTTTAACTATAACATTATTTTCGTTATTTTGCAACACAGTCATAGATAAAAATATCGTTCCGTCAATAATAATTTCACCTATACCGCTTTGAACGCGATCTATGCACGCCGTAACGCTGTGCGCGAGAATGTTTTTTATCTGATAATTTACGTCGAATTCTTCGTCTATCTGCAAGACGCTTCTGTTTTTCTCCGCAGGATATTTAAATACGGTCGGGAGCGTATCGCAAAGTATCCCTTCTCCTCCCGTAAGAAAACTTACCGTAGATGCGTTTTCAACAACTATTTCTGTAAGGACCATAGCTTGCACCACGTAACCGCCGTTTACGTACTTTACTTCGGCGTTCTGAACGGTATAAGATGCGTACTTTACCGAAACGGCGCCGTCTGCTCCGTCAGTTTTATCGGTAAATTCAACGCCGCATTCCGTCTTTGCAAGTTCGCCTTCGGTCGTTTCGTACAAAATATAAAATACGGCGCGACCGCTGAAACGTATGCCGTCGTCAGCGGGTTCTTCTCCTATAGAAGTTGCCGTACCCGCGACGGACACGATATTTTTGACTTCCATAGTGGCGTTAAGTTTGCACTCCACTTCGGTTTGTTTAAAAAAGGAACGTTCCATTTTAAAATTATATTCTTCGTAATTGGGTTGCACCATGGCAATTATACCTCCGCTTTTACTTTTCGTTATATTTTATTTCGGCCCTTGCGCTTTTATGATTGCAAACGCGATTATTTTATGATATAATTTCAACACGATGAAATACGATATAATGCTCGTGGATATCGACGATACTCTCCTTGATTTTTCCGCCGCTGAAAGATTTGCGTTCGACGCAGTTCATAAGAAAAACGGCTTAATTTATTGCGAGGAAGACTATCTTTTTTACCACGAGGCAAACAAAACGGCGTGGAAGGCTTTGGAAAAGGAGAATCTTTCGCTCGAAGAATTATTGTCCACGCGATTCGAAACGTACGTGAAGGCGCGCAAACCGAGCGTTTCCCCTAAAGAACTTTCAGCCGGATATGAAGATTTTTTGGGGCAGGAATTCTCTTTACTGAACGACGACGTTCTCCCCACTCTCGAATTTATTTCCGCGAGAGCGCGTATCTACGCAATCACCAACGGTATTACTAAAATTCAAAAAAATAGGATAGCTAATTCAGGAGTGGGTAAATATTTGGGCGGAGCTTTTATCTCTCAGGAAATAGGAAAGAAAAAGCCATCTGCAGATTTTTACGATTACATAAAATCGCAAATTCCCGATTTAAACGTAGAAACGACGTTAGTCGTAGGCGATTCTATGACGGCTGATATTCCCGCAGCGAGATTCGGGTACCACACCTGTCTTGTAGGAGATTTGAACGCCGATATTTCAAACTACGAAATTCAACCCGAATTCAGATTTTCCTCTTTTTCGGAAGTTAAGGAACTTTTTAAATAAAAGCTTTGCAAGGTGAGAATTATGCTGATTAAAATAAAAAAACTTAAAGAAAACGCAAAACTGCCTACTTACGGTTCGGACTTTTCCGCCGGCGCGGATCTTTACGCCGCCATAGACGAGCCAATAACGATAGAACCCGGTCAAACGGAATTTATAAGCACCGGTATAGCCGCCGAAATACCCGAAAATTATGCCGGACTCGTGTATGCGCGTAGCGGGCTTGCCTGTAAAAAAGGGCTTGCACCCGCAAACAAGGTCGGCGTTATAGACTCCGACTATCGCGGTGAAATAAAGGTAGCGCTGCACAATCACTCTCAATTGCCTCAAACGGTAGAGAGCGGCGAGCGAATAGCCCAACTCGTGGTAACCCCTTTCCTTAAATGCGAATATGCCGAGGCGGACGAATTATCCGAAACGGTCAGAGGTACGGGAGGTTTCGGTTCTACCGGCAAATAACTTGAAACAATATAAAATTTTTGTTTTTTTAATTGAAATATGAGTGAAATTATAGATAACGAGGCCTTCTTTAAACAAATGAAGGACCTTTTGGGTGAAGAATACGACGAATATATTTCAGCCCTCTCCTCCGAGCGAACGAGGGGGGTGCGTGCAAACACGCTTAAAATTTCGCCCGAAGAATTATCTGAAAAAATTCCCGTCGGGGCAAAAATTCCGTTTGAAAAGAACGGATTTTTTATTGACGGAATAAAACTCGGAAACTCTCCTTACCATCACGCGGGGTTGTTTTATTTGCAGGAACCTTCGGCAATGTTGCCCGTCGCGGCGATCGCACCCTATTTAAAAGGAAAAATTCTCGACCTCTGCGCGGCTCCGGGAGGGAAATCGACGCAGATTCTCAACTATATGCAAGACGGTTCGGAACTGATTTGCAACGAGGTCGTCGAGGCGCGCGCAAACATTCTCGCCTCCAATTTGGAGCGCATGGGCGCGGCTTGCACCGTTATAAGTATGAGCCCTTCCTCATTAGAAAATAAATATCCCGAATATTTCGACGCGATAGTCGTTGACGCGCCGTGTTCGGGAGAAGGAATGTTCAGAAAAGAGGAAACGGCAGTAAGAGACTGGAACCTCGCAAACGTAAAAACCTGCGCCGCAAGACAATATGAAATACTTAAAAGTGCGGAAAAAATGTTGAAACCCG
Organism: uncultured Clostridia bacterium; assembly: GCA_905235795.1. Classification (GTDB taxonomy): domain Bacteria; phylum Bacillota; class Clostridia; order Christensenellales; family Borkfalkiaceae; genus RGIG3732. The sequence goes on along the minus strand of CAJOMS010000039.1, from coordinate 6,007 downwards.
ACGGGTATATCGTGTATTCCACCTGCACTTTAAACAAGGTTGAAAACGAAGAAGTCATTCTTAAATTTTTGGATGAATTTCCGTATATGCAACCCGTCGAACCCGATGAAAACGTTAGGAAATGCACACGCCGCGGCTTTGGTTTGAGCGAGACGATGAGAATTTTTCCTCATACTTTTAACGGCGAGGGGCATTTTGCCTGCCTTATGAAAAAACATGCCGAAACCGACACGGTAAAAATAAAATTTTTAAATCCGTTTTCGCCTATAAAAGCGGAGAAAAACGAAATAGAGAGGATCCTTCGAGATATGGACGTCGATCTACAAATGCAAGACCTCGGCATTTTCGGCGATAACGTATATATACGGCCAAGCGATACGGGAATACCTCAGGGCGTAAGGATATTTCGCGGAGGACTGCCTATAATACAATTAAAAAACGGCAGAGGCGAGCCTCTGCACGGTTTAGCCACGTACTTGAAAAAGGGACGATGCAATAAAACGGTAAGTTTTCCTGCCGAAAGTAAAGAGATAGACGCTTACTTAAAGGGCGAAGCCATACAGTGCGACGCGCCGTTCGGCGGTTACGGAGTGATAGCCGTTGACGGATATCCTTTAGGTCTCGTTAAATCGAACAACGGAATTTTAAAAAATCACTATCCCAAGGGGTTAAGAAAAAGATGATCAATCGACGAGCGGAATCGTTACGGTAAATACTGTACCGTCGTCTATGCTGCTTGAACATTTGATATCACCGTCCGAGGCAGCCGCAATGTTTTGCGCGATGGAAAGCCCCAAACCGAAACCGGGAACTTCGTTTTTTGTTCGTGATTTATCTACCCTGTAAAACCTGTCGAATATATGATCGATATCTCCTTCGGGAATAACGTCGCCGAAATTGCAAACGCGCAATTCGGCTTTATTTTTTGTTCTTTTTAAACCAACCGTAACGGACCTTTCTTTGTACGAGTATTTTACGGCGTTATCAATCAAAATGGCTACCATACGTTTTACGTCCGTCTCCACGGCGGAAACGTATATTCCGTCTTGCGTTTCCGTATCGATGACTACGCCTTTTTCGAAGGCGAGCACGTCAAACTGCAATGCGGTTTCCATTACCACGTCGCTCAAATTAAAGCGTTTTTTTTCTTGATTGAGCATATTTGCGTCGGCTTTTGCAAGATATAACATCTCCTCTACGAGCTTTTTCATTTGCTCAGCCTCAGCCTGAGTGCTGTATATCCAGTGTTTGCGCTCCTCTATCTTTTCGTCGGTATGATTTAATAAAATATTATTATTTGCCAAAATTACGGTGAGCGGCGTTTTTAATTCGTGCGAGGCGTTTGCAATAAATTGCTGTTGTTGCTGCCAAGCGTTTTCGGTAGGTTCGACTATTTTTTTAGAAAAGAATAAACTTGCCAAAAATACGGCTGTCGTGCCGAGCATTGCCGCTATTGACGAAAAAAGCGTAAGCCTTTTTATATAATCGAGCTCGTTGCCGCATTTATAAAAAACTATTACGTTTTTATTTTCTTCGTTTACTGTTTTATAATATAAAAGGTCGAAACCGCCAATTAAGCCCGTCTCTCTCCTTCCTCTTATTATTCTGTCAGTCAATCTGTACAAAGTGTTTTCATTGATAGAAAAATAAACCGATTTATCGTTATCGATGACTAATTTATCGTTTACGTAGTACGCCTCTATCTTCAAAACGCCCATGTTGATATTTTCGTCTTCACCGCTTTTTTCGGTAACTTCGTCGTCAAACCATTCTTCGTAAATATCAGTATTTGCAATTCTTTTTAAAGTTGAAATTGAAGAATTGTAAAATTGAAAAAAATTTGCCACACACAAAATAGCAAAGAGCGTTATAAAGATAAACGCGGCAAATAACGTAATAAAAATGATGATCTTGCGTCGAAGTTTGTCAAACATCGATGGCCTCCAACTTATATCCCGTCTTTCTTAAGGTTATTATAGTAACTTTCGACTTGACGAAGGCGAGTTTTTTCCTTAAAAAAGATATGTAAGCCTCAACGTTATTATCTTCTGCCTCAGAATCGAATCCCCACACCTTTTTTATCAAATCTTCCTTTAAAACTATCGTCTTTTGATTGGTTATAAGTATTTTTAAAACTTCAAACTCTTTGTAGCCCAAGCGCACGGATTTATCGCCGCACAAAAGCGTATGATCGTCGAGGCGCAAAGTTATATCGGCAAAGGAAAGTTCGTTTAGTATAACTTCTCCCTGACGCCGAGTCAACGCCTTGATACGTGCGATCAGCTCCTCCGGAGCGAACGGCTTAGTCATATAATCGTCCGCGCCGGCGTTAAGTCCGGTTATTTTATCGTTGACGGTATCGAGTGCCGAAAGCATAATAACGGGCGTGGTTATCTTTTTTTTGCGCATAGTTTCCACTATCTGAAAGCCGTTAATATACGGGATCATCACGTCCATAACAACTACGTCGTAAATACCGGAAGTTGCGTACGCAAGCCCGTCCTTGCCGTCGTAAACTATGTCCACAAGGTATTTTTCTTCTCTGATAAGTTGTGCTATGGCGTCTGCGAGACGCTTTTCGTCCTCTATCAATAAAACCTGCATATATACCGATACAAAAAAAGATGTTTATTGTAATTATATTGCCGCATGCTTAAATTTTACTGAAAAAAATTCCTTTGTTGACGACTTTTCAGAAATGGATAACGCCCAAATGCTCCAAAAGAATTTTTAAGCCTATAAGAATAAGCACTACGCCGCCTACTATTTCCGCTTTATCTTTCAGTTTGGTTCCCAAGCGATTGCCGATAAACACGCCTATAAACGATAACACAAATGTAATTATACCAATAAGGCAAACCGGAAGCAAGACGGATGTAAATTTCTCGTATCCGGTAAAGGCAAACGTAACGCCTACGGCCAAAGCGTCGATACTCGTAGCGATTGCCATCAAAAAAAGCATTCTGAGGTTTAAGCGTTCTTCGTTAGTCTTTTCTTCCTTTTTGCGGGAATCAATTATGAGCTTCACCCCGAGGAAAACAAGCAGACCGAAAGCTATCCAATGATCGTATTCTTGTATATACGAGCTGAATTGTATGCCTATAATCCAACCAATAACGGGCATTAACGCTTGAAATACTCCGAAAAAAGCCGCTATGATCAGTGCATGCTTAAAATTAAATTTTTTCATCTCAAGGCCGCGGCACATTGCAACGGCAAATGCGTCCATAGATACCCCGAAGCCTATAAGAGCAATTTCCCAGATTTTCATAAAAGCACCAAAATTCAATCATATATATGACGCTAAGTTGGTTAATATTACTTGTTTGTCTGTTTTGGCAAAATTTTAAGCCGATTTATATGCGTCATAAAATGAAAAGCGGGCGGCATTATTAAAAGCGCCCGTTACGATTTAATGCTGAGCATCAACGTATTCGCATGCTGCAAGAGCGGCAATGGCTCCGTCTGCGGCTGCCGTGGTTACCTGCCTGATTTTTTTCTTTCTGCAATCGCCGGCAACAAATATTCCCGCCGTAGAGGTTAGGCACGTCTCGTCTGCAACCGCGTATCCCCTGTCGTCAAGTTCTATCATATTGGCAAAAGGTTCGTTTTGAGGTATCAAGCCCACAGCAAGAAATACCCCGTCGACCTCTAAATAACTCGAGCTGCCGTCGTTGACGTTTTTAATTTTAACACCCTTCAGCTCGTCGTCGCCGCAATATTCCTCTACCACGGTTCCGAGCATAACTTCAATGTTCGGCTTTTTAAGCAGAAGTTCAACAAGTTTTCCTTCCCCGGTAAAGAAGTTAAGGTTTTGAACGACGTACAACTTTTCAACCAGATCGCTGAGCAAAAGAGCTTCTTGCAGGGCAGAATTGCCACCGCCGACTACCGCCACAGTCTTTCCGGAATAAAACGCACCGTCGCAGACCGCGCAGAACGATATACCGTTGCCCACGTATTTTTCTTCGCCGTCTATTACCAAAAGTCTGTGTTTTGCACCCGTTGCGATTATAACGGTTTTCGATCTGAATTCGCCGCTATCGGTAACGACAACTTTTTTATCGCCTTCGCTGCGTATTTCGGTAACTTCGCAAAATTCGGTTTCAGCCTCTTGAGCGAGAATCTGATCTACCATTTTTTCCGCAAATTCGTTACCTGAAAGTTCGGTAAACCCCGGTATGTTTTCTACCTTAGGCGAAAATGTGATCTGCCCGCCGAAAACGTTTTTTTCGATAACCAAAACGGTTTTATTTGCCCTTCTTGCATATAAAGCGGCGGTGAGCCCTGCAGGCCCCCCGCCTACGATTATAACGTCATATATCATAATAATTCGTTCTTGTTAAATTTATTTATTCAAATATTTTTTGATTTCAGAAACGCCTGCGTATTTTTCAAATCCGTCGTCTCCGAAAACGACCAGCGTCGGCGCCTGTTTTACTCCGTACTTATTAACGAGCTCAACGTTTTCATTGGCGTAAAGTTTATTGTAGGCGAAACCTTCCTTGTCGAGTATGGCGCAGGCTATCTTGCAATTCGGACACGTGGGCGTCGTGAAAAGCAACGGCATATTTTCCGCCGCGGCCGCATCTCTGTTTATGACCGCCTCGGCAGGTTCGGACTGGTCGCACGGGCAAGAAGAAAGCGGCCCCTCGTGCCTTAAGGTAGAACGGCTTATATCGTAAACCTTTCTATCCTTATACTCCTGCGTTTTTCCGTCGTTCCAGTTTTGCACGGGGCGATAATAACCTGTTATACGGCTGTAAACTTCAGTCTTTTCTCCGCATTCGGGACAAGTGAAGTGTTCACCCGGAATATATCCGTGATTTTTACATACGGAATACGTGGGAGACAAGGTATAGTAAGGAAGTTTATAATTTTCCGCAATTTTACGAACGAGCGTCGCGGCGGCTTTCCAATCGGGGAGTTTTTCGCCGAGGAAAGCATGGAATACGGTTCCGCTCGTGTAAAGCGTCTGCAATTCGTCCTGAATATCCAACGCCGAGAAAATATCTTCCGTATAGCCTACCGGCAAATGAGAGCTGTTCGTGTAATAAGGCGTATCGCCCGGCAATTTTGCCGCGGTAATTATATCCGGATATCTCTTTACGTCATGTTTAGCCAAGCGGTAAGCCGTAGATTCTGCGGGCGTTGCCTCAAGGTTGTAAAGATCGCCGTACATTTCCTGATAATCGGAAAGGCGTTCTCTCATGTGATTTAAAACTTCTTTAGTGAACTCCTGAGTCTCTTTATGCGTCATATCCGCACGAAGCCATTCCGCGTTAAGACCAACTTCGTTCATACCTACGAGGCCTATCGTAGAGAAGTGGTTGTTGAAAGTTCCGAGATAGCGTTTTGTGTAAGGATAAAGGCCGTTTTCCAAAAGTTCGGTAATAACCGTCCTTTTAACTTTGAGCGAACGAGCCGCAATATCCATCATTTTATCGAGCTTTTTGAAGAATTCTTCCTTGGTTTTGGAAGTATAAGCTATTCTCGGCATATTGATGGTAACTACGCCGACCGAGCCGGTGCTTTCACCGCTACCGAAAAATCCGCCGGACTTTTTGCGGAGTTCGCGCAGATCCAAACGCAAGCGGCAGCACATACTGCGCACGTCGCTGGGTTCCATATCGCTGTTTATATAATTTGAAAAATACGGGGTGCCGTATTTTGCCGTCATTTCAAAAAGAAGTTTATTGTTTTCGGTTTCCGACCAGTCGAAATCCCTCGTAATGGAGTACGTAGGAATAGGATATTGGAAGCCCCTGCCGTGTGCGTCGCCCTCGATCATTATCTCGATGAAGGCTTTGTTGATCATAGCCATTTCTTCAGTGCAGTCTTTATATTTAAAGTCGCACTCCTTGCCGCCGACGATACAGTTGAGTTCGGCGAGGTCGGAAGGAACAGTCCAGTCGAGAGTGATGTTGGTAAACGTAGATTGAGTGCCCCAACGGCTAGGAGTATTTACGCCGTAAATAAACGACTGTATGCACTGTTTGACCTCTTT
>CAJOMS010000038.1:1859-12448 GCA_905235795.1 uncultured Clostridia bacterium | reverse complement strand
GTAAAGCCCTGCCTCGAACATCGCCGCCTCGCCCGTTTCTTTTACGGTAGTTTCGATTTCCTTCTTTACCTTTTCGACCGTTTCTTCTATTCTTGCGGGATGTATGCGACCGTCCTGAATAAGTCTTTCCAAGGTAATTCTTGCAATCTCGCGACGAACGGGATCGAAACCGGACGCGATTACGACTTCAGGCGTATCGTCGACTATCAGCTCGATGCCTGTGGCGTTTTCGAGAGCGCGAATATTTCTGCCCTCTCTGCCGATAATTCTCGCCTTCATATCGTCGTTAGGCAACGCGATTACAGAAACCGTTATTTCCGACGCATGTTCTACGCTGCATTTTTGAATTGCAAGGCTGATTATGTTTTTGGCTTTTTTGTCCGCCTCTTCCTTTGCGAGCGCCTCTTGATTTCTGACGAAAACCGCAGCTTCTTTGCGTGCGTCGTCTTTGATCAAGTCTACAAGTTGCTGGCGTGCCTCTTCCTGAGAGAGTTGCGCAACCTTTTCAAGTTCCGTAACCATCAACTCGTACTGTTTTTCTATCTGTTCTTTTTGTTTATCAAGTTCCGAATTCTTCCTGTCGAGGTCCTTGCGAGCGTTATCGAGTTCGTGCTTGGTTTGCTCTAACTCATCGTTGCGCTTGATAAGGTTGATCTCCTTTTTGTTAAGGATGTCATCCTTTTGGTTAAGGCGGGCCTCCAACTTTTGCATTTCCGCCTTCTTTTCTTTGCTTTCGCGTTCGAATTCGTTTCTTAACTTTAAGTCCTGCTCCTTTGCTTCAAGTATTGCCTCTTTTTTAATTTGTTTACTTTCATTTTGCGCGTCTTCAAGCATTTTTGCTACGAGCGCAGAAGTTTCGCCTATCTTCTTTGATCTGATTTTGTTGAAGATAAAATAACCTATTAAAAAACCTATTACGAGCGCAACAACGGCTGCGATCGCAACATATAGGACCACTTGCGTAGTGTCCGCGAGCAGGGCGTTTAACGGGTGAAACATTAAACCGCCTCCTCTGAAATTTTTTCGATATTATATAAAATATCGCTTACTTATATTTTATCTTAAAAAAAACAAATTGTCAATTTCATTAAAGGAAAATTTACGATTTTTTTCTTCTTTTGAAAAATTTTTCTATCTTGCCACTGTTCTTATATACGAACCTTACGAGTAAATACGTTGCGACTATCAAAACCGCCCATATCAAAAGTCCCCACCAAGTATTATATGGTATAAGGCTGCCGTTTACGGAATACGCCGTAGTAAACGTCGAAACGGTGCGGGTTATCAAAATCATAATCGTAAAAAACTTTACGGACATGGAAGAAAGCCCGGAAACGAAACAGAGAACGTCGTCCGGGAAAAAGGGAAACAGAAACATAAAAGTCAAAATAATTTTATCTTTACCCTTTACGAGTTCGAGGCCTTTATCGAGGTTTTCTTTTCCTACGAGCCATTTGACGACTTTATAGCCGAGTTTTCTGCCTATAAAAAACGCGATAAACGATCCTGCCGTTATACCTATCAAACTAAGTACCGCACCCCAAAAAGGTCCGAATAGCAGCACGCCCGCACCGATGGCGATCACGCCCGGTATAGGCAAAACGACGACTTGCAATATCTGAATAAGCAAAAACAGCGCGACCGATAACGCGCCGTAAGACGCTATAAATTCCCTAAGGTCTTCAACGCTCTTTATCTTTTTTAAAAATCCTGTATACGCAAGCAGATACATTCCGCTTGAAAAAATTGCCAAAAAGACCAAGCAAATAAAGCCCAATTTATATAAAAAGTCCTTTTTAAGCAACGAAAAAATTATTGTCAAACACGCTGTAATCGCGATTACCGTAACGGAAGCAATTTCCAAAGCGGTTTGATATTTATGAAAAAATTCATATTCGGCGCGCCTTATAAACGCCACGGCAAATATCGCCGAAAGAATCGCGCTAAATATCGTAATTGTCAAACCGACGATTCGCCTTTTATTCGAAACGTCGTATTTATTTTCTTGCATAGTTATATCCGACCATTCCGTTATTATTATATTCATAACGAAAGTTTTTAATCGTTTTAAACTACTAAACAGATTCGAGCTTTAAAATTTCGTCTCTGGCCAATTTATCACAGCGATTGTTATACTCGTTATCTGCGTGACCTTTTACCTTTTCAAACCTTACCAGATGTTTACCGCATAAAGTCAAAAGCTCCTGCCAGAGTTCAACGTTTTTCACGGGTTTTTTATCGGCAGTGCGCCACCCGTTTTTTTGCCAGTCCGTTATCCAACCGAATTCAAATGCGTTTACGACGTAGGCGGAATCGCTGTAAACGGTAACGCTGCAAGGCTCCTTCAGTGCGGAAAGCCCCTCTATCACTGCGCGAAGCTCCATTCTATTGTTGGTAGTTTCCCTCTCTCCGCCGGTAACAGTTTTTTCCGCACTGCCGTATTTTAAAATTGCGGCGTATCCTCCCGGCCCCGGGTTATAAGAACAAGCACCGTCCGTATATATTATTACTTCTTTCATATTTATAATTATATCATAAAAGAAAATTTCCGTCAACCGGCACAATTTCGGTTGGATTATCCGTAACGTTAAAAATGCCCCGACGTCGTCGGGGCAAATTTTCTAAACGCAATTATTTTATCTCCTCAAAATCGGCAGCGCCGTGCTTGCAGAGCGGACAAACGAAATCTTCGGGAAGTTCGTCGCCGTCGTACACGTAGCCGCATATTTTGCAAACGTACCCCTTTTTGCCCTCAGTCTTTGGCTTGGGTTTAACGTTGGTTTGATAGTACGTATAAGTCATGGTTTCCGCCTTGCTCATAACGCGCGCTTCGGTCACGGAACAGATAAACATACCGTGCGTACCGAGATCGACGTACTGCTCGACTTTAAGCGAAATGAAAGAATTTATGTAATGAGGCAAAAATACGAGGCCGTTATCGCTGCGCATTACCTCCTGACCTTCAAATTTATTCACGTTCTTGCCGCTTTGGAAACCAAACTGTTCAAACACGGAGAACGGCGCTTCTACCGACAGGCAGTTGACGTTCATTGCGCCGGTCTTTTTGATGACGTCGTGCGAGTAGTTGCTCTTATTTATGCAAACCGCAATACGGTTAGGCGTGCTCGTTACCTGCGTAACGGTATTAACTATCAAGCCGTTATCCTTATTTCCGTCGTTGGAAGTTACCACGTAAAGCCCGTAGCCGATATTAAACAGAGCTTTAAGGTCGCTTTTGTTTGCGGTTGCGGCGTTTTGCTCGATATATTCCATGCACAGTTCGTCCGCCAAAGCGTTGATCTGCTCTACGTTGGTATCGTTTACGGCAGATTTTATCTTTACCGTATTTTCGGTAAATTTGATATTTTTGCAGTCGGACAGCATCTCCCTCATAACTTTTTCTGCGAGCGGCGCCCAACTTCCGTTTTCTATCAAGCCAATCGTTTTATTCTGGAAGTTGCGCTCTTTAAGATGCTCTATAAACGTCTTCATGAACGGGAAAATATCCGCGTTGTAAGTCGTGGTGGCAAGGACTATTTTTCCGTATCTGAAAGCGTCCTCCACAGCCTCTGCCATATCGCAACGGGCAAGGTCGTTTACGGCTATTTTTGGACAACCGTTTTCCTTTAATTTTTCAACGAGCATATTGACGGCTTTTTCCGTATGGCCGTAAACGGAAGTATAAGCTATCATAACGCCGTCCGTCTCTACGCCGTAAGTTGACCATATATTATATAAATTAAGGTAATAGCCGAGATTTTCCGTTAAAATAGGTCCGTGCAAGGGGCATATAGTTTGAATATCGAGTGCGGCGGCCTTATTCAAAAGCGCCTGAACCTGTCCGCCGTATTTGCCCACTATGCCGAAGTAATATCTGCGCGCCTCGCACGCCCAATCTTCCTCGGTATCAAGCGCGCCGAATTTGCCGAACGCGTCTGCAGAAAAAAGGATTTTTTCGGATGCGTCGTACGTCATGATAACTTCGGGCCAATGCACCATGGGAGCGGTAACGAAAGTTAAAGTCTTTTTGCCCAACTCCAAAGTCGCGCCGTCGGTCACGACGATCTTGCGATCGGAATAGTCCGTGCCAAAGAAATTTTGCATCATGGCAAACGCCTTTGCCGAGGCAACTATCTTCGCCCCGGGATAGGACGCCATAAATTTATCTATATTTGCCGAATGGTCGGGTTCCATGTGTTGAACGATGAGATAATCGGGCAATTTTCCGGCGAGCGACTTAGCTACGTTTCCAAGCCATTCGTCGCCGAATTTAGCGTCAACGGAATCCAATACGGCAATTTTTTCATCCAAAATCACATAAGAATTGTACGCCATACCGTTAGGTACTTCGTATTGACCTTCGAAGAGATCTATCGCGTGATCGTTAACTCCTACGTATTTGACTTTATCGCTGAATGATTTCATATTTTTCTCCTTTTTTGCATTTACGGCACACGATAAAGTGTGCCGTAAAATCAGATTGTTTTTATTTGTTTTCAGGGTTAGAAGGTTTCTTTTTGCCGAGGAATACGACAACCAATACGATGGCTGCGGCTATCAGAACCACCGCACCAACAATTATCCATATCCAAGCGTTGTTTCCACCGGTTTTACCTCCGCTCGACGAACTTTGAGTAGATTGGCTCGAAGAAGAAGTTGACGACGAAGTATCGGACTGTTCGTTGGGATTAGGAGCAACGCTTACCGCTACACGCAGCGTTTTGCCGTACGCAGATACCGATACCGTTCTGTCGTAAACGCTAAGGGGCGCGGTAGTTACGAGCGTGAGATCGGATTCGTTTGCCTGAACGACTGAGCCGTCGTCATAAATAACGTTTACCTTTAAGCCCTTCATGTCAAAAGTATCGCCTGAAATATAATTCTTTTTATAGTCGCCGGACGCGAGCGAAAGCGACGAGACGACGAGAGGTATTCCGTACCTTTGTTTTACCGAACGCAAAACCGTTTCGATTTCGGAAAGTTTTGCGACTTCTTCGTCGTCGATAAACGCAAGTTGTGCCTCGTCGGAAATTCCGTTATAACGCAAACGCGCTTCTTTTACCTGATCGGCAAACTTGATTATATCTTCCTTGTTTTCCGCCGTTACGGGCGCGTCGAGCCATGCCTGCACAGCGGATACGTCCTTTAAGTTATCCATCAAATTCTTCGTTTCACGGGTGTAGTTATCCATTACGACCGAAGTGGTTTGAGCGGAAGTAAAGTACGTTGAATATACCCAGTTATCGTAACCGTTGCCGTTTACGGGATAATACATATTGATGCCGAGGTCGCTGCCCAAATACGCGTTTAAGAAGAAATCTTCAAAGTTGGTGTAATATGCACCGCGGTATCGGAACAACAAGTTTGACATCATAGACGTACCGGAAAGGTAATTGAATACGGCGTTGTTGTAGAAAGATTCGAGCGTCGGCGCGTCTACGCTTTCAAACGTATAGTTCTCTATATCGCTTTCGAAGAATGCGTAAGTACCGATCGTTGCAACGCTGTACGGCAAAATTATGCCCGATACACTGCCTTTTGCTCCGTAGAATGCGTACGCGGCGATTCTTACCGTGCCGCTCTTAACGATGTAGGCGGTTTCCTTTTCTACCTCTTTGCCTGCGGGATATGCGAATAATTCGTATTTATCTTCGTCTATATTTCTGTAGATAACACCTTCTTCCGCAAAGTATTTAGCGTTTTCGGAAGTGATGGCGGAGAGCGTTGAAATCGATGAGAACGCGCCCTCTCCTATTTTGTTTACGCTTGCGGGGATATGCAAAGCGCTGACGTCGGTTCCGAACAACGCGAGGTCGCCAATGGTTTTAAGCTCGTTGCCAAGCGTTATTTCATTGATCGACGCGCCGTAGAACGCCGCCCTGCCTATTGAGGTTGCCGATGAGAGGTTTAAGCCTTCGGAAAGCTTTGCGCAATTATAGAACGCGTAATCGCCTATTATCTCGGCAGAGGACAGATCGTCGGCAAGCGTAAGCGATTTGCAGTTGTAGAACGCATAGTCGCCTATCAATTCGAAGTTGCCCGAGTAATCAAAGTTTGTAAGTCCCGTACAATTGCTGAACGCATAGCTACCTACCGCCGTAACCGTTGCGGGGATAGAAACCGAAGTCAGAAGAGTGTTCTCGCTTTTGCTTTCAAACGTATGGCTACCTATAGATTTTGTCGATCCTCCGAATATCACTGATTTTACACCGGAATTATTGAAGGTGTAAGCGCCTAATTTTTCAACGTCGTTAAGTGTTGCGGTCGAGAGGACGATGCAGTCGGCAAACGTAAAGTTTCCTATCGTTTTTGCCGTTACGTTTGCGTCTTTAAGCGTTGTAGTCGCATAGAACACGTAATCTCCGAGAGCTTTAGCTTTGACGGTTATATTCCTTAATTTGGTTTGAGCGAATGCATAGTCGCCAATTTCATCAAATTCAAAGTCTGCGGGGAAATTGAATGAGGAAATCGAGCTACCCTTAAACGTATAAGCGGGTATATAGTCTATCGCCGCATTTTCGGGCAATTTGAACGAGGTAAGTTTACTGTTTGCAAATGCGCCTTCTCCGAGTTCTGTGAGTTCTTCGTCCAACACGGCGGTTTTTATCTCGGACCCGCCGAACGCATAAGCGCCGATGGTCGCCAAATTAGGCAATTCGACGGAAGTTGCGTCCGCAAAGCTCAAGACGTTGCCGTCTAACTTATTTAAATATCTGTTGCCATAGAATGCGTTTTCACCGATGGCGGTAACAGCCGTCCAGTCGGCTCCTACGCCTTCAAGGTTCTTTAACGATAATGGAACGAGCAATATCTCCGTTTTGTCCTTATTGAACAACACGCCGCCGTCTACGACGTATTTATCCGATCCCTCGATAGAATACGTGGTTATGACGGAACCTTCGAACGGTGAGGATGACGCAAATATTTTAGCGATATCGACTTCGTCGTTGAGGACAACTTCTTTAAGATTTTTGCAGTTGCCGAACGCCGAAGGACCTATTTTGGTCAAGCCGTCGGGAATAACCGCCTTTGTTATAGCGGTGCCGTAAAACGCCTTTTCTCCTATCGAGTTTATCGTCGTACCTTCGCCGTAATTCACTTCGCTGAGTTTCGAGCATCCGCTGAACGCGCCCGCGGAAATATCGACGTCCTCGGCGTTTATCGTAACGGACGTAAGGTTAGTACAGTTAGCGAAAGCGTACTCGCCGATCTTCGAGGTATTAATCTCGATCTCTCTGAGAGCGGTGCAACCTTCGAACATGCGGTTGCCTATAGCAGTAAAATCAGAAGTGGTTACTTCGCTCAACGCAGTACAGCCTTTAAACACGTTATTGCCGGATTTATACAGACCGGTAAGATCTGCAGAGGCAAGGGAAGTACAACCTTCGAAAGCGTTGCTGAGAACCGTGCCGAGCTTTGTCATACCTACGATGTTTTGGAGTTCCGGACAGTTTGCAAAAGCTTTATCGGCAATCGTTATGGTCTTTACGTTGCTGAAATCCACGGTGTGGAGATTCGGGCAATTATAGAAGGCCCTTTCCAAAATTGCCGAAAGTTTGGAATCCGGAATGTCCAGAGGCTCTTTTTGAGTAAAGTATACCGCCTCGAGCGCAGAACAGTTAATAAACGCCTTTGCGTAAATTTCCATTACGGATTTCGGAATAATTATCTCTTTAACGTTGTCGTTGTCTTTAAACGCCTCCTCGCCTATATACATTATATTAAGGTCTGAAGGTATGGTAACCGTTCCGCCCGGGCCGTAATATTTGGTCAGGCGGTAGCTGTTTACGATGAACTCGTCGCCGACGGATAACGTGACGGCCGCAGCGTAAGCGGTGCCTTTGATAGTGGCGGTTATGGTTGCAACGCCCTTGTTTAAAGTAGTTACGAGGCCGTTTTGATCTACGACCGCAGAGTAAGTGTTGTTACTTGCCCACTCTAATTCAAGATCGCCGAAATAGTACCACGGATCTCTTTCCACGGTCAATTGTATCTTTTCGTTCGGGTGAACTTCTATTGCGCTGCCGGTACGGCCGGGTTTTACGTAAGATTCGTCTCCCGCGCGTATTAAACCGAACGAAATTGCCGGATACGACATCTTTCTTACTGTATCGGTTACGGTAACGTTATACTCTGCGGAATTGCCGCCTTCTTTTGCGGTGGAAACGGTTACGGTTGCAGTGCCCGCGCCTACGCCGACAATCTGACCGTTCTTTACTGCGGCAACGGTTTCGTCAGACGACGTCCATATAAAGTCTGATACGTCCATTTCTCCGTTGTATATCGGTTTGACCTGACGCATTTCGTTTATGTTGAGCGTAAGATTCTTCTCGCTATCTGCAGCGGAAATTTCTTCGGGCATGTTTTCGCTTGCTATCGTGCTGGTAGATACGGTATATACCCTGTAGTTCATAGCGTAGTCGATTAATTGAACGTACATGTAATTGCCGTCTTCTTCACCCTTAAACGAATCGTAATAATCGGTAATTTCTATAGAAACGGTAGTGGTTCCGTTCTTTACGGGGTTCCTTACGGGAGTTACGTATTCGGTCAGCAATTTAATATAATTATCGCTTCCGTCGTAATAACAAAGCATTGCCGCTTGAGCGTAATGGTTATCGTAAACGTCTAAGTCGAGATATATTCTGTGTTTAAGCTGATTGTTTTCCGTATAATAATAGTAGCGAACGCGGGCGTCGGTCATAATCGGTGCGTCGTAATCCACGTAGAAGGAGAAGGAGAAATCTTCCGTAACGTCGCGATCGCTTTCGTTAAGCTTTTCCATGGTGAACGTGAAATCCATAGAGTACTTATCGTTATTCGCCATATTATACTCGGGGGAGTTAGGTTCTATTTCCAGCGTCAAGTAGCCGGGAGTGCCGCTGCCGCCGCCTCTGGTAAACGCTTTGTTTATACGGTAAAGCGTATCTTCCGTAATTACCTCTCCGGTGTAGCTGTTGGTAAGCACGTAAGACGCCGAACGGGCATTTCTGAACAATCCGGCGTATAAAGCGCGGAGCTGCCACGACGTGCGGTAGTTCATCGAAGTATTTTCCTCGCCGTAATATATGTCGTACATCGAAATCGCGTTGTATTCTTCGTTCGTGTACATTTTTTCATCGGTCTCGGGGAGATTGTAAATATACGTACCTAAAGGCAATATATATTTATCGGTATACGAGGAAAAAGGTTGCGTTGCAAACACGCTTGCCTGCGGTTTTTCGTCATCTTTAAGAGAGGAATCTTTCTGGAATTCAGCGAGTTCGTAAGCCGAATAATCGAGCATGGGAACGTCGTACCAGTTACCGTAGAAGGCGAGGAATGGTATAGATATATCGTTCTGACCTTCCGTCTGAGAAAGGAAACGGAAGAAACCTTCGACGTACATACCGTTCGCAAATCGATCGTCTATATATTTTTTATCTGCCGCGGTGAGCGTAATCGTAACGGTTATTTTTGCCGTACTATTGGCCGCTACTTCCACGTTGCCCGTATGAATTGCACCGTTTACCTTCCATACGGGCGTTATGTCCGTAAACATATGCGCCTTTTCGGCAACGGCAAGTCCGTCCACGGCAAGCGTTGACTCCGACGTAAAGGTCAGCGCCTTGTCGCCGAAATTGTTTATGTCGAACGTAAATTCGTAAACGCCGTTTCTGTCTTTATCGTCGCCGTATTCGAGCTTGGTTTTATTCAAGCCATCTACGCTTATATATGCACCCGTATTAAAGACGTTTGATATATTAGCAAGACCTGCGCCCTGTTTTCTCGGTGAATAGATCAGGCCTTCCGTATCGTAAGCTATGGTGGCGTTACTCATCAACAACTGATTTATTAGGCCGTTTATCTCTACTCTGTCAGCAACGACGGAATCGTCTAAATTAAACTTTTCGCAGATATAAGGTCTGACGACGGCAATTGCGCCCGCGATGTTCGGGCAAGCCATGGAAGTGCCGCTGAATTCGTCGTATCCGCCGGGAACGGCAGAAGTTATCTCTCCGCCGTGAGCGGTTATTTCCGGTTTAAGTTTAAGGTTGGGCGTCGGACCCCAGCTTGAAAAGTCGCTCATGAAAGGACCTGCTTCAAGCGTTTTGTCCACTTTGATTTTACCTACGATAGGACTCGGCGTGCTGTCGTATTTTGCGCCGTTTACAAGCGCCGTGCCGGCCTCCAAACTGATGGATATAGAAGGAATGGGATCTTTGATCTCACCGATGTTCATTCTTATTTTGCCCGCAACGTTATTGTAAATTATAACGCCCGCTGCGTGCATGCTGTTCATGGCGATCTCTATTTTTTCTTTAAACGTAGTATCTCCACGCTTTATAAGCGCAATTCTGCCGGGGAGCAGTTGTTTTACCGTCTCGCTGTAATCGGCAAGCCTGCCTACGCCGGGAACTACGACGTACTCGAATTCGCCTACGCTCTTATCGCCTAAGATCATTTCGGCAAAGTCGTAAGGATTGGAATTTTCGTCGTTTGCCTCCTCGTAAAACACCGCGGTTTCGTAGCCGTTTACTCCCTCGTTGCCGAGAAGGTATTTGGAGAGTTTACCGCTTATGCTGGCGACGGAAAGAGCCGCGTGATAC
>CAJOMS010000038.1:0-1811 GCA_905235795.1 uncultured Clostridia bacterium | reverse complement strand
GTGATACGTCGAAGGCGAGCCTACCGTGCCCGAATCCGGGTTAGTGGACAAGTTGGTACCAAACGTTCCGCCGTAGTTCGAGCTGTAATCGTTACTTCCCGCACAGACGAGGCTTATGCCGTTTTCTTCGATCGAGGTATATACCCTGTTCAAATATTCGCCGTCCTCGTCGCCGTCGTCGGTAGAAGTAAAGCCGCACGAAGAACCGAGGGACATGTTTATGATATCTACTTGCAATTTAACGCAGTCTTCAAGTGCGGCAAGTATATCTTCGGTCTCTGCACCGGCGGTATATTCGGGATCTTCGAGATCGTCCGAGAAAACCTTACATACGACGAGTTGCGCGTCGGGTGCAACGCCGATAAACGGTTCGTTTACTTCAACGCCCTCCTCGTTTATCATCTTGGCGATTTTTCCGTCCTTATCGGTGTAAGAATCCGCGCTGCCCAAAATAATGCCCGCAACGTGCGTGCCGTGTGCGTTGTAGGAGTTGTACACGTCGTAGTCGTCATCCGCATAGTCGAATGCAAACGGAATCTTTTCGCTGATGTAAACGTCCCTTGCGGTCAAAGTTATGCCGCTACGAGCGGCACGACCAATAGCGGTAAGCCCCGTGCCCGTAGATGAAAATTCTTTCTCTATGTCGGCGGCAGTCATTTTCGAATAGCTTGGAGCGGTCTGAAATGCCGGGTGCGTATAATCGAGGCCCGTGTCGAGCACGGCGACGACCATACCCGCGCCGGAGTATTTATCCAAAAATTCGGAAGAATCGTAAATACCTGTGCCGTACACGAAAGTATCGTTGCTGACGGCAGAGGTCGAGCTCGTAGTCTCGACGACTTCGGGCGCAAGATACGTATTGGACGCAACGACGCTTTCAACCCCGCTCAAATTTCTGATTTTTTTGATATCGGAAGATTTGACCGTTAAAGCGACGGCGTTATCGATTGTATCGTACCTGTATTTGAGCTTATAGCCGATACCCTCTGCGGTCAAGTCGGATAAAAACCTCGTTTGCTCGCGGGCAATCTCTTCCTTTGCTACTCCGCCGCTAAACGACGCGGAGTAGGTCTGTATGTTATCGTAGCCGGCGGCACTCATTCTGTCGAACATAGAGTTGCCGGAAAGGCTTACTATGACGGTTCTTTCTTCGTTAGTATTTCTTTGCGAAGTAAGAACGGATGAGTTGAAATTATCCTCGTTGAGCTTAGAGACGTCAACCTGTCCGGTAACGTCTTCAAATGCAACGGAATAATTGGTCGGCAGGGCTTCCGCCCTCTGTTCTGCATTTGAAAATTCGGTTATAAACAGGCTTAACGAAAGCGTAAAAGCCAAAAGCAAAACCGAAAGTTTAAATGCGCGCGTTTTGTGAAAAATTCTCATTGTGATCAGTTCCTTTTAGTTATTTTTGCATAACTCACACAAATTTTTATAAATATTTAATAGTATACAACAATCAAATTTTTTTGTCAACTAAAACACCGCGTGGCTCATATTATTTTGCGGCATTTTTTGTTTTTTAATCAAACGAAAAAAACGCCTGTAAGCTCCACAAAAACACGCGGACTGAGGCACACGGAAACACAACTGACTTAAACAGCGCAAATAAATGTTCCAAACAATTTTTTAATGATTATATGAAAATTATAAAATTTTTGCCGATTTAAGAATCCTATTTTTCGGATCGGACTATTTGGAAAAATATGCGTAAATATTTAAATTTTTATACATTTATTCAATAAATATCGGCTAATTTGAGTTGATGAATTTTTCGGCGGCGCAAACGAGCGCGGCTTTTTCGTTTGGCAGGC
>CAJOMS010000037.1 GCA_905235795.1 uncultured Clostridia bacterium | reverse complement strand
AGGTTGACAATCACATTGGCTCCATTGATGGCCGCAATGCTGCTGGGCGGTGCGGGCACCCACAGGTCCTCGCATATTTCCGCCCCGACGCGCATTTCCGGCATTTCGGTATTGCAAAAGATATAGTGCGTGCCGAACGGGTATCTTTCCCCGCAAATTGTTATTTCCGAATTTTCCCTCGGTGCGGGATTAAATTGCCTCTTGTCGTAAAATTCGTTATAGTTAGGCAAAAAAGTTTTGGGAATAACGCCGAGTATCTTCCCCTTGTTGCAACATATCGCGCAGTTGTAAATATGTCCGTCTTTGCGCATCGGCGCGCCGAAAAACAGCAAAACGTCATATTTAGCGGTTTTTTCAACCACGTATTTCACGTATTTTTCAGCCTCTCCCAAAAGCGTTTGCTGATAAAACAAGTCCCCGCACGTGTATCCCGTAAGCGAAAGTTCGGGCAAAACGAGTATCTTCGCCTCGTTTTTCGCTGCCCTCTCCGCGGCGGAAATTATCCCCTCCGCATTGAATTTAACGTCGGCAACCCGTATTTTAGGGCAAGCCACCCCCACTCGCACGAAGCCTAAGTTGTCGCCTTCCCTCGCAGGGGCGGGGCTTTCCTCCCCCTTCAACACGTCCGTCACGGATATATCCAGCGCGTCCGCAAGCGAAGCCAGAGTACCGAGTTTGATACTTCCGATACTCCCCGCAAAAATCTTATTGACAGTGCCTAAGGGTACGCCGCTCTTTTCGGCAAGCGCCTCGTTGGTCAACCCGCGCGCGGCCTTAAGCTCTTTAAGTTTTTTGATAACTTCGCCGTAATCAGTCAAAATCAGTTCGTTTCTCCTAATTTATCATTTTAATTTTACCAAAAATTATAAAATAATGCAACCATTTATTATAACATTTGAAAAATTTTTGATAAATTTTAGACATAAAAAATATAAAGACAACCATTTTTTATAAAAGTTGTCTTTATATCTGATTTTTTATGGTAATTTAATCCTGATTTTTCGCCAATTCCAAAATCGTCTCTATTTTTTCAAAAACTTCCTTTTTGCCCCTGTCGTCCTCTGCGGAAAACGCAATCACGTTACCTTCCGCCATGTTTATATCCGCAGCCAGCTGTCTTACCGCGGGCACGATTCTCGTTTTAGGGAGCTTATCCGACTTCGTTGCGATTACCGTAAACGGTAAAATGTAGTGGTTAAGATAGGTTATCATATCGCGGTCGTCCTGCGTGGGGGGGTGTCTGATATCCATCAGAGAAAACACGTGAGATATATCTTCCGATCTCTCAAAAAAACTTTCGAGCAAATTCGCCCATTTCAGTTTTTCCTCCCTGCTCACCTTAGCAAAGCCGTACCCGGGCAAGTCCGCTAAAATGAATTCGCCGAGATCGAAGTAATTCACGAGCCTCGTTCTGCCCGGAGTATTTGAAGTTTTAGCTAATTTGCGCCTCCCTGCAATGGCGTTTATAAACGAACTTTTTCCCACGTTCGATTTTCCGCACACGGCAATCATCGGCTTATCCGGGACGATAAATCCACCCTTATTAGCCGCAGAGGTTATAAATTCCGCCTTTTTTATCTCCATTTCTTCACCTTCAGTTTACAAGTGCCAACTCGAAAACCTCGCTGACTTCTTCAACCGGTAAAAATTTAATTTCTTTGCGTATTTCCGCAGGAATTTCCTCAAGGTCTTTAACGTTTGCCTTAGGAATAATAATATTTCTTATGCCCAAACGGTATGCCGCAAGCGATTTTTCCTTCAAACCGCCTATCGGCAAAACTTTGCCGCGCAAAGTAATTTCGCCCGTCATCGCAACGGATTTTTTCACCTTGCGTCCGGTAAACGCCGAAAGTATAGCCGTGGCCATGGTTATGCCCGCGCTCGGTCCGTCCTTAGGCGTAGCGCCCTCGGGCACGTGCACGTGAATATCGTTCTCCTCGAACGCCGCAGGATCTATGCCGTACTCGTCCGCATGCGAGCGAATATACGATATTGCGGCGCGCGCGCTCTCTTTCATTACGTCGCCGAGCTTGCCCGTGAGGATGACGTCGCCCTTGCCTTTCATAAGCATACACTCCACCGTAAGCGTCGTGCCGCCAACGGCAGTCCAAGCCAAACCGGTAACAGCGCCCACTTCGTCTGTGGCGAGGGCCTCGTCCGGAAAGAATTTACGCGCACCCAAGTAATCTTCAACGTTTTGAGCAGTTATTATTTGCTTTTTCAGTTTAGGTTTAGAGGCGACCTTAGTTGCTACTTTCCTGCACAAGCTGCCTATTTCTCGCTCTAACGTGCGCACGCCCGCCTCTGCGGTGTAACCCTCGATAACGGTGCGCAGAGCGTCGGCCTCTATCTTTATATTTTTATCGGTAAGCCCGTTTGCCTCTATCTGTTTGGGTATCAGATACTGTTTGGCTATCTCGGTTTTTTCTTCAAGAGTATAGCCGGAAAGTTGAATAACTTCCATTCTGTCGAGCAGCGGCGCGGGAATAGTATCCAGCGAGTTCGCCGTCGTGATGAACAGCACCTTTGAAAGGTCGTAAGGGATCTCCATAAATCTGTCTCTGAAAGAATAGTTCTGTTCGGGATCGAGCACCTCCAACAGCGCGGACGCAGGATCGCCGCGAAGATCCATTGAAATTTTATCTATTTCGTCCAAAAGGAACACCGGATTGACGTTGCCTGCCTCTTTCATGGCGTAAATTATTCTGCCGGGCATAGCGCCTATATAAGTGCGGCGGTGTCCGCGAATTTCCGCCTCGTCCTTAACGCCGCCCAAGCTCATCCTTACGAATTTTCTGCCCAAAGCGCGGGCAATAGAGCGAGCGATAGACGTTTTGCCGACACCCGGAGGCCCCACAAAACAGAGTATCGGCCCGCGAATCTTGCCGGTAAGTTTCAAAACGGCGAGGTATTCTATAATGCGTTCCTTTACTTTATCCAGCCCGTAATGATCCTCGTTTAAAATCTTTATGGCGTCGTTCAGATTTGCGGTATCCTCGGTCATCTCGTTGAATGGCAAATCCAAAAGCCAGTCGAAATAACTGCGAATTACGGTATATTCGGGCGAAGAAGGCATAATTTTATCCATTTTATCGAGTTCTTTCAGTGCCTTTTCTTCTACCTCTGCCGGCATTTTTTTATCTATTATGCTCTGGCGAAGCATTTCCTTTTCTTCTTCGTCGTCGCCCAACTCCGCATGAATGGCGCGGAGCTGTTCGCGCAGATAATATTCTTTTTGGCTCTTATCTATATTTTGACGAACGCGAGCGGATATCTTCTTTTCGAGAGTTGCTATCTCCAACTCGTACGAAAGCAACTCGTCAAACGCCGTCAAACGCTCGACTACGGAGTCTTCTTCGAGTATCTTCTGCTTGTCGGTGTCCTTAAACTGCATATTAAAGGTGGCTACGTTGGTAAATTCCTCGGGATCCTCTATTGCATCTATCGTAGCGGTTACGTCCTTGTTGAACTTGCCCGCCGCGCAATACTCTTTGTAAGCCGCTTTTGCCGCGCGGAAATTCGCCTCTATCAAGGCGGGATCTTCGTCGGCAGTATATAATCTTTCCGTTTCCACCTCAAAAAATTTGTCGTTATCTATATAGCTTTCAATGCGTGCGCGATACAAAACCTGAACGTTTACGCGGGCGTTATTGCCCGGCATTTTTACTATCTGGCGTACGCGGCATATAACGCCTACGTTATAAATATCCGCATGCGTCGGGTTTTCCACCGAGCTTTCACGCTGAGCGGCAACGAATATATCGGTATTGTTGTTTGCCGCAAAATCGACTGCGGAAAGCGACATTTTTCTGCCCACGTCAAAACTGGTGAGCACTCCCGGAAACAAAACCTTGCCCCTGAGCGCCACCATGGGCAAAACGGTTCTGCCGCCCACTATCGCCTCAGCTTCTTTTTCTTTTATTTTTTCTTCCATAATCCTCCGATACGGTATTTCCCGTGGTATAAGTATTTGCCATTTGCGGCGTTTTATTTACGTAATTAAAAACGGCCGCTCGTTACAAAAAAGGGGTATCGACCACGCGCTACCCCTCTTTGCTATTTGTTGTTTGAATTTTTCTATTATTTTTCGCTGGATTCGGAAATGAGGTTGCTGTACGTCTTGGAATATTTTTTAATTGCGTAAGCATCGTTGTCTTTATCTATATATTTAGAAATATTATAGGTAACGACGTCCTGAACCAACTTTTCAACGTTTGCGTCGATCTTAGCCTGCTTAAATTTAGCGGCAACGGAATTTTCATTGTCAAGATCGGCCTTGAATTCGGTTTTGCCTGCGTAAACGTCGCCTGCTTCTACAACCTTGGTGCAGATCATAAGGTGATAACCATAATCGGTAGCTACGACGGCGTAACTGCCTACGCCCTTTTCGTTTACGAGAACCTTTTGAGCCTCTGCGAATTCGGGAACGTACTGAGCTGCGCTCGTCTTGGGCGAATACAGATATCCGAGGTATTTGTTGAAGCTACCGCCGTCGCCGCCGAACGCAAACAGGAAGTCGTCGATGAGATCGAGCGCGTCGGAAGTGAGCACGTCGTTGTCTATCCATTTTTCACCCAACATACCTTCATAGGAGTCTCCGGTCAGATCGAACTGCTCCTTGAAGATGTCGAAGAACTGCGCGAAGGTGAATTCCGTGGGCATGATATCGGTAAAGTCAGCCTTGAAATCTTTCTTTTCTTCGTCGCCCCATACCCACGTATTTTTCTCGTTATCGAAGTGATACGTGTACTCGGTAGTCGTTTTGTCGTAATCGGTATTGTCGGTAAATTCGCCGAAGAACTGTTTTAAATTTTCGGTTTTTACGTAATCGCTGCCGAAAGCGTAGGTATTGGTTTCCTTATCGTATTCGTAGTAACCGTTCTGCAACCACGTTGCGCGGAGGTCCTTTGCAACGAGCGTTTTGAGGAGTTCTTCACGGTAATCGTCTATTGCCTTCTGAGTGGTAGCCTGCGCCTTAAAATCTTTGAGGGCGTTGGTAGCCGCGTCGGAGAATATTATGAGAATATTTGCAACGTAGCCGTAAGAGAGCCCGTCTATTTCGGGATTGTACAGAATATAAGAATCTGCGGTAGCACCGTTCAACGCGCTTTCGTAAGCGGAATAATCTTTGCTGTACGTAGCTTTTTGAGTGTTGTAAGTATCGAGGTACTCATCCCACAAAGCGTCGTCGTTAATACCTGCCTCGGCGGTTTCGGTAAGGAAGTCTTCGTAGTTGCTAATTACTGCGGATTCCAAACTGCTTGCGATTATGTCGAGGTAGTACGTGTAGTTGGTAAAATCGTACTGCTTGCCCGCCTTTTCAACGGCTTGTACTTCCTCGTTGGTCATAAGTCCGTTGTCGTTAAAGGCGTCTATAAAGGACTTAGCCGCCGCCTTGCGGGAAGCCTGCGTTACTTCCATAGGATAGGAAGTGTACATAGCGACTCTCCATGCGTCGTACGCTGTCTTTTGCTCGTCGGTGAGGTCTTCTTCGGTAATGCCCTTTTCGAGACCGAGTTTTTCTGCATACGCCTCGTTAACCACGGTGCCTTTCGTGGAAGACGCCGTAGGGGTAGTACGGGGAGTTACGCTTTCGTTTTCGGTTTCTTCGGCGGTATCGGAAGTTTCTTCAAACGAATCGAGAATGCTGTTGATGTTGGTCTTTGCGCTGTAAACTGCGTTTGCAACCTGAACCTGAGTTACGTACGGCAAAAGCGACTCTATATAAGCTTTGCGAGTCTTAGCCATTTTGGTATAAGGCTGCGCGGGCATATTCAAAAGCCCTGCGTAATCGGCGCCGTTCGTTTTTTTGTTCGCCAACTGGAGACGGGAGAACTGAACGATAACTTTGTTGTTTATCAAGTTATTTAAAATAAGATCGTAAGTATCGTTGAGTGTGTAGCCGTAATAGTTGGTGTAGTAATAGCCGTAAGAAATATATCCGTTGATGAGCTCGCGCTTATAGATATCTTCTGCCTGCGCACCTTCCACTTGAACGGTGGCGATTTTTTGTTCCATATCTCTATCGGTATTAACCTCCATAAGATCGCAGCCGGCGAAAACGCCGATAGCGATAAAGGCGGATACGATGAGAGAAATTAATTTGCCTACTGATTTTTTCATAAATCTCTCCTGTAATTGACGACCGCTGGGCGATCGCCGTTAGCGGGGCGCCCTTGCCGAAAGCGACGCTTTCAACCAAATAGTTGCCCCAATATATTGCACTACGTTTTATTATACAAGATATGCTTTATTTTTGCAAATTTTTTAGGCCCGTTTTAGCTATTTTTTTAGATTATTTTATAGATTATTTTATAAAGATAGCCCGCGCGGGAGAAAAAACGGGCAAAACGGCCGACGATGTGGTCGCGCAAGCGGGTTTTTCGCTCTGTCCGCCGAACTTTCAGCCCTGCAAGGTAAGGAAGTCCACGGCTTTGTCGAGGGCTTCGTCGGCGGAACTGTCGGGAAGTTCGAGGCGTATGGTCGGTCTCTCCTTGAAAGACAGCGTGGCGGTCTGCCTTTCTTCCTTTATTTTGTCGTAGAGGGCGTCGTTGTCGAGCGAGTTGAGGTCGGCAAGCTGAATTTCCACCCCGCCTTTCCTTACGGTGACCTTGGCTGCGCGGATTTTTTTTGCAAGGTTTTTCAATACCGCTATGCTCACGAGCGTTTCCACCTCTTTTGGCGGAGCGCCGTAGATATCGTACAGAGAATCCACCACGCGGGCGCGGTCCTCGTCGGTCTTTATCTCGGCTATCTGCTTATAACAATCCATGCGGCCTTCGGAATCGGCGATATAGTCGTCCGGAATATAGGCGCTGGTGCGGACGTCGAGCTCGGGCTCGAAATCTTTGGTAACTTCGCCGAGCTGCTCTTTGAGAATTTTGGAGTACAGCTCGTAACCGACCTTGTCCATGTGGCCGTGCTGTTCTCTGCCCAAAACGTTGCCTGCGCCGCGTATCTCCAGATCTCGCAAGGCGATTTTATAGCCGCTGCCCATATCCGTAAATTCCATTATGGCGTTAAGGCGCTTATACGCTGCTTCGCTCATGACTTTGTCCGGCTTAAACGTAAAATAGGCGTGCGCCATGCGGTTTCCCCTGCCTACCCTGCCTTTGAGCTGGTACAGAGTGGAAAGGCCGAGCCTGTCCGCATCTATAACTATAATGGTATTGGCGTTGGGTAGGTCTATTCCGTTTTCTATTATCGTGGTGGCGACGAGTACGTTCGCCTCGCCCGAAAAGAACTTGATCATTGCGGCTTCAAGCGTCTTTTCATCCATCTGACCGTGGGCGGTAATCATGCTCGCCTCCGGCACTAAACCCTGTAAATCGCGCGAAAACTTATCTATCGTGTCCACGCGGTTGTATAGGACGAACACTTGCCCGCCGCGACCGAGCTCCCTTACTATCGCGTCGCGCAGGAGAGCCTCCGTTTCTTCTACCACGTAGGTCTGAACGGGTATCCTCGCTTTGGGCGGGGTGTTTATGGTGCTTATATCGCGTATGCCCGAAAGGGACATGTGCAACGTGCGCGGAATGGGCGTTGCGGATAAAGTCAACGTATCGACATTGGTCTTTAAAGTCTTTATCTTTTCCTTATGTTCTACGCCGAAACGCTGTTCTTCGTCTAATATGAGAAGGCCTATATCTTTAAAGCGGACGTCCTTGCCGAAAAGACGATGCGTTCCTATTATTATATCTATATTGCCTTGGGCGAGATCCTTTAATATTTTAGACTGTTCGGTCGGAGTTTTAAAGCGGTTAATTACCTGCACGTTAACGCCGAACCCCTTGAACCTTTCTACACACGTGTTGTAATGCTGTTGCGAAAGAATTGTGGTGGGCGCAATAAAGGCTACCTGCTTGCCGTCCAGCACGGCTTTGAACGCGGCGCGGAGCGCTACCTCGGTCTTTCCGAAACCTACGTCGCCGCAGAGCAACCTGTCCATAACTTTATCGCTCTCCATATCCGCCTTTATCTCGGCAATGGACGAGAGCTGGTCTTCGGTCTCGTCAAACTCAAACGATTCTTCGAAAAGTTTCATAACGTCGTCGTCGGGCGAAAAACGGTAGCCGTGGCGTTCGGCGCGCTCTTTGTAAAGCGCCTTCAAATTTACCGTCATCTTGGAGATAGATTCCCGAACGCGCTCCTTTATCCTCTCGAATTCTCTGCCCCCTATCCTGTTGAGGGCGGGCTTTTCTTCGCCGGCGAGGTATTTGGTGAGCTTGTCCATCTGCTCTACCGATACGTAAAGCATATCTCCGCCTGCGTATTCGACCGCTATATAGTCTTTGACGCCGGAAGTGGTCTCTATTCGCTTGGTTCCGCGGACGATGCCCACGCCGTGCTGTTCGTGAACGGCGTAATCGCCGACCGTGGGCGCGTTGAACAGGTCGTTGCGACGCTTGCGCAGCTTTTTTTCCGCAGACGACTTTAAATATAGGTCTCCGCTGCCCAAAACGACGAGCTTTACGTCGTGATATATAAACCCGTTGCCCAAAATAAACGTGGTGAGCTTTATGCCCGAAAACGGCACGGCAAAATTATCGTTTATTTCGGCGGGGATTTTTCTGTCGAACAGTTCGTCGTACAGATTTTGTGCCCTATCCGGCGAGGCGCAACATATAATTACCTTGTAACCGCCGCGCGACCAGTTGGATATATCGGTGATTGCGTCGCCCACACGCATGGAATAGCGCGGAACCGGCGTGCAATTAAATTTAAAAGTTTTTAACGGCTGAAAGAAATTGATGGCGGAAGTCAAACTCTGCATCGCGATCTTGCGCTTTTCGTTAAGGCGGGAGAGGAGCTTTTCGTCGTCGGAAAGTTGGCGGACGGTAAAATCGTAAGCTTCGCCGCTACGCAAAAATCCCGCCACCCTTTCGGCGTGCTCCTTTTTGAGCATAGACAAGTTGTCTCCGAGCAGTTTGCACTCGTCGAACACTACTACGCTGTTCGGATCTATAAAGGTGAAAATATCGTCCGTGGCGCGCTCGATTATGGGAAAGACGAATTGAAGATTGTCGCCGTTAGCGCCCGCCTCTATGGTCGAACACAGCTCCTCGTAAATCGTCTTGGATTTTGTAAAAACCACGTTTTTCACGCTTTTTCGGTAGCTTTCTTTCAGTTTGGAAAGCAGTTCGGCACGCTCTGACGGGGCTATGCGCACGTCGGTTGCCATGACGACTTCCACGGCGTTTACCGGCTCGGCCTTGAGACCGGTGGAGGTATCTATAACCACAGTATCCGGATTATCTATCATATTCACCGCCTCTATCGCCGCGCTGTCGGGCAGACAGAGAAATACTATATTTGCACTGTTCAGTGCGTCACGCCGAGCGTTTGCATCTTTCCGCAAATCCTGTGAAAGAGTGATAAGCTCAATATCACGGCGGTCTGCCAACCGCTCATATATACGCAGTCCGGTCGTTCCGGCACTGCCGTCAATAAATACCTTTGTCATGATTTAAGTTTCTCCAAAACATACGCTATTTGTGCTTCAACCGACGATACCGATGTACCGCCCTCGCTTATGCGCCGTTCTACGCAATTTGATAAATCGACCGCATCAAAAACATCGTCTTCAAATAAATCGCTGTATGATTTATAAACCGAGAGAGGCAGATTTTCAAGCACATATCCGTCGGATATGCATTTTGATACTATTTGCCCAGATATTTTATATGCGCTTCTGAAGGGAAGTCCCTTTTTAACGAGATAATCCGCCAAATCGGTTGCGTTGATAAATCCGGTCTGTGCCGCTTTCTTCATATTATCGGTGCAGACCGACATTGTGGATATCATGCCCGTGAATATATCAAGGCACATTTTCACGGTATCGCAGGCATCAAATATGCTCTCCTTGTCCTCCTGCATATCCTTATTATAGGCAAGAGGCAAGCCCTTGAGGGTTGTAAGAAGCGACATAAGGTCACCGT
>CAJOMS010000036.1 GCA_905235795.1 uncultured Clostridia bacterium | reverse complement strand
GCGGCTAATGGTTCTAGCCGCCCTGCTACGAGGCAAACTTCTCCTTTCCGCGCGTATATTTTTATCAAAAATCTCCGCGCGGGTTCTTTTTTAAAAACTATTGATAGGCAAAACTTTTCGGGAGCCCTGTTTTTATAAACGACGATTTATGCAAGAGGTTACTTTAGGTAACCTCTTTGCTTTTACGTCGGCTCCGCGTCGAAGTGTTGCCATATTTGCGGGCGGCTAATGGTTCTAGCCGCCCTGCTACAAGGCAAACTTCTCCTTTCCGCTCGGATATTTTTCTGAAAAATCTCCTCGCGGGTTCTTTTTCTAAAAACTATTGATAGGCAAAACTTTTCGGGAGCCCTGTTTTACGACGAAAGTCGGCAGAGATATTTTTTACACCTTGAGGCTTATATTTTCAGCTCCGAAAAGTTTATGCGAGAGGTTGAGAGGGTATCTGAACGGAGAGGTCGACAGGTTAGAGGAGCTTGAAAAGGAAAGGCTTACCTACCTTAAAAATGTTCCCGACGTCTGGCCGAAACCTAATATTCTTGCAAATAAGTGGAGAGTTTTCGTTACGTCGGGGAACCTATGGTTTAAAGAGCAGAGTGCGGTGTTGATAACGCTAAGAAACGTCTGAAAAAGCTTACAGGCGTTTCGTCTGACAGAAATTTAAAATTTTTATATATAAAGCGGGCGTAAACCACTCGATAAGTATTTTATCCCTGATAAATTTATGTTGACAAAACGATTTAATAAAGTTAAAATTTATGTAAGGAATAAAAGGAACGAGATAATATATATGTGGAATAACAAGAATAAAGCCGTAACGTTCAGTTTCGACGACGGCATAACGCAGGACGTTAGGGCAATAGAAATTCTCGACAAGTACGGCTTAAAGGCGACGTTTAATCTCAATTCGTCGCTGCTCGGGCTTAAAGGAAGTATTGCAAGAAACGGCAAAAATATAAGCTACGACAAAATAAGTCCTCAGAGAGTGAGAGAGGTCTATAAAAATCATGAGGTAGCGGTGCATACGCTCACTCACCCTAATCTTACCGAGCAGAGTGAAGCCACCGTAATATGGCAGGTAGAAGAGGATAGAAAAGCTCTCGAAAGACTCACTGGCAAAGCTGTGGTCGGTATGGCGTACCCTTGCGGCGGAGTGAATAACGACGACAGAGTAGCCGATATCATCCGCGCTAATACGGGCGTTAAATATGCGAGGACGATAGCTTCGACGCATAATTTCGACTTGCAGGAAAATCTCTTGCGCTTCAATCCTACCGTCTATTACATAGAGGATTGTCTTTTCGATATCGCGGAGAAATTCCTTGCCATTAAAGTCGATAAACCGCAACTTTTATACGTTTGGGGGCATACTTACGAGATGGACGCGGGATTAATTTCCTGGGAAAAATTCGAGGAGTTTTGCGCATTTATTTCCCAAAGAGAAGATATTTTTTACGGAACGAACTCAGAAATTTTTATTTGAATGAAGGGAACGACATTGAATAGAAGTGCTGTAAAATAATCGTCGATATTTCGGACAATTCTAAATTTCCGAGTTTCAGTATAAGGTGCTGATGAAAGATTTCGGAAACATCAAAAAGTTCGGGCACCTAAAAACAGAACAAAACCTATCATCCCGCCACGTGAAACGGGGTTTCCTTCCCGGGAGATGCAAATATGATTTCCAATTCAAACAAATAAAAACTCCCGAACTGGTGTTTTTTCAACAGCCCGGGAGCAGGAAACGTTTTTTTAGGTCGCTTGTTCAACCAACGCAGGTGGCCTTTTCCTGCGCTTTTTCATTCGCGTTTACTTTTTATGCGTACTTATACTTATTTTTGTATTTTCCTAAGAAACAGAACGTCATAATCGTTGCGAACAACTCAGAGAAGACGATGGAATACCAAACGCCGTAGAAGGCTGCTTCGTAATTCGAGCCGAACACATAGAAGAAGATGATCGGCACGATGATGATAGTCGCCAAGTTGAATACCAGCGTCCTTACGATAGAGATGATCGCGGAGATACGCCCGTTGTTGAAGGCGGTAAAGAGCCCGGAACCGAAGGTCGGAATCCCCTTGAACAGGAAGGACAGCGTAAAGATCGAGAGGCCGTCGATCGTGATCTGCATGAGAGCTTCGTCTCCGTGGGAGAATGCGCTTGCCAGCGGATGCGCCAATGCTTCGATCAAGACGGTCGTGACTGCGCTGAAAATGAATACGATCGTGATGCTCTTCGTATATAGATTCTTAAGGTTTGCTTCATTGCCTGCCCCGTAGTTGTACGAGAACAGCGGTGCGACGCCGAGCACAAAACCGGAAGCGATGGCGGCGAAGATCGAGTTGACATAGCCCACCGTACCGTAGGCGGCAACGCCCAAATCGCCTATCATATAAAGGAACAAGCTGTTGTAAACGATGTTGATGAAGGATCCGGAAATATTGGTGAAGAATTCGGACGAGCCGTTTCCGCAAGCTTTTGCAAGAGCCTTGCCGTCCATTTCAGGCTTTCCGAGGCGCAGAAGGCTTTTATTTTTGAAACCGAAATAGATAAGGGGAACGATGCCGCCGATGAAAAGGCCCGCCGCAGTCGAGATGGCTGCCCCTTGAATTGCTTTGATGGGGTCGCCTTTCGCTACAACCCCGACGAGAATCGCGTCGCCTACGACGTTCGTTATGCCTGCAAGAACTGTAAAAAGAAGTCCGAGCCCGGGCTTTTTCGCGGTCGCCAAAAAGCTTTGGAAATAGAACTGCAGCATGAAAAGCGTTATTGCCGGAATCAGGATATAGCTGTAGGCGAGACAGTAGGGCATCATCGTTTCCGTCACGCCGAGCGCGTTAAGTAGCGGCTTCATAGTGAAAAACAAAATAATGGAGGCAATGACGCCGATGCCGATCAGGACATATAAGAAAAATGAAAAGAGTCCATTCGCCCGCTGCGTGTTTCCCTCTCCTAAAACCTTGCCGACCAGAGCGCTGCCGCCGGTGCCAAACATAAAGCCGATGGCGGCTATAATCATGAAAATAGGTCCAACCTGGTTGATCGCTGCGAAGGCTGTCGTTCCACCGAAATTTGATACGAAAATACCGTCGACGATAGAATAGATCGATGCAAGAAGAACTGCAAGGATTGTGGGTAAGACGTACTTAAACAGTTTGCCGAGTGTAAACTGCTGTGTAATGATATCGGCTTTCTCGTCCATAATTGTTTCCTCTCTCTATAAAAGAATTGATTCAGCGTCGTGAATATATCATAAAAAACGCTTATGCATAGCCCTCGCCTATGACGTAACTTACGTTCACGGATTATATCGAAAACCGTTTATTGACCTTATAGGCGACATTTTCATAGCTAACCATATCATTTTATCATTTTGCAAAAAAAATGTCAAATATTTTTTATAACATATGAGATATCCCGGAAAAAGGGCGTATTTTTTGTAAAGTGCCCTAACATCGGCGCTAAGCCGCCAAGACGCGCTGCAAGGAGATAGATTAGTATAATTGTAATTATAACAGGCTGGCGTTCAAATAGTTCAAAAAAACTTCGTCGGCTTTTGAAAGCACAGAATATTTTTTCCAAACAAAATAAATTTCAGATTTGAGCGACGGTGAAAATGGGATAAATTGCAAATTACTGTCGCCCGTAGTGTTTATCAGCTTGCCGAGGCCTACCGCATAGCCCATGCCTTCCTCCACCATAAGGGACGCGTTGTAAATCAAATTATACGTGGCTACGACGTTCATTTTCTCATAGTTTTTACCGAACCAATCGGTTATCGGGTTTTTCCCGTAAGAATGTTTGGAAAAAATGATGGGTTGATCGATCAGGTCCGACGGGGTGATTTCCGTTTTTTCTGCCAAGGGGCTGTCTTTCCTTGCCCAAATACCCCAAGTATCTACAAACGGTAAACGTATATACTCATAATTTGACAGGTCTGCCGGCGTGATGAGAATGCCGAAATCAAGCAAGCCTTCGTCTAATTTTTCAACTACTTCGTTCGTGTCGCCGCTGAAAAATCGAAACTTGACGAAAGGATAATCTTTCTGCAAGGCGTTGGCGGCTTTTGCAATCAATTTTACCGCGTACGATTCACCACCGCCTATCCAGATCGTCCCCGTTAAGGTTTTGTCGAACGACGTCAGTTCTTCCTTGGTTTTTGCAAGCAGAGAGATAATTTCTTCCGCGCGTTTTTGCAGCAGAACTCCCGCCGCCGTCAACGCAACTTTCCGCTTTCCGCGAATAAACAATTTTTGCCCGAGTTCGTTCTCCAAATTTTGTATTTGCCTTGAAAGATTTGGTTGTGTTACGTATAATTCTTCCGCCGCTTTGCTTATAGTGCCGTATTCGGCAACCGCTAAAAAATATTTAAGTTCCCTTAATTCCATATAACGCCCCCTTTACGTCTATACAATAATATCACGGCTTTAATATGCTTGTCAATTATAGTAATATATAAAATATAAGTATTTTGCATATAACTTTAAATGTGATATACTATAATCAAAAGAGGAGCAAGCATGGAAAAGGCAGAATTTATTGAGATAATGAGCACGGAAGATCGGATAATTGCGGGATCGGAAGTGCACAGGCAAATGCACGTCTATTCCGACGAGGCGCGGCGCATATCGTCAAAAATAAACGGCGAATACCATACGCAGGAAGAGTTGGTCAAATTGTTTTCGGAGTTGTTCGGCAAGGAAGTTGACGAGAGCTTTCGCGTGTTTCCGCCTTTTTATACAGATTGCGGTAAAAATATTAATGTGGGTAAAACGTATTTATCAATTCGGGTTGCTGTTTTCAGGATCACGGCGGAATTGAAATAGGCGACGGAACGCTGATAGGTCATCAGGTAGTAATCGCAACGCTCAACCACGATTTATGCCCGGAAAAACGTGCAGACATGTTTCCTAAATCAGTAAAGATCGGCAAAAACGTTTGGATTGGCGCGCACGCTACTATTTTGCAAGGCGTGACGATAGGGAATAATTCGGTTGTTGCCGCAGGCGCTGTCGTAACGAAAGACGTGCCCGAAAACGCGGTCGTAGGCGGCGTCCCCGCGGAAATTATAAAATATATGGAGAGATAATTTATGGCATACGGTTATATTGCGAAATTGAGTGAAAAAGTTGAAAGAAAGCACGTAAGATATAATAATCGCTACGGAATAGCTATTGCCGCGGACTTATACACGGCAAATGACGTGGACAAATCGAAAAAATACCCGGCAATCATCGTCGGGGCGCCGTACGGCGGAACGAAGGAACAAGGTCCGTGCGTTTACGCAAACGAACTTGCGCAGAGGGGTTTCGTGGTTTTGACTTTCGATCAGCCCTTTATGGGCGAATCGGGCGGCGAGCCGAGAAGGGTGTCTTCTCCCGACATGTTTGCGGAAAGTTTTTCCGCGGCGGTAGATTATCTGGGGGTAAAAGTTCCTTTTGCGGATAGGGAAAAGATAGGAGCTATAGGTATTTGCGGAAGCGGCGGTTTTGCCATTTCTGCGGCGGCGGTAGACGTGCGTATCAAAGCTGTGGCAACGGCGTCTATGTACGATATATCAAACGTAAGAGAAATGATGGATCTGAACGAGCAGCAGATTTACGAAATGAAAAAAAATCTGTGCGAAAAGCGGTGGAAAGATTTTGAAAAAGGAGAGCCCGAATATATCCCCGCTTTTCCCGAAGAACCGTACCCCAACGCGGAGAGCTTGCCCGAAACGGACGTTATTACCAATGAATGGAACCGTTTTTACGCGTTGCCGAGAGGACATCATCCAAACGCAAGGGGAGGTTTTACGACTACTTCCAACCTTGCGATGATGCAGTTTAAGTGTTTGGATTATATAAAAGAAATATCTCCGCGCCCCGTATTGTTTATATTCGGCGACGTCGCTCGTTCGCGTTCGTTCAGCGAAGGTGCCTATGAAAAGGCAAACGAACCGAAAGAAATATATATCGTTGATGGCGCCGAACACATTGACTTATACGATAAAGTTGAGAAGATTCCGTTTGATAAGATCGATGCGTTTTTCAAGGAGAATTTATGAAAAAATACGTATTATTTTTAATGATTGTGCTCGCGGGCATTTCTCTGTTTGCTTGCGGTAAAGGCGAAACTAATATCGTTAGCGGCGGCGAAAAAGAAACGGCGGCTTCAAGCGGAGGAGAGGAGGAAATGAATAAGGAAGATATCTCGGAAACGGAGTCTTACGTTATAGTCGTATCCGTCGGCGGGCGTGAAATGACCGCGGATATAGTAAAAAACAGTTCGGGTAAAGCGTTCATCGACCTTTTGAAAGACGGACCGATAACGATTTCCATGCACGATTACGGCAACTTTGAAAAGGTGGGGGAACTTCCTTGCTTGCTGCCGAGAAACGACGAGCGCATCACGACCGAACCGGGCGACATAATTATGTATCAAGGCAATCAGATAACAATTTATTACGACGTAAACATTTGGAACTTTACGAAACTCGGCAAAATTCGCGATATAAACAAGGCGCAACTCAAAAGTTACCTCGGTACGGGAAATGCTGAAATTACGTTTTCAATAAAAAAATAAAAGGAGATTTGATATGAAAAAAGTTTTAATATTATCGGGTAGCCCGAGGAAGGGCGGCAATTCCGATTTGCTTTGCGACGAGTTTCTTCGCGGAGCAAAAGAAGCGGGCAACGACGTTGAAAAAATTCGCGTTGCGGAAAAAAAGATAGGCTATTGCACGGGTTGTTATTATTGTCAAAAGTCGTGCGGCGTATGTGCCGTTAAGGACGATATGGCGGAATTGTTGCAAAAAATGATAGACGCCGACGTTATAGTTTTTGCGAGCCCCGTCTATTTCTATTCCGTAAACGCACAACTTAAAACCGTCATAGACCGAACTGTTGCGAGATGGCTGGAAGTAAAAAACAAAGAGTTTTACTACATAGTTACCTGCGCCGACGAGGACAGAAAAGCTCAGGAACGCACCATAGAGTGCTTCAGAGGCTATGCCGAATGCGTGGAAGGAGCCGTTGAAAAAGGTATAATTTACGGTACGGGAGTATATCAAAAAGGTGAGATAAAGGGGACTTCTGCCATGAAAGACGCCTACGAAACGGGCCTAAGCATAAATTAAAATCAAACCTCTCACAATATCAAAAGGCGCATACATTTACGGTATGCGCCTTTACTTTAAGTAAATATTTTAAGCTGTAAACAGCTCAGTCTTCTTCGTTTTCATTTTCGCCTTCGTCGTCGGAATTCTGTACGGGTATTTACCGGGTAAATCCGGATCCGATTTTTGACTGGGAAAAATTTTACAGCTATTGAAATTTTTATTGAAATACGCCGATAACGTGAGATTTAGGCGGGTTTTACAATTTTAATGCAGAGGTTAAATTACAAGTTGAACACTTTTTGAATATCTTTGTATTCGCCTAAAACGAAAAGGGTTACGTCATCGGTCAGTATGTCGTCCGGCGAGATCTGCACGTTAAAGTTTCCGTTTTTCTTTATACCCATAATGTTTATGTTGTATTTTCTGCGGATATTTATCTCCCCGATGCTTTTACCTACCCATACTTGAGGCACGGGCACTTCAAAAATGGCGTTGGCGTGATCTATCTCGATATAGTCGAGAATGTGATTTGCGCTGTACTTTATAGCCATCCAAGAGGCGAGCTGCTTTTCGGGATAGACTATTTCATCTGCGCCGTTCCTCAGCAGAAACTTTGCCTGCGCGTCGCTTTCCGCGCGAGAAACGACCTTTACAGCCCCCAATTCCTTCAAAAGCCAAGTGGTTTCCAGCGAACTTTGAAAATCGCTGCTTATGGTAACGATGCAAACGTCGTAGCTGTCAACGCTGAGTTCCCTTAAAAAATTTTCGTTGGTGCTGTCGCCTATACGGCCGTTGGTAACGAAAGACATGCAGTCGTTTATTCGCTGTTCGTCCTTATCCACAGCCATAACTTCATGCCCGAGTTCGGCAAGTTTTGACGCGATATGCATGCCGAACTTGCCCATTCCTATTATCAATACGGATTTTCTCTTCATATAAGTTTTCTCCTTAGCCTACCGTTATTTTTGTAGCGGGGAATTTATAATCGACTTGATGTTGTTTGCCGAGTGCCGCATAAATTACGGTCAACCCGCCGGCCCTGCCGAAAAACATCAAGAGCATCAATATAATTTTAGAAATAGCGCCCAAACCTGAAGTTATGCCCAGCGTTAACCCCACCGTGCCTATTGCCGACGCCGTTTCGAACATACAGGATATTAAAGGCAAGCCTTCGATAGAGCAAATTATTATTCCGCTAAAAGTGAAAAGCGTGACGTAAAAAACGAAAATTGTAGCAGCGTTTTTAATTACGTCTTCTTCCAGCCTGCGTT
Organism: uncultured Clostridia bacterium; assembly: GCA_905235795.1. Taxonomy (GTDB): domain Bacteria; phylum Bacillota; class Clostridia; order Christensenellales; family Borkfalkiaceae; genus RGIG3732. Next base: position 1,920 of record CAJOMS010000036.1, on the reverse strand, counting down.
TTAAAATGCTGACGTACGGGCGCCTTTTGAAAGCGCAGACAGACGCGGCGATGAGAACGGCTACGGTCGTCGTCTTCATACCGCCGGCGGTGGAGCCGGGCGAGCCGCCTATTAGCATAAGCATAATGGTTACAGCCTGCCCCGTTTCGCTCATCTGCGAAAAGTCCGCCGTGCTAAATCCGGCAGTTCTGGTGGTTACGGACTGAAATAACGAAACGGTAATTCTCTTGCCTAGCGGCAGGTTGCCGTATTCGGTAAAGAAATAGTAAATTGCCGGCACGAAAATAAGCGCCCCCGTAACTATGAGGATGACCTTGCTTTGCGTGCTGTATTTGCGCAAATTGAATTTGTATTCGTGCGCGTCTTGCCAAGTCAAAAAGCCTATGCCGCCCACTATAATAAGCAACATAATCACAATATTTATCAGCGGGTGAGAGGCGTAATAGGTAAGCGACGAAAAAGGCACGCTCGATTCGCCCATAATATCAAAGCCCGCATTGCAAAATGCCGAAACGGAGTGAAATATCGCCATCCAAACGCCTTTCGCCCCGAAGTCTATGCAAAACGTTGGCATCATTATAAGCGCGGCGGCGAATTCTATGATAAACATCCTCTTTAAAATAAAGACGGTCAGTTTTAAAACTCCGCCCGTTTTATGTGCGGAAAGCGCTTCCATAATCGTTTCTCTGCCGAAAACGCCTATCTTACGCCCGGATAACAGCAAGAGGGAGGACGCCACGAAAATTACGCCCATGCCGCCTATCTGTATCAAAAAGAGTATGACTATCTGCCCGAACGTTGACCAGTAAGTGGCGGTATCGTATATGATAAGCCCCGTTACGCATACTGCCGATACGGACGTGAAAAGGGAGTTTATAAACGGCGTAAATTCTCGCGATTTCGATGAAAATGGAAACATCAGCAAAACCGCCCCCGCGAATATCACGGCAACGAAGCCCAAAATAATTATCTGAAATGAAGATAATTTAAATTTTCGTTTAACTTCTATCTCCATAAACTTTAAATCCATCGAGAGAATTTATAGCTATTATAACATATTATTCATTTGTTGTTGCCTTTTTTTGCAAAAAAATCAAATATTTTTCGGGTGTAAATCCTGCGCCGGACAAATGCGCGATTTTTTACTCTTTACTTTTTGGTCTTAATATGATAATATAGTTGCAGGCTTTATTGAGGTAAACGCTTATGAAACGTGAAGAAATAAATATAAGGGATCCGTTTTTACTTAACGATGGCGATATGCTGTATATGTACGGATCGACCGACAAAAATATATGGGGCGGCGGCGAGTGTTTTACTTTTTCGGCGTACAAAACGACCGATCTTGAAAATTTCGAAGGGCCGTTCGTGGTGTTCGACCGTCCTGACGATTTTTGGGCGGACAGGCAATTTTGGGCGCCGGAAGTGCACGCTTACAAAGGCAAATATTATATGTTCGCCTCTTTTTACAAAAACGGAATAGGCAGGAGGAGTCAGATACTCGAGTCGGATAGCCCTCTCGGTCCATTCGTGCCGAAAAGCTCCCCGTTTACGCCGCTTGGGTGGGACTGTCTTGACGCCACGTTCTTTATAGAGGACGGCGCGCCGTTTTCGATATTTTCCCACGAGTGGGCGCAGATAAAGGACGGCACCATAGAGCTGGTAAGATTAAAAGAAGACTTAAGCGGGCCGATTGGTTCGTCCGTCACGCTGTTTAAGGCGTCCGACGCACCGTGGGTTCGCCCGATATCCTATCGAGGAAAGTTCGACGGCTACGTGACCGACGGACCGTATCTGCGTAAACTGAACGGCGGGAAACTGCTTATGATATGGTCGAGCTATACGGTCGGTTCCGCGTACGCGGTGGGTATGGCTGTCAGCGACAGCGGCAAGCTGCGCGGCCCGTGGAGGCACTTGGAT
>CAJOMS010000035.1:16299-18170 GCA_905235795.1 uncultured Clostridia bacterium | reverse complement strand
CCTAAGCCTGTAGTTTCGCACTCTGCAGGAGTGGTTTCATCATAAGTTGCCGTTACGGTTTCGGTTTGAACGTGTTCTGTGTTTCTGCCGCAAACTATGGTAGCGGTAACTTCATAGCCGGTTGCGGTTTCGGTCCATAAGTAAGAAGGTTCACCCCAATTGTGAGTGAGTGCATCGAGTACTTCCGTCTTGGTCTGAGTTTCGAACAATTCGTTTTCGAACTCAGCAGTCCATTCGCATTCGCCTGCAGTTTCGCACTCTGCAGGAGTGATTTCATCATAAGTTGCCGTTACGGTTTCGGTTTGAACGTGATTTTCTTCATCGTTCAAGCAGGCCAAAGTAGCGGTAACTTCCCAACCGGTTGCGGTTTCGGTCCATACGTATACGGGGGTACCCGTCCAATCGTGGCCGGTTGCGGGGATGGTGAACGCTATCATGGATTGAGATTCGAACCTTTCATCTTCGAAGTCTACTACCCAGTATAAGTTGCCGTCTTCTTCGCAAGTAGGTTCTTCCCTTTCGGTGGTGCCTTCAGCCGTTTCAGTACTAACGTGTTCTTCGTTGTGTGCGCATACAGTCTTAGCCGTGCAGTTCCATGCTACGATTTCTTCATTATCATATACGGGAGTCCAAACGTAAGTAGGTTTCTGCCACTCGTGGCCGGTTGCAGGGATAGTTACGTCCTTCGTATCTGTTACGCCGTCAGAGAAGGTTGCAGTGTAGGTGCCTACGCCGTCTTCTTCGCATTCAGCGGGAGTAGTTTCATCGTAGCTGATTTCAGCGTCTTCGTCAAGGATATGCTCTTCGTTGTTTGCGCATACAGCGTAAACATGGCAGTTCCAAGCGCCGGTCTCGTCCTGAGTCCAAGAGAACTGAGCGTTGCTCCAATCGTGGCCGGTTGCAGGGATAGTTACGTCCTTCGTAGCTGTTACGCCGTCAGAGAACGTTGCGGTGTAGGTGCCTAAGCCTTCTTCTTCGCAATCAGCGGGAGTAACTTCATCGTAGCTGATTTCAGCGTCTTCGTCAAGGATATGCTCTTCGTTCTTTTCGCATACAGCGTAAACATGGCAGTTCCAAGCACCGGTTTCGTCCTGAGTCCAAGAGAACTGAGCGTTGCTCCAATCGTGGCCGGGTGCTTCGATATCTTCTTCTCTCGTCTGAGTTTCGAACAATTCGTTTTCGAACTCAGCGGTCCACGTGCATGAGCCTTCAGTTTCGCACTCTGCAGGAGTGGTTTCATCATAAGTTGCCGCTACGGTTTCGGTTTCAACGTGTTCTCCGTTGTGTCCGCAAGCTATAGAAGCGGTAACTTCGTAGCCGTCTGCAGTTTGAGTCCAGGTATATTCGGGTTCGTTAGTTTCCCAATCGTGACCGGTTGCGGGAATTTCAACAGTCCAGGTTTGAACAGTAAACGCAGTATTTCTGAATTGAGCAGAGGTGTAGGTTGTGCTGCCCGGTACTTCACACTGAGGATCAACTGTTTGAGAGGTCGTCATAACGGTTTCGGTTTCAACGTGTTCTTCGTTTCTGCCGCAAACTCTCGTAGCTGTAACGGTATATCCGTTTTCGGTTTTGGTCCATACGTATTCGGGAGCGCCCCAAGCGTGACCGGGTACAGGGATATCTTCTTCCTTAGTTGCGGTTTCGAACAATTCGTTTTCGAACTCTGCGGTCCACGTGCCTAAGCCTTCAGTTTCGCACTCTGCAGGAGTGGTTTCATCATAAGTTGCCGCTACGGTTTCGGTTAGAACGTGTTCTTCATTGCTGCCGCAAGTTATAGAAGCGGTAACTTCGTAGCCGGTTGCGGTTTCGGTCCATACGTATTCGGGTTCGTTAGTTTCCCAATCGTGACCGGGTGTGGGTACCGGAAC
>CAJOMS010000035.1:0-16275 GCA_905235795.1 uncultured Clostridia bacterium | reverse complement strand
GTAAACGACTTCGTCATAGCTGCCGTCTTCTTCACAGGTAGCAGGAACTTCGTTTTCAATTACGGTGTCACCTGGCGTGTGACCGTTTGCATCGAAGTATACAGCAACGATGGTATTCGTGCCGAATTCAGTATGCTCGGTAAAGGTTGCAAAGTAGCTGAGTTTTCCTTTTTCCGTGCAAGTCGGTGCGGAGTATACGGGTTGACCTTGAACGGTTTCGGTAAACGTGTGTTCTTCGTTGTGTTCGCATACGGCGGTACCGGTGCAATTCCAAATATCATAATCGTTTTCGTCTTGTTCGTTCGAGTTTACCCATTCGTAATTTGTTTTCCAAATATGACCGGGTGCGAATACGGTAATGGTTTCTCTTGAAAGTTCTTCGCCGCACTCCGTGCAGTAAACTACGCTGTCGTAGCTGCCGTTTTCTTCACAGGTAGCAGCAATTTCGTTTTCAGTTACGGCAGTACCGGACGTGTGGCCGGGTGCTTCGATTTCTTCCGTCTTGGTTTGAGTTTCGAACAATGCGTTTGCGAACTCAGCGGTCCATTCGCCTTCGCCTGCTTCTTCGCAACTTGCAGGGGTGGTTTCATCATAAGATGCCGTTACGGTTTCGGTTTGAGTGTGGTTTTCATTGTTCAAGCACGTCAAAGTAGCGGTAACTTCCCAACCGTCTTCGGTTGCGGTCCATACGTATACGGGAGTACCCGTCCAGTCGTGGCCGTACGCTTCCAACGTAAACGTTTTGGTTTGTTGTTCAAACAAAGCGTTTTCGAATGCTGCTACGCAATCAACGGAACCGTCTTCGGTACAGCTGTTTTCAGCGGTTGTATCGAAAGCAGCTATAATTCTTTCTACGAGGGTATGAGTTTCATCGGTAAGCCAGTGGCTCTTAGCCTCACATATATAATTAATGCCGTCTTCGGTTTCTTCAACAAACCAGTTGTACTCAGGAAGACTCCACTGTGAGCCGAACGCAGGTATAGTAACGAAAGTTTCGGTTGAGCCGTATGTTTCGTCTTCGAACGTAGCGGTGTACTTAGCGGTGCCGTCAGTAGTGTAACTTGCTGCAGTAATGGTTTCCATTTCGCCGACCATAGTTTTCGTTGCGGTGTGAGTTTCATTTCTTTCGCAAACGACGGTTGCTGTGCACATATAGTCGGAATTGCCTTCTTCACCGAGCCAAGTCCATTCATATGTAGGAGTACCGTAAGCGTGGCCGAGCGCTTCAGGCGTTACGGTGGTTCTTGAAAGTTCAGCGCCGCAAGCCGTGCAGTAAACTACGCTGTCGTAAGAACCGGCAGCAGTGCAGGTAGCAGAAACTTCATTTTCTCTTACGGCAGTACCGGGCGTGTGAGCGATAAGCTCAATCGTCTTGGTTTCTCTTGAAAGTTCTTCGCCGCAAGCCGTGCAGTAAACGACTTCGTCATAGCTACCGGTAGCAGTGCAGGAAGCCGGATCTTCATTTTCTCTTACGGCAGTACCGGGCGTGTGATCGCCAAGCTGAGTCGTCTTGGTTTCTCTCGAAAGTTCTTCGCCGCATACCGTGCAGTAAACGACTTCGTCATAGCTGCCGGTTTCCGTGCAGGTAGCCGCAACTATATTTTCTCTTACGGCATTACCGGGTGTATGATTTACAGGTGCTGGTTCGGTTTCTACTTCGCCGCATCTGGAACAAGTACGCGACTTAGTTCCTTCAACGTCGCAAGAGGAGCCGGCATCCAACTCCCAATCACCCCAAGTATGACCGAGAGCCTCGGTATAATCTTCTTTATAGCTTTCGCCGCATATTGTACAGGTGTAAAGGGTATAGCCTTGTTCTGTACAGGTCGGTTCTACTACTTCAGAAACATACCTGTGGTAAGGTGTTACCGTACATGCGGTAAATGCCGAAACGGCAAAGACCATACATGCAGAGAGCAACACGAGTAACAGTGTTTTCTTTTTCATAAAATTACCTCCCAATTTATTTTTATTAGGTCTTTCTTGATTTTAACAAAAAATGCGATTAATGTCAAATATTTTTACGCGTTTTTTTAAATTTTAATTAAACAATTTGTTTCGCTATATATATGATAACAATATGAGACAAAATAACGGGCAAAAAAGGGAATATTTTTATGATTTTCCGTTTTTTGCCAATTCCTGTCTATAAATTATAAGAGCATAAACTCAGCGTAAGCTTTTGCGCCGATATCTCGCACAAGGTCAAAACATTTACAAAAAAGGATTTTTGCCCCATATTTGAAGAACCGGGGAGGAAGATGTCAACGAAAAATGCTTTGACGGCAGTCGTCTTATGCGCCCGAATTTGCTTGACAGCACGGGAGAATACATATATAATATTATTTGAAAATCAAGAGCTGACCGCATTTTTTTTGCGGATATTTTACGGAAAAGGGTAAATCGGGCGATATTTAAGACGGCTGTTTATGCCTTGCCTCTATTCTTTTTCGTCATATCTTCGCCCGCGGCTTATACGTTGCGGTTTTTTGAAGATAAATTTAAAGAGGTGATAAAATGAATGTTATGGACGTGCTCCGCGAGAGGGGCTTTATTAAACAGACCGTTTACGAAGACGAGCTGTACAAGATGCTTGATAACGAAAAAGTGGCGTTTTACGTGGGTTTTGACCCTACTGCAGACAGTTTGCACATAGGTCATTACATCCCAATAATGGCTATGGCATGGATGCAGAAATTCGGCCATAAACCAATCGCTCTGTTCGGCGGCGGCACCGGTATGATAGGCGATCCTTCCGGCAGGAGCGATATGCGCCAGATGATGACGAGGGAAACGATCGACCACAATATAGAATGTTTCAAAAATCAAATGTCACGATTTATCAGTTTCGAAGGGGAAAACGGCGCGATAATAGCGAACAACGCCGACTGGCTGCTCGCGTTGAACTACGTTGACTTTTTGAGGGAGATAGGCGTGCATTTTTCGGTAAACAAAATGCTTACGGCAGAATGTTTTAAGCAGAGAATGGAAAAGGGACTTACGTTCTTTGAGTTCAACTATATGCTTATGCAGGGTTACGACTTTTTGGTGCTTAACCGCAAATATAACTGCAAACTCGAAGTCGGCGGCGACGACCAGTGGTCCAATATGCTCGCTGGCGTTGACCTTATACGCCGTAAAGAGCAGAAAGACGCTTATTGCATGACTTGCACGTTGCTGCTCAACAGCGAGGGCAAAAAGATGGGCAAAACGCAAAAGGGAGCGCTTTGGCTCGATGAAAACAAGTGTTCGGTGTACGATTTCTTCCAATATTTCCGCAACGTGGAAGATTGCAAAGTCGCCGAGTGCATGCGCTTGTTGACGTTTATGGATATGGAAGAAATAGCCGAATTGACAAAGTATCAGGACGAGCGCATCAACGCCGCGAAGGAAAGGCTTGCCTACGAAGTAACCAAGCTCGTTCACGGTGAGGAGAAAGCCGCACTCGCAAGGGAGCAGGCGCGCGCTGCGTTTGGCGGCGGCGGAGATATGCCCTCTATAGAGATATCCAAGGAAACTACGTCCATCATCGATATAATGATTGAGGCGGGCATAGCTAAATCCAAGGGCGAGGCAAGAAGGCTGATAGAGGGCGGCGGCGTGTCCGTCGGCGACGAAAAAGTTGCCTCTATTTATGCGGAAGTGCCCGAAAACGCGAAGGAATCGGGAGAATTCATATTGCACAAGGGCAAGAAGGTACACGTAAAAATACTTTTGAAATAACGTAAGGGGTAAAAATGCAACCGCTGATAAAATGGCCGGGCGGCAAGTCGTCTGAGCTGGATGTGATCAAAAAATTCATGCCGCAGGAGTATGACAGATACGTTGAACCGTTTTTCGGCGGAGGGGCACTATACTTTGATATGTGCCCTAAAACAGCGATTATCAACGATATTTCAAAAAATCTCATGTCGCTTTACCGCTATATAGGGGAGGGAAACGAAAAGTTCCGCCGCTGTATTTACGGAATTGCCGAGGAGTGGGATTTGATTAAAGTATATTGCGGCGACAAGGCGGATTTTTTCGCGTCGCTGTTCAGGTCTTACACTAATTTCGAGATAGACAGGGAAGAATTTCTTGAAAAAATAGCAAAATACACGGCTGTCGCGGTTGATTTTATAGCCGGCAGGTCTCAGGTTATTTCGGATAAAGAGATATTCGGGCGGGAACTTTACCGCACGGTGTCCGACAAGTTGCTGAGAACTGCAAAAAACGAAGAAAAATTCGGCATGCTTTCGGATGAAGACCTTTTAAAGAACGTTTTAACGGGCTTTACAGCGGGCTACTATATGTACATGCGCACGATGTTGAACGCGATGGAAAAGGATAAATATCTCTACATTTCAAACGAATATAAAACGGCGGTGTTCTTTTTCGTGAGGGAGTTCTGCTATGGCTCGATGTTCAGGTACAACAAAAACGGCGATTTTAACATACCGTACGGCGGAATCGCGTATAACAGCAAAGATTTTAAGAAAAAAGCGGACGCATTGTTTGATGAGAAAGTGGTTACCGCGCTTTCTTTCGCGGATATCCGCACGGAAGATTTCGGCAGGGTATTCGAGGACGTAAAAGAGGGAGATTTCGTCTTTCTCGATCCCCCGTACGACACGGATTTTTCCGATTACGAGGCGAACGCTTTCGGCAAAGACGAGCACAGGCGCCTCGCGCAGTGCATTTACGAGACTAAGGCGAAGTTCTTGCTGATAATCAAAAATACCCCGTTCATAGCCGAACTTTACGAAAACAAGGGCTACAATATATATTCTTTCGACAATAAATACGCCTATTGCGTAAAGGGAAGAAACGAGCGCGGAGTGGAGCATCTGATTATTACAAACTATTGAGCAAGTGAGAGTATTATGAACAAATTATGCGATTCTTTGTTTAAATACGGGCTTCACGACACTTCGATTTCCAATATCGGCATAGAAGACTTTGTGCTTTCGTTAAGATTTGACGAAGGCGTGTATTTGTTGGATTCCGCAAATAAAGAAACGGTAAAAACCGATAAAATAATCTTAAAATTTTATATTGAAAAATTCGCGAGCGAAAGCGTGTTTCAACACTTGGATTGTCGTTTTTTTAAACGAAGAAAGGTTGTTTACGTAACCATTGATGAATTTATAAATAAGATAAACAGACAGTATAATGAAATAAATAACGTTTTTTATTCCGGTTTCAACGATATAGTTGTAATGAACGGACGTTTCGATAATTGTGAATATGAATTTATAGTGGAAAACGTTGAACGAATAGAGTTTGAAAATGCATGAGTCTCACGAAATTATGAGTGGCGATTTGTCGATTAACGCGTGAAAAAGGGGACTTTTTATGAAAATTTTAGAAAAATTGGGCAAGAAGAATAAAGACGTTTACAGCGTGCGCCCGCCCGTGATAGCGTGTTTGGGCGACAGCGTTACGCAGGGCTGTTTCGAAATTTATCAGACGTCCGATGTAACCCTGCAGACGGTTTTCGATCAATCGGGCGCGTACCACGCGCATTTGAAGCGCATTTTGGGACAGATGTTTCCCTCGGCACCGATAAATATAATAAACGCCGGTATATCCGGAGATAACGCCGACAACGCCACGGGCAGGCTCGACAGGGACGTTTTGAGCTTTTCTCCGGATCTCGTTATTATTTGTTTCGGTTTAAACGATTCCGCATCCGGCGAAAACGGTGTGGAACGTTACGGCAACTGCATGAAAAAGCTGGTTATGCGTTGCAAGGAGGCGGGTGCGGAAGTTATAATTATGACTCCCAACGCCGTGTCCGACAAACTCAGCCCGCACGTTGTTAACATGGGACAGCCGTTCGTTAAAAAGTGCGTTGAAGCAAATATAAAAATTTACGACGACGGCGTTTTGGACCTTTACGTTGAAAAGGCTCGCGCCGTTGCTAAAGAGTGCGGCGTTCCTCTGTGCGACGTTTACGCCAAGTGGAAGGCGTTGAGCGCTGCGGGCGCGGATCTTAACGACCTGCTCGCCAACCGCGTAAATCACCCCACCGTTGCGATGAACGAGTTTGCCGCTTACGCTCTGATAAACACCATGCTTGAAAATTGACGTTCAAACGCTTGCAAAAACGGTTTTGGTATGGTAAAATAATATTGACGATAGGGCAAGCCTTTCAGGGCGTTGTGTATCGGATATATAAACCGCTTTCGGGAAGATTAGATTTTTTTGCGGCAAAGAGAGCGGGGGCAAGGTGAAAGCCCCGCGTGCAAAAATTTTGAAAGTGCGCCCGAAAATCAAGGGAGAGAGGAAATGCTCTACGGGGAACCTTCCGTTATAGGTAAACGAGGGCTTCGGCCGAAGTAAAGTGGAACAGCGTGACAATTCGCGCCTTTACTGCATAGATTGCGGTAGAGGCTTTTTTATTTGAGGTTAATTTGATGCTGGGCATTGTAGCAGATGTAAAAGCGGCGCTTAAAAACGACCCCGCCGCCAGAAACGGTTTTGAAGTTTGGCTTACGTATCAGGGTGTGCACGCTTTGCGCAATCACCGCGTAGCAAACTTTTTTTACCGCATAAAATTAAAGCTTTTGGCAAGGATAATAAGTAACTTTGGCAGGCATTTTACCGGCATAGAGATTCACCCCGCGGCAAAAATAGCCAAAGGCGTGTTTATCGACCACGGTGCCGGAGTCGTGATAGGCGAAACGTCCGTGATAGAGGAGGGCGTAGTGATCTATCAGGGCGTTACATTGGGCGGAAAGGGCGACTTTACCGCAAAGGGCAAAAAACGCCACCCCACGGTCAAGAAAAACGCCGTAATTTACGCCGGAGCTAAAATTTTAGGAGATATAACCGTAGGCGAAAACGCCATCGTCGGAGCTTCTGCGGTCGTTTTAAACGACGTGCCGGATAACGCAACGGTCGTCGGCGTACCGGCAAAAGTAATAAAGATTCGCAAAGGCCCGTGCGAGCGCCTGCTTGCGGAAGAACAGTGTGAATAAATTGATAAGTGCCCTAAAACGCACGTTATTTAATTGTTTTTGAGGTGAATGTATGAAATTTTACAATACGCTTACAAGAAAAAAAGAAGATTTTGAGCCTATGGACGGCAAGCGGGTGCGCATGTATTCGTGCGGGCCAACCGTTTACAATTACGCGCACATCGGCAATTTGCGCACCTACGTATTTATGGACCTTTTGCGTCGCTGTTTGAAATACGAGGGGTACAAGATAAAGGGCGTTATGAATATTACCGACGTGGGGCATTTGCTCTCCGACGCGGACGACGGCGAGGATAAGATGCAAAAGGCTGCGAGGGAGCAGAACAAAGATCCTTACGAGATAGCCGCCTACTATACGGAAGTGTTTTTTGAGGACTTGAAAAAACTGAACATCGAGCGTCCCGAACTTACGCCAAAGGCTACCGATCACATAGAAGATATGCAAAAGTACGTTGAGGGCTTGATGGAAAAGGGAGTTGCTTACGAAACGGACGACGGCATATACTTCGATATTTCCAAATTCCCAGAATATGGCAAACTTTCTGGAATAAAACTCGAAGATCAGCTTTCAGGCGCGCGCGTTGAGGTAAACGGCGGCAAGCGCCACCCTGCGGATTTCGCGCTGTGGAAAAAGGCCCCGAAGGAACATATTATGCAGTGGGACAGCCCTTGGGGCAAAAGCTATCCCGGCTGGCACATAGAGTGCTCGGCAATGAGCAGAAAGTATCTCGGAGACGTGTTCGATATACACACGGGCGGCGTAGACCATATTCCGATCCATCACGAAAACGAGATTGCGCAGAGCGAATCGCTGACGGGCAAAAATCCCGCGAGGTTTTGGATGCACGGCGAATTTATGCTCGTTGACGGCGGAAAGATGAGTAAGTCGCTCGGCAACACTTACACTTTAAAACAGCTTGAAGATATGGGCTATAAACCTATGCATTTCCGCTATTTTTGCCTTAACGCCCATTACAGAAAGAAGTTGAATTTTACTTTCGAGGGGCTTGACGGAGCGAAGATAGCCTACGAGAGGCTCGGCTCCTTGCTTTTAAAGCACAAGGCGTCCGCACAGACCACCTCACCCGAAACTTTGGCGAAATTTAAAGCGGAATTCGAGGCGGATATCAGCGACGACCTTAATGTTCCCGGCGCTTTGGGCGTTTTGTGGACGATGCTTAAAGAACCTTATTCTGCGGATATTTATAACCTTGCATTGGATTTTGACAGGGTGTTCGGTCTTTCTTTGAAAGATTACGAAGAAGAAAAACCCGAGCTCGTCGTCCCCGATGAGATAAAGGCAATTGCAGACGAGCGTTTTGCCGCAAGAAAGAATAAAGATTGGGCTAAGTCCGACGAATTGCGCGATAAGCTCGCCGAGTTGGGCTACGTCGTAAAAGACGGAAAGGACGGCTACGAGCTTTCGCTCAAATAAGCAAAGATACCAAAACGCCGTCAAACTGAAAAACGCGCCTTTTCGGCGAAACTTTTTATGAAAATAATAGATATAACGAAAGAGCTGTTTTCCGCGGAAGTTTATCCCGGCGATACCGCGCCCGAACTTACAAGAAAAACTACCGTGAAGGACAGCGGATTCAATACTTCGGACGTCAACATGTGTCTGCACAACGGCACGCATATAGACGCGCCGTTTCACGTGAAAGAATCGGGGCTGTCGGTAGCAGATATCCCGCTTGAAAAATGTTGCGGCAGATGCGCGGTGATTACCGTAAACGGAAGGTTGAATTTAAAGATAATGCGCGAAATACGCGGCTTATCTGCAAGGCGCGTGCTGCTAAGGGGCGCGAAAATAACGCCCGTTTCGGCATTAGCGCTCACGCATTTGCACCTTGACCTCGTCGGGGTAGACGTCCCTTCCGTCGGCGATAAAAGCGTGCATAAAATATTGATCGATTCGGGGACGGTAGTGCTTGAAGGGTTGGACCTTTCACTTGCTGAAGACGGCGAATATACCCTTTACGCTTTTCCTATGAAGATAAGCGGGGCAGACGGTGCGCCCACGCGCGCCGTGCTTATAAAAGAACTGTGATTTTCGACCGATCAAAATATTTGACAATTTTATATTTGAAGTATATTATTATATACGGTAAATATTTTTTATAAAAACTTTTTTTTACGGAGAGAACTTTATGTCTGAATTTATGGGCAATTTAAGAAGGACCGATATGTGCGGCGGTTTCCGCATGGCAGACGTCGGCCGCGAAGTTACCGTTATGGGATGGGTACAGAGAAGAAGAAATCTCGGCAGCCTTATTTTTGTGGATCTTAGGGACAGAACGGGCGTCGTTCAGATCGTTTTCGACGAAGATCGCAAAAACGGCACTTTCGAAAAGGCAGAGGGAGTGCGCAGCGAATTCGTTATCGCCGCGCGCGGCACCGTGCGCGAGAGGGAGAGCAAAACCAATAAGATTCCCACGGGCGATATAGAGATCGTGGCGGACGAGCTCAAGATCCTTTCGGAGGCGGAGACCACCCCGTTTGAAATAACCGACGAAACGAACGTCAACGAGATGTTAAGGTTGAAATACCGCTATCTCGACCTGCGCCGCAGCACTTTGCAGAAAAATTTGATTACGCGTTTTGAAATAACCAAAGCCGCCCGCACTTACCTTAACGACAACGGCTTTATGGAAATCGAGACGCCGTTTTTGGGTAAATCCACGCCTGAGGGCGCAAGGGATTATCTCGTGCCTTCACGCATACACGAAGGATGTTTTTACGCCCTTCCGCAAAGCCCGCAGCTTTACAAACAGCTGCTTATGATAGCCGGTTACGACAGGTACTATCAAATTACAAAATGCTTCCGCGATGAAGATTTGCGCGCTAACCGTCAGCCGGAATTTACGCAAATAGACCTTGAAATGAGCTTCGTTGAGGAAGAAACCGACGTTATGTACCCCGTAGAAGGGCTTATCAAAAAGATATTTAAAGACGCAATAGGCATGGATCTCGGCGAAGGGCACTTCAGAACTCTGCCGTATGCCGAGGCGATGGACAGGTTCGGTTCGGACAAGCCGGATACTCGTTTCGGCCTCGAATTGAAGAACGTTACGGACGTGGTTGCCGATATGGACTTCGTGGTGTTCAAAAGCGCGATAGAAAACGGCGGCAGCGTGCGTGCAATAAACGCAAAGGGCTTTGCGTCTAAACTCTCGCGCAGGGATCTCGACGGGCTGGGCGAATACGTAAAGACGTTGGGCGCAAAGGGGCTCGCTTGGATAAGCCACCCGAACGGAGAACAGATAAAATCTTCGTTCATGAAGTTCTTAACTCCAGAAAAGATTTCTCAGATAGCTGCCGTTACCGATTTTGAGGAAGGCGACGTTCTGTTCTTTGCGGCGGATAAAAATACCGTGGTATTTAACGCTCTTGGCGGTTTAAGACTGCACCTTGCTGAAAAATACGATTTGATAGATAAAGACAGTTACGATATACTTTGGGTAACGGAATTCCCGTTGATGGCTATGCACCACCCGTTCACCTCGCCGAAGACCGAGGACCTTCCGTTGCTCGATACCGATCCCGGCAAAGTACGCGCCAAGGCTTACGACCTAGTAATTAACGGGCAAGAGGCAGGCGGCGGATCTATAAGGATATTTAACCGCGATATACAAAAGAAGATGTTCAACGTTTTGGGCTTTACCGACGAGGATATCCAACGCAAGTTCGGTTTCTTTGTAAACGCCTTCAATTATGGAACTCCTCCCCACGGCGGACTTGCTTTCGGCTTGGATAGATTGACTATGTTGCTCACCAAGACGGATAGCATAAAGGACGTTATAGCCTTCCCGAAGGTGCAAACGGCGGCGGACGTAATGAGCGAGGCTCCCGGCGTCGTGGACGAAAAGCAGTTGAAAGAGCTGTTTCTTGAAATAAACGCACCAGAAAAGAAATAATTTAATTCAACTTAAGATTTTTTGCATATTAAAAGAGCAAGGTTTAAACGCCTTGCTCTTTACTATTAGTTCGTTTTTAGAACGCTATGTTTACTCTTGCAAGAATAAAGCACGCTGCAAAGAAACCTTCAAGATCGCTTTGCTTGCAGTTTACGACGTAACAGCCCTGTACGGACATAAGGTTATAATCGTCTTTATTTCCTTCTTTCAAAACGTTGCTGCCGGCCGTACTTATTTTGCCCACCTTTATGCCGTAACGCTTTACTGTATAAGTAAAATGAGTCAGATCCTTAAAATCCGCGTCCAACGAATATCCTTCTTTCGCGATATATTGCCAGCAATTCACTCCGTCTATCTTAAAGTAAGATTTATCCGTGAAATTGTCGTAGGACGTGGTCGTCGTATGCGAAACTTCGTGCGGCGTTTCTTTTCCCGTTAAATGGTTTACAAAAGTGAATTTGAATTTCGTTACGATGCCAATTTTGTCGCAATTCGCTTCCATAACGGGCTTTTTATCGTTGGTTTCCATAACGTAACTTTGATTCAATTTACCCGTAAAGTGGAAGTAATAAACGTTTTCGGGCTCGTTGGCGCTATCAAGCACTTTTTGCTTGTTTTCTTCGGTAAGTTGTTCGTCTTTGACCTGATCGAGTTCGTTTGCGTCCTTGACCGATACCTTAAATGTTGTTATGGTAAGGAAAATCGCAAGAGCTACAGATACAATACCTAAAATCAAGAATATATAAGGCAAAAACTTATTGTTGCTTAATAGCGTATCAGGTTTTTCCGCATCGTAATAAGCGGTTACGGTGTCGCCTACCTTCATGTTCGGCTGATGAGTCGGGTACAGAACGTCGTTATAAGTTTTGCCCTGCGCGTCTTTATAGGTTACGTAAACGTTGTAAGTCGTGTCTGCTTCTTCGATTGTAATAACGTCGATAGAAGTTATGGTTGCGGTAACTTCAACTTTCTTTTTGTTAAGATTGCCGAAACTTATAATCGATACGACGATAAACACGATGCCAACGAGTAATGCAACAAGCGCAAATTGCAGCTTGTGATACTTTCTTAAATAGCCTCTTAATTTTGATAACATAAAACCTCCTTATATCCCTATTAATAATTATGTTATTAATTTATGTTTGAAATAATGCGTATATCATTATCTATAAAAAAATCGTGATAAATTTATCACAATCCTTTTGTTTATCTATATGTATGCCGTAAGCTGCACAAACGGAGATAGTAAGTTTTTTATATTGCCTGATACGAAACAGGCTGCCGAAAGTGGTGGAGACGGAGGGACTCGTCCTCGCGAAGCGAGGTAAACGAAATGAAATGTAGTGCTACGTTATTTCGTAAGCCGACCGAGAGAACCGACGGAGGCAGCCGTAAGGTGATGGCAATAGAAAAGAAGAAGGAAAGCTTCTTTTATATTGCCTGATACGAAACAGGCTGCCGAAAGTGGTGGAGACGGAGGGACTCGAACCCCCGACTTCTTGCATGTGAAGCAAGCGCTCTAACCAACTGAGCTACGCCTCCGAATTACGTAATAATGATAGCACAAAATTAATTTTCAATCAATTGTTTTTATGCTGTTTTTAAAAAATAATTATTTTTAAAGTATTTGACAAACACGCACGTATGATATAAAATAATTTTAAAAAGATATTTTTTACAAGGGGAATTATGAAAGGTTACAAGTTTGTTTCGGTGGAATTTACGGAAGATCCCAACGTTGCCGGCAGAACGTACTGGTATCTGTGCGAGTTTGCCTCGGCGGATATCGGTAGCCGAGTGGTTGCGCCCATAGGCAGGCACAACAACAAGCAGGTGGGCACCGTCAGGCGCGTTTTGTTTGCGGAAGGGGCTTTTGCGCCGTATCCCGTAGAGGAAATAAAGAGAGTGGAAAGCGTTATCGAGGAAAAAATTTGAGTTTATGCTCCATTCGGCTTAAACGCGTTTTTAAAAAATCAAAAGGGCGCGGCTATGTCAAAAAGTGCCGATAATGCGCGTTTTAGGCCACTTTTTAATTAAAACAAACGCGGTTGCACGTTAAAGTGCAGCCGCGTTTTAACATATTTATATCGTTTTTGTTTAAAAATCGTTTCTGCCGATCAGCTCGTCAACGGAAGTGTCGAATAAGTCGGCAACGTTCCATAGCTGAGTCAAGGTCGGCTCAATTTTTCCGTTTTCCCAATAGCTTACGCATTGCTGCGTAACGCCTACGTGTACCGCTACGTAAAGTTGGCTCCATCCGGCTTGCTTTCTGAGCAATTTTAGATTTTCGGCAAATCTGTTTGCTCGTTTTTCCATCTTGTCTCCTTTTTGCGGTATTATTACGTATGATTCTACAAGAAAATTTGTTAAATTGCTTGACTTACAATTATTATTGTGCTAAAATCGTTATACAAGAATAATTGTAGAATAGCGCTTATATGATTATTTTTTGAAAAATTTTAAATTTTAAACGTAAATTAAAGGAGGAAATTTATGAAAAAGCGATCAAATTTTTTAATTTGCACCGTAGCCGCGCTAATGGCGTTGACGCTTGCCGCTTTTGCGGCGTGCACGAGTAGCGAAAAGCCGCCGAAGGGTAATGAAAAGCCTACGGGCGGGAACGTTATCGTCGTTGAGGACGAGAAAGAGGTGCAATACGACGCAGACAAACTAAACGTCTTTTCTATGGAGCAGATTGCGAAAAACGGAAACACCGTTACGGCAAAACTCAAGCTCGGCGGGGAGCACGTAAGGCTGTGCGGGTTTAAAATCGTGCTTAATTTCGACGGAGAAATTTCGGTAAAGTCGGTTAAAACCTCAAATACCTTCAACGCGCTTGCGTACAACGATAACGCGGCGGGCAGGCTCGTGTTGTTGTGGGCGGTAACTTCCAACGTGGAAAAAGCCGCCGACGTTTGCGAGATAACGTTCGAAATCGGCAAAGCCGCCTCTTATGCGGTAAGCGGGAGCATAGAGAGCCTCGGCTACTTCGATACGGTCAACAATAAGGTAAGAAACACTACCGCCGTCTTTACACCGTTTAATTTTAACCTATAAGGAGAAAAAATGCAATGAAAAAATTATCTAAAATTTTAACTTTTGCTATCGTTGCGGTCATGGCGTTCACTTCTACGTTTGTCGTGGCTGCGGCAGAAGAAGAAAACGCCGACAAAAACAGCGTTGAATTCTACATTTTTACGTCTATAAATCAAGAGACGGGCAACGTGGTTTACACGGTCGCCGCCGACGCCTCCGCCCACCTTTCAAATTTTACTATTAGGTTTTACACTTCTGATTATGGTAACCTTGATAACGCATTAGGGCTAGCTTACATTACCGAGGGTTATTATTATCCAGAGTATTATAATTATTGGGAGTATTATAATTATTGGGACTCCGCTGCCTCCTATAACGGTGAAGAGCGGTACTATGACGAAAAAAGCGGTAAGAGGGCTTCTTCTCCTGTTCCAGAATTTGATAGATTTGAAGAAGAATACAGTAAATTTATTAGTGACTATTTTATAGATAAATTGTGCAGTGAAAAATTCCCGAATATCACGGCGGAAAACTTTACAAAACTTTCGGTTGGAAACTTGGCTGAAATTGCCGCGGGGATATTTACGCTAACTAAATCGCCTGCGCTTAACGGCATGATAAACGCAGGAGTAACTATTCTAGACCCTGATCCTGATCATTTTATGGAGGCAGTAGAATTTGAATATACAGTAACGTATAACGGAGTAAAAAATCTTACAGATGAATATGCTTACGATATCGGAGGAAAAAAGGTGGTTGATTTGTTTACGCTCGAAGCGTTTATTTTTCCTTCGGTAGAAGTAACTTTAGATGGATATAGTTTAAAATTTCCGAGTTTTACTTTTGAAGTTTTTCCAGAGGAAACCATAGCCGGTACGATGAACGGCAGCGAGCTTATTTTGCTTGAATGTAGAAGCAAATCGCCGGCAATGCGCCCCGGCGATTTCGACCTCGACGGAGAAATAACGGTAAGGGACCTTGTAACTTATCAACTGTTCAGCATTTCAGATGTTTATGCGCTACAAATGAGTTACAATAGTACGTTTTATTTACAGGTTTATGATTTAGTCAAACAGAAAAAAAGAAATGAATACGACGGTGGTTATTATGGGGATTTTGCAAAGTCAGCACAGTACGGGCAATATTTACAGATGTATCTTTGCGATATAATTTCTTACGACGAATATTGCACTCGTGTTGAAAACGATTACGATTATTTTTTAGGAGACTGGAGCGGTTTTTTATTTGAAAACTTAGGTTTATGGTAATTGAATTTGAGTGATAATGCGCGTTTTAGGCGGGTAATTAAAAATCTTTTTAAAAGCACAATTGAAAAGCGGCTGAAATTTCAGCCGCTTTTATTATGCGTTTTATATTACTTGTTTGCCAAGTTCTTATATTTGTTAAGGCGTTCGGTATTTTCCTTTTCAGCCTCTTCAAACAGCTGTTCGGCAACGTCGGGCATAGCCTTTTTCAAAGAGGTATAACGCGTTTCGCCAAGCAAGAAGTCGTGGTAGCTTTCCGTAGGATCCTTAGAGTCGAGAGTGAAGGGATTTTCGCCTGCCTCTGCCTTGGTAGGATTGTAACGGTAGCAGTGCCAATAACCTGCCTCTACCGCTCTCTTTTCTTCTTCCTGCGATTTGCTCATGTTGATGCCGTGGTTGATGCAGGGAGCGTAGCAGATGAGTAGCGAAGGTCCGTCGTAGCTTTCAGCCTCGATGATAGCGTTGAGGAACTGTTGCTTGTTGTAGCCCATAGAGCATTGAGCAACGTAAACGTAGCCGTAGCTCATAGCCATCATGCCGAGGTCCTTTTTCTTTACTCTCTTGCCTGCAGCGGCGAATTTTGCAACTGCGCCCGTGGGGGTGGATTTACTTGCCTGTCCGCCGGTGTTGGAGTAAACTTCGGTATCGAGAACGAGAACGTTTACGTCCTCACCCATAGCGAGAACGTGGTCGAGACCGCCGTAGCCTATATCATAAGCCCAGCCGTCGCCGCCTATTATCCATATAGACTTCTTTACGAGGCAGTCTTTTGCGTCGATTATTTCTTTTACGAGTTCGTCGTGCTTGCAACCGCAGCCGTTGCAGGGTTCTATAACTTTAAGCAACTTTTCGGAAGCGGCTTTGCTGCCCTCGGCGTTCTTTCTGTTTTCTATCCATTCTGCGCAAGCGGCTTTAGCTTCCGGCCAATCTTCGCACTCGTTCATAAGAGCCTCGATCTTTTCTGCGAGTTTAGCCCTTCTCTGACCGTAAGCGAGGTTGTAGCCGTAACCGAATTCGGCGTTATCTTCGAACAAGCTGTTCGCCCAAGCGGGGCCGTGGCCTTGCTCGTTTTTGGTGTAGGGGCACGTGGGTGAC
>CAJOMS010000034.1 GCA_905235795.1 uncultured Clostridia bacterium | reverse complement strand
CGTCGAATACGTTCTTTATTTCTTTGCCTACGTATGCATTATTGCTCTTTTCTACGATTCCGTCAACGAAATCGTGCAACAAGGTAACGTCGCCGTAAAGATCTATTATTTCGTTATATAAGTTTTCAAGTATGCCCGAAAGTTTGTATCCGGTAATTGCTTCCGCAACGATATACGCGCTGTTGAGCACGTCTTTAACCTTAACCTCGTTATTCCAGCTGAAGTCGGCTATCGTCGCGTCCTCGGCAATTACCGTCTTTATCAATTCCGCAACTGCGTAAACGATATCTTCGTTTAATGCGTCTATTCCGGTAGATACGAGTATCTTCTTTGCCTCGTCTATCAGGTCGTAGAGCAGCAACTCGCCGCTTCTGCCGGTGAATTCTTCAACCGTGGTGTTTTCGTAAAGCGCTACGAACGAATCTAAAGTCTGCTTTAAAGCGTCGGGCATTTCTTCGCCGAATGCCGCCATGGCTATATCGCGCACTCTGGGAGCAACCCTGATTGCAAGGAAAGCGGTCTTAATTCCGCCGATAAAGTCGTCGTAAATTTTAACTTCGCCGAATATTTCGTCGCCGAAAATCAAATCCAAAACGGCTATCAACTTTTCAGGCACGTTTACTTCCGCCGCGTCGAGTACCGTGAGGATTGAGTCGTATACGTCGGCAAGCGTTGCGTCTTTATTAAGCTCGTGTTCGCCGATGGTAGTACCTTCATCAAAGATGAGGTTTGCAACGGATTCTATAGCTTTGTTGATTTTTTCGTTATTTTCAACGAACAGCCCGACTATACTTTCAATAGCCTCGACCGTCTCGTCTATAGTATCTCCGAGCAGAACGTCTACCAACGCCTGTGCGTCGAATTCTATCTCGACCAAGGTGCCGCCTTTCAAAATTTGCGCGTCGCCGAGGAGCATATCTATTACGTCGGTTATGGTTGCGTAATAATCGTTAAGCAAAACGTCGGGGAAGAAGATGAGGAGCGCGTCGTCTAAAGCGCCGAGGATGCCGCCCACGGTTTGATCTTTAATCGCAGGATCGGTAACGTCGCTGTTCGCCTCTATTATATTTTCGCCTACGACGTATGCGAGTTCTTCAAGTTTATCGGACAATTCTTCGTCTATCACGCCAAACCCTTCAAGAACGCCTATAACGTCAAACACGAAGGAGCCCGCGTCGCCAACGGTAATCGTGCCGAGGTCGAACGGGTTCTCTCCGCCGAAGCCGTTCTTTATGAAAGTAACGACGTCGTTCAAAGTAACGTTGAGCAAGTCGTGAATGATTCTTCCGAATATTTCGTTGCCCATCACCCACTTAACGGAGCCGTCTTCTTGTTCGACTTCAATCAAAGCGGGTTCGACGTTCAAAACATCAAGCGCGGTGCTTATAGCGTCGCCGAGTGTATATTCGAGATCTATCAATTTGCCGTCCGCAACGCTCGCAATAGTCGCCTCGTCGTCCAAAATATCCAAAATGATACGTTCTATGGTATTTACGATTTCATCGTCAACTACGCCTGCGGCTCTGATGACGTTAGCCAAAGACGTAACGTAAGACTCTATAAAGATTTCAGTAAGAAGTACATCCTTTATTGCGCCGAGGTCGCCTATGGGCATATCGCCTATTTGACTCGTCGCAAATTCTTCGAGTATAACGTCCGCCAATTCGGATTCAACGCCCGCATCGTGCAAAATCTTTTCGGCAGTTTCGAAAATATCCTCAACGAGGATCCTTTCGAGTATGTTCATTTCTTCTTTTCTCGAAGGAATAAACGCGTCGATGATCTTAGCCAAGGGGGTATCGATGATTTCTACTATATTTTCGGTGGTTAATTCGTTTATTCTTTCATATGTATTCGGGGCAAAACTTTCAAGTATGTTTGCAACGGAGATTTCGGAAAGGAGATAGTTAATTAGTTCAACGACGTCGAAGTTGAAGAATTCTTCGCCGTTTTCGTCGATATCGGTAACGGAGTCAAGTATACCGCTGAGGGTATAATCGAAGAACGTGCCGATAACGGGGCTGATTCTGTTGCCGTCTTCGCCGAACCAGTAGCCTTCTTCGTTTTTATCGTAGCCCAAAACGGTGCCGAGCTCAACGTCTTCAAGCCCGTCTTCGACTATGGTTTTAATAAGTTGCAAAACGCCGCTGTCCGTAACGTTTACGGCACCGGTCAGAATATTTGATAATTCAACGTTGGCAAGAGCATCAACAATAGCGTTTATACCCTTTGCCGCCTCACCTTCCGTATTGCCGGTAAGGGGGAGGAGTATATCGCCCATCTTTATGCCCTTCAACAGATCGGCAAGGGATTGCGCGGTAAAGCCTTCTTCGTTGATAAACATACGAATGGTGTCCATCAAGCCCACGTCTGCAAAAGCCGATGCGGAACCCAACGAACCGTCTACCTGACTGCCGTCCTTATTCACCCATTGACCGTTCTCGTCGCGATAAATTCCCAGGAACGTCTCAAGAACGCTGCCGATTGTTACGTTGTTAAGGGCGTTGTCTTCGCCGAGTATGTAGTCGAGGACCTGATCCATCGATATATCAAAGCCTTCGCCGCCGGCGTTCGTGGTTATTATAGCCGCGATTATGTCGCCCACGCTGAGGCCGGAAACGTCTCTCAACACGCCGACTACCGGCTCGTTGCAAATCGACGAAAACGCCGTCGTTGTTTTCGGTATAGCCGAGAATCTTGCCTATCGTCATGCCGTAAAGCAAGCCGATGGGGTTTATCGAATAGTCGTGCAACTCACCGCCGATGATATCGCGCAGCTGCTTGTCGATCATGGTGTTTATGGATATGGGCAAGGAGTCTGCCGCGTCACCCAAAAAGTCCTCTACAAAACTACCGATATGCAAGTCGCCTATCTCGGTAAGACCGTAGTTCATTATCTCGTCGAGAATGTCGTTGTCATAAGAGCTTGAAAGCGCCCTGACGAGAGCCGATATCTCAACGTTCGCTATGATTTCGATCAAATCTATGAGTCCGCGGTTGCCGATAACTTCTGCATATTCGGCCTTCGGCGTGTAGTGAGGAGTGATATTTCCGTTGGAATCATCCTCGAAAACAATGCCGAGTATATCGCCGACTTTGAGTCTGCCGAACAGCTCGTTGAGCTTGACCGCGGTGTCTTCTTCCTTAACCAGGTCAAGAACCGTTTTACTGCCAAGCGTTTCCATAGCTTGTTCCGAAAGCAACCCTTCGGGCATGAAACCGAGGACCACTCTCAAGCTTATGCTGCCGAGCAATACGTCCATATCGCCGGTCAACAACGCGAGGAACTGAATGTTCTTGTAGTCGTCGTCAAGCCCTTCGGCAAAGTCACCGAAGAAATCCGACAGGTCTATGCCGTACTTCTCCTCGATCTCGCCGATGGTGTAGCTGTTCGGATCGTTCATGTAAGCCTGTAAGTCGGCGACGAAATCCTCTATCGTCATTCGGTCGACTATCGGCGACACGACGCCGTCATCGGTAACGGTGCTCAACGACAGGTTTTTATACGCCCAATAAGCGCCCAAACCGATGCCGCCGAACACAGCCACGAAAGCCATTATGAATCCTAACAAAAATGCTAAAATTCGTCTGAAAAATGCACCCATACTGTTATCTCCTTAAACAGTGTTTTTGCCCTCGATATTCTCAAGCGCGAGCGCTCGCTCGTGCGTAAAAATAATCATAGGTGAATTAATTATATTATTTAATAATAACTAAGTCAACTGTTTTGCGACAAAGACTAAAAATTTTACACAATTTTCACAATTCGACTCGGATTTTGACGATATTTCTGCCGCCGCTCCCGCGTCTTCGTCCCCAAAAAGCCGTACGTGGCGTTTCGGCAAAACCTCTCGCGGCTCGGCACGCAGCCCAAGAAAAAGCAAAAATTCGTTCGTGCGTAAATTTTCCGTACGCGCCACCGTAGAAGCAAACTCGTTAACTCGGCAAAATCGGCGATAACGCGTGAAAAAAGGTACTTATTCAATGCGACGGCACGTAAATTCCGCTCAAACGCAATAAAAGTTTGCGTTTTACGATAAAATTTTGTTTGCAACCACGCGGTTGCGTAGGAGAAAAGGCATGATAAATTTGTGGCAGGGCTAAAAACAGACGATAATACGCGAAATAGGGCACTTTTTTAATTCGGCAATCATAACATTTCAATTATTGGCGGACACGTCTAAAAAATGATTGCACAAATTTTCCAAATGTGTTATAATTTTAAAACAGACGAGGAAAACAAATGATAGATTTTATTGTTTACGATAATGCCGGCAAGGGCAAAGGTTCCAAAGCGGCGGCGGCTATATCGGCAAAACTCTCGGAACTTGGCATACCTTTCGCCTTTCATCACACGGAAAAACCAAAACACGCAACGGAAATAGCGCGGAATTTGTGCGAAAAAGGCGCCCAAAACATAATTGCGGTCGGCGGCGACGGAACCGTGCACGAGGTGCTTAACGGCTTAACGAACCTGTCCGAAATAACTTTCGGCATCATCCCCGCGGGCACCGGTAACGACTTTGCGGAAGTCCTCGGCACGCCCACCGATCCCTTGGCGGCGCTTCAATGGATACTCGACGGCAACACCCGATACGTGGATTTCTTCGATTGTGGCGGAACGAGGGGAATGAATATCGTAGGTTGCGGAATAGACGTAGATATTCTCCGCCATTACGAGTCAAAGTCCAAAAAAACGCGCGGACAGTACTTCCTTTCGCTTTTGCATTGCCTGATACATTATCGCCCGTACGACCTTGCGTTCGTGGACGAAAAAGGCGAAAAACATGAGAAAAAAGCGTTTATTGCCTGTGCATGCAACGGCAAACAGTTTGGCGGCGGCATCAAGATCTGCCCCGTTGCGGATATTTACGACGGCTATCTCGATTGCCTTATAGTAAACGATATGCCGAAAAGAAAAATGCTTGGCGCACTGATGAAACTCGTCGGCGGCAAAATTCTGCAACACCCAAACACACAAACGTTCCACGTGAAAGAATTTAAGATGAACGGAAACGCTCCGTTGCAAATAGACGGAGAAATTTACACGGACCTTCCGTTTGACGTAAAAATCGTTACTAACACCCTTAAAATGTTTATGCCTAAGGAAAACTGACGCAATATGAAAACTTCAACCGAAATTCGATCTTCCGCGCGTTTGGTCGGCAGGGAAAAAGCCATAGAGCTCATCTCAAGGGCCGGTTTCGACGCGTGGGATTTTTCTATGTTGGACCTGATAGTCCGCGATAGGGCAAACAATGCCGCGCTTGCCGGCTCTACGCCACTGAATAGCGATTCTTACGCGAAATACGCGGCTAATTTAAAAAGGATTGGCGAGGACAACGGCATTATCTGCAATCAATCGCACGCGCCGTTTCCCGTAAGTTTAAAGGACGTGGAGGGCTATTTGATGCGCGCAATAGAATGCACCGCCATCGCCGGAGGAGAAATCTGCATCATACACCCGAATAACGACAAGCCTGCCGAACAAAACGCGGAAATGTATTTAAGGCTCCTGCCGTTTGCCAAAAGTTGCGGCGTAAAAATAGCGGCGGAGAACATGTTTAACTGGGACTTTGAAAAAGATACGGCGTTACCCGCCGCCTGCTCCGATCATACGGACTTCCTCGCGCATATACTTGCCGTAAACGATCCGTTTTTGGTTGCTTGTCTGGATATCGGCCACGCCGAAATGGCGGGGCTAAACACCTCGGCAACGCAAATGATAAATACCCTCGGCAGGCACGTGCAGGCGTTGCACGTTCACGATAACGACGGGCGGCACGACCTACATTTAATGCCGTTCACTCAGTCGATCGATTACGCACCAATAGTCAAATCCCTTAAAAACGTGGGATATACGGGGTTTTTAACCTTAGAGGCAGAAATGCATCTTAAGGCTTGCACGGCAGAAAACGTGTTCGACAGAATAAAAGAGCTTGCCGCCTCGGCAAAAAAACTTGCTGAAATGTACGAGTCTTGCTAAGTATTTACGCCCTAAGCGCGTTTGTTTTATAATTATATCGCCTTTATATATATTATATAATGTTATAGCCCGCCCCTAAGCTGAAAAGCTTAGCGGCGGGCTTGTCGTTGCATTTTATTTTATCCATATACGCCCTAAAATCAAGAGAGTATTTTTCGGCTATTGCGCGTTTTAGCGCGTTTTACGGGGGTAAATCCAAATATCGCCCGAAATTCCGGCTCAACTTGTCGGCGCGTAGATGCAAAAATACCTGCCGCATGCACTCATACGGCAGGTAAGTTCCTTTCAAATATTAAGTTCTTAAATAAATTAATTGTTGCTCGACGAAGAGTTTTGCGAACGTGCAATTATAGTCAAAATACGCATTATAAATTCGAGCAATTCCAAAATCATATCGTTTACGTATTGAACGTTGTAAACCTTGAACAAGCCCTTCATCAATTCTATTTCTTCTTGCGTAGCAAGGCCTTCCTGCTGCAAAATTTCGCACGCGCGTTTTTGCGCCTTAACTTCGGTCTTTAAAACCATCATAGACAAAATGAAGGAGACGAGGTAAAACAACAGACCTATACCCGCAAATACCATCGTTACGACGCCCGTTCCGTTTAATACCAAAAAGTCGATCAAAACGCCTATCAAAACAAGGGGTATGAAGGCGATCGGTCCGAAGAAGATTATGGGCGTCAACGCCACTCTCGTTTTCATATCTTTATCGCCCTCTTTATCCAAAATAGCAAGGGCGGATTTTTCCGCGCCCATGGCAAGCGACGTTATGCTCGCTTTTTGATTTGTGCGTCGGCGTAAACGCACCTTTTTAAAATAGTGAGAATAGCTGTTGCCGAACAACAGAGACCCTACCACCGAAACCTTTATATCTTGAAGTCCGTTATGATCGAGTATCTTTCTTGCGGCGTCGCTACCCGTAATGCCGGCGCTGTTCATCCTGCGGTTGTAAGTAACGTATTTGATAGCCAACCAAATAGATACTATAATAGAAACTACCGCAAGTAAAATTATCAGCCCGCCGACGATGAAAATCGCCCATTGAATTCCGGGCGAAACGTTTTTAAAACTTTCAACGTTTGCAAATAACGGCATAAATTTGCCCTCCTTTAAATATTCCTTTTTATTCACACGGCTTAAAGCCTCGTTAACGTTAACGGTTGCCGCGTAATTTAGATTGTATCACATGTTATTTTATTTTGCAAGAGTTTTTATATTCCATAAATTTTTCGGTCTCGTTCCGCGGTGCCGTCACGGAATAAACGGGATAAAAAGCAATGAAAGTCCCGCGAATATCCCGGAATTATTGGGCAACCATTCGTTTTTTCGACAAACAGTTTCCATTTTCCGTGTCTGCAGACAATGAAATCCCGAAAAATCCGCCTTAAAAATTTGACTTTTATTTTTAATTGCATATAATATAATTACAAAAACGAGGGCAAGCCCCTCCCTAAAGAGGACAAGCTCCTCCGAAAAAAGGAGAAAAGCCATGAAAAAATTTTTATCGATACTCGTCGTATGTTTTATGACGATAGCCGCCGCCTTCACGCTTAACGCGTGCACCATCGAGGGCACGGGGACAACTGAAATTACCGCAGACGACAAAGAAAGCTGCAACACCCTTCTTTTGGAATTTTTTGATGACGCCCTTAAAAATGCAAACGTGGTCGTTAACTACAAGAGCGGAGATTTTGAATTCACGGAATCTATCGTAGGCGACAAAAACTGCGTTGAAGTTAAGGGTTCATCGAAATTTTACGCTTTCAAACAAGGCGACAATTACATTGCCGCCGTCGAATCCGACGATTCCAAGTATTATACGAAATCCAAGGATTATTACGACATGTATTATTGCTATTTCATAAATTATCCCTTTTCGCCCGTGAGTCTGATGAAAATGATGCCCGAGGACGGAGGAACTTTCAAATGCACTTACGTTTCGGAATCTCACGATATAACGATCGGAGAAAACACTACATCTCAAAATTCTGCCATATTGACTTATGACTATGCCGGTGAAAACGTAACCGTCAATATCGTTGCCGTTGCGGTAAACGGTTTGGCGCAATCTGTTACTTGCACAGCGCCTACCGGAACCGTTACCATTGAATTTTCGTACGGTAACGCCACGGTTGACACTCCCGACATAACCGAATGGAGCGAAAATACCGCTGAATAATTCAGTTGGTTTCTATCCATAAAATACTAACATACAAAACCGCTTTGCAGTCGCAGAGCGGTTTAAAAATGTTCTAACGTCAAGCAGGACTATCACAATTTTTACAATCGCTTTAAGAAAAAGGAAAACTCAACTTGTGAAAAAGTCGAGTTTTTATAAATTAATTAATTTAAATCCCTACGGAAAGAATGTTAATCGCTTCCTTTTTCTTTTGATAATTTCTCGAAAATGAGCTTTGCCTTGCTCTTTTTCTGTTTCAACGGGCATATGATGCCACAGAATATTTGACAATATTTTTGATATTTTATATAATTAAAATATATTATGAAAAAAAGCGTCAAAATTCACCACTACGTCGCGTTTTGGGTAGTAAAATTTTTAAGTTTTATTTATTCCCGATTATTTATGGGTTTTCGCTGCAAGGATAAGTATCGCATAAAAAAGGGCGAAACGGTCATTTTGCTTTCCAACCACCAGACCGATCTCGACCCATTGTGCATTATTCCATTGTTTAACAAACCTGTCTTTCCGGTTGCAACCGACAGTATTTTTTCCGGCAAATTCACAAGCGCCCTTTTAACCTGGTTGGGAGTCATTCCCAAAAAAAAGGGTGCGACGGATATTAAAACCACCGTAAAAATGCTGGATACTTTAAAGGGTGGCGGATCGATTTTTCTTTTCCCCGAAGGAAACAGGACCTACGCGGAATTTCAATATTATATAGCGTCGACGCTTGCAAAATTCATTAAACGAACCGGCGCAACGTTGATACTTTTCAATTTGCACGGCGGCACGGGCGTTTCCCCGCGCTTTAAGCACAAGAACCGCAAAGGCAGGTTTTACGGTAAAATAAAGGAGATTATCACCGCCGAGGAATACGAAAATATGGATGAAGGCACACTGTTTGAAAAAATAAAAAACGGCGTGCGCGTATTCGACAGCGAGTCGGGCGAAAAATACAAAAGCGATATCCGCGCGGAATATCTTGAAAGGATATTTTTCATCTGCCCCGTATGCGGCAAAATGCAAACCGTTTATTCAAGAGGGAGCGACGTATTCTGCACGCACTGCGGCAAGCTTGCGGAGTTTACCGAAGATCTCCATTTAAAGCCCGCAAACGAAAAATTTACTTTTACAAGGCTTATCGACTGGTGGCTTTTCCAAAAGAAAACGATCCGTGAAATGCCCGTTAATAGCGGAAATACGGCGTTTTTTGATGAAAACGTAGAATTGTTTCTATCCAACCCGTATGAAAAACGCGTTAAAATTTGCAGCGGTAATCTTGCCGTGACGGACGAGTATATTAAGTGCGGAGAAAAAACTTTTAACGTGAAAAACATATCCAACGCATCGGTCATATCCGGTCGCAAACTCACGTTTACTTTGAGCGGCAACGATTATCTTATAGTGGGAAACGAAAGATTTAATCCGTTGAAATACGCATTCTTTTTCAATAAAATCGATACCGAAATGAAAAAAAATTGTTCTGATAAATACTTTAATTTAGGAGATGAAATTTTATGAGTGCGTGGAAATTCGATTTATCTCAATACGACTCCGTATGGAAAGTAGCCGTAAACATAGGACTGCTTCTTATAGCGTTACTCGCGGGCAACGCGCTTCGCAGGGTAATACCCTTTCTCAGAAAAGCGTTTATCCCCAGCGCGCTTATAGGCGGGCTTATGCTCTTCCTTTTAAACCTGCTTTCCGAACAAGTTTTTAAATATAAACTTATCGACGCGCGTATCATGCAAATAATAACCTATCACGCTCTGGGAATAGGATTTATTGCAATGACGTTTAAATCGGTCGAAAAAACCAAACAAAAGCGCGGGTTGCACGCCTTGCATAACGGGTTGCTTACCGGCGGAACGTATATGCTGCAAGGCGTTGTAGGGCTTATAATTTCATTGATTTTCTTTTGGGCGGGCAGCGGATTGTTTTATGATGCCGGAGTAATCCTTCCGCTCGGATACGGGCAAGGGCCCGGCAACGCGCTGACCTGGGACATAAATTTCGGCGATTACGGGTTTGACGGCAACGGAAGTTTCGGACTTACTATCGCGTCTATCGGATTTATAGTTGCCTCAATCGTAGGCGTTATATATATAAACGTGTTTAAAAAGAAGGGCGAAATAAAACCCCGCGAGGCAAACACAGAAAGAAAAGTAACCGATTTTGAAAGTAATAATGAAATTGAAGACAGCGAGTCCGTCGACAAAACGTCAATACAAGTTGCCTTCGTGGCGCTTGCCTATGCTTTTGCTTTCGGAATAATGTTCTTTTTCGCAAAATTAACCGATTGGACGAATGTTTCGTTATTTAACGACGTTGCCTGGGGCTTCAATTTTATATGGGGCGTTATTGCGGCAACTCTTATAAAATTTATTCTCAAGTTATTAGAGAAGACAAAAATCGTCCGCAAAAAATACGTCAACAATTATCAGATGGATCGAATTTCGGGCTTTGCTTTCGATATGATGATTATCGCGGGCGTGGCGGCAATAGATATAAAGGTAGTTTCCAAATACGTTTGGGTTATAATCGCGCTCTGTCTCGTCGGTGCGGTGGTTACGTACTTTTACGTACGTTGGATATGCAAAATGTGCTTTAAACCTTATTCACACGAAGCCTTCCTTTTAAACTTCGGCACGCTGACGGGCACGGCAAGTAACGGTATGATATTACTGAGAGAAGTCGATCCCAATTATGAAACGCCTATCGGAAGCATATACATCATATCACAATTCCCCGCTATGATTGCGGTTGCGCCAATGCTGGTCTTGCTCAACATGGGCGCCAAAAGTTTAACGGGCTGTTTGATAACGCTCGGGATTTTTGCCGCGCTATTCGTGTTGTACACGATAATTTTAATAACCACGTCACGGAGAAAAATAACCGAATAAAATTATGATTGTTGAAGGTTTAAAAATGCCGTTTACGCGTTTTTTCGTGTTAAACGAGATTGTAAAATAATTGTTTAGGAATTATCTACTTCAACCTCATTAATAATATTTTCAGGATAACCGGTAAAATAAAAAAAATTTATAAAAAAAGGAGAAGAAATGAAAAAAATTGCATTAATTTTTTAGTAATGCTTTGCAGTTTAACATTTTTAATGGCAGTTTCTTGTGAAACCACTGAAGATACGGATAACAACGCAAGCGCTGAAACTTACGTTTTAAAAGACGTATCCGTTTACAGAGAAAACTCAAAGCCCGACAAGACTATGCCTATCAGGTTTTATAGCGAAACGCCCAACGTACCTTACGTCGGCATTATTCAATATTTTAAAGAATTCTATAATACCGATCTGACCTTGGCTCAAGTAAATGGTTTTAACGTGTTTTCCAAAGGCAACAAGGAATATATCAAGGTAAACGCCAAAGATGATATTCTGGGAATAAAAGATACGTTTGAATTGGGACATCATCCCGATTTTAAAGAAAATACCGATAAAACGTATTTACATTTGGATTCGCAAATGCAAACCTCCTCTTACTATAAATTGATCGATTTAACCAAGTATGAAATAAAAACGTATTCGGACTCTTCAGACAGCTATATACCGTTCGGCATGTTAAATAACTTGTACGGCGGGATAGAAGGGTATAATATAGGCTATAACGGCAACGATATTTACGTATTGGATTTTTACGGTGAATTAAACAACGGCGAAGCAAGAGGAGACGAATATTTCGCCGACAGCTATTATAATTATATGACAAAAGACGAACCCAGAAAAGCGGATTTGGCTAAATATTCGTATAATCAATTATGTTTTTCTTTCGACAATTTAAGAGGTTATACGACGCAACTTGTTTTTGGGGATAATAATTTGGTTTCTTTGGGATTAAATACTCTGCTTGAGCAATATTATCCGGGTATTAAAAAGTTGTTATTATCGACCAATAAAAGCGATTTTGAAAAAGGTTTCTTGTTGTTGATCGGGGGTCTGTCCGATGGCGGGCACACCGGACCGCTTTCCAAAAATCCGCCGACAATGTCGTATCTTGAAGATATGGCCAAGGAAGGCGAATTTAAGGATTTTATAAATAAATTTTTAACGGCTGCCAGTGCTTCAACCGATAAGAAAGCTGTGCTGGCTAATGCGAGAAACGCATCTTTCGGACCTGACTTTGAAATTGGATCCTATTTCTATTATAAATACGACGAAGCTACCAAAACCGCTTATATCGGCTTTGATGGATTCCTTTACGATACGGGAAATTGGGATAAGTATTACAAAGGAGATACAACCGTACTTGAAAGTATGGAAAATGAATTCAGCTCGAAAGATACCTATGCTTTCGTAAGAAAATCATTATACAACGCCCAAAAAGACGGAGCTGTAAACGTCGTATTGGACGTGTCGACCAACGGCGGAGGATCTGCGGATGCTTTATCCGGAGTATTTGCTCTGTTTAACGGCGGAAAAAGTAACTATTATATAAACGACACGATCAGCCAATTCCGTCAAGTGAAAAGCTTTTCTATAGACGTTAACTTAGATGGAAAATACGACGAAGAAGACGTGAAAGAAATTAACAAATTTAAATTCAACTACGTCGTCGTTTCATCGTCGGCAACGTTCTCATCCGGCAATCTGTTCGTGTCTCTCATGAAAGAAAAAGGGTATAAAACGGTCGGTGAAAAATCGGGCGGCGGATCATGCGCTGTTGTAAATGAAGAAACCGCAGAAGGATTTATATATCGCCGCTCGGGTTATTTGTGCTTGTGCAACGTAAAAGGCGATAACATCGACAGCGGCATCGACGTGGATCTTTACTTGGTCGAAACGGTCGACAATACTAAAAATTACAATAAATTTTATAATTTTAAAGTTATGGCAGACTATATAAGTTCGCTGAACAAATAAATTTAAACTTTAAAATTTTCCGCGGGAATATTCGAAAGCAAAATTCTCGAAGGATAGCAAAAAGGAAGTATAAAAAGCTTCCTTTTTCTTTTGCTTATAATTTTCATAAATAAGCAGGGATTAATTTGCGAAAAACCAGTTGATTTTATGATTTGTAGGTTTACAATAGATGTGAGACAAGAGACGTAAAAAATAGTAGCAATTAAGAAATCTTTATGTTAAAGTTTAATTACGACAAAAACTGAACAAAGGATTTCCT
>CAJOMS010000033.1 GCA_905235795.1 uncultured Clostridia bacterium | reverse complement strand
CTTTGTTCAGTTTTTGTCGTAATTAAACTTTAACATAAAGATTTCTTAATTGCTACTATTTTTTACGTCTCTTGTCTCACATCTATTGTAATCCTACAAGAAAATATTCGCTCGACGCCGCTAAAGGGTTGAAAATCTTAAATAACAATGATATAATAAAAAAGGAAAGATATTATTAAGAAATTAAATGATTTTGTAAGGGGAAACATCTTTTGGCCCGTTTTGAGCACGTTGGTCGTTTCGTTAGTAAACTTGGGAAGGGGGAATAGGCAGACTTGCAATCTTACCCTTATAAATTCGATAAACGATTATACGAGCTTGACAAATTATAAAGACGATTCACTCTCGTTTTCTGCGGCTTTATGGTCTTGCGAGAAAACGTTGAGAAATGCGGCTATGCCGCGTATATTATAGGTAAAATTAAAAATCAAAGGATAAAATCGTTATATGTTAAGAGATACTTTGGGAAAAATCGCAAAGGGCATAGCTTCGGGAATAATGATCTCGATAGGCTGCGCGGTATATCTTTCGTGCGACAATAAATACGTCGGCGCGGTGCTGTTTTCCGTTGCCTTGTTAACCATTTGTTTTTTCGGCTTTTCACTTTATACCGGCAAGATAGGATTCATCGTTGAAAAACACGGCAAAGAGGAGCTTTCGGTGTTGTTTTTGGGGCTTTTGGGCAATCTGATAGGTATTGCCGTGTTCGGTTGGGCGCTTATGTACGCTATTCCCGGTCTTAAAGAAAAAGCCGTTGCGCTATGTAATAACAAATACGCGCAGAACGTACTGCAAACGTTCATTCGCGGAGTGTTCTGCGGAATATTAATGTACGTTGCGGTGGCGATATTCAACGAAAAAAAATCCCCGCTCGGCGTGCTGTTTGCCATACCCGTTTTCATATTGAGCGGATTCGAACACTCGATTGCGGACATAGGTTATTTTGCCGTAGCGGGCATCTTTTCTCTGCGCGCTTTCGCGTTTATTTGGATAGTTATTCTCGGCAATACCGTAGGGGCAATGATATTGCCGTTACTTAAAAAATTATGGAAAAAAACCCGATGAAAAATAAGGCAGCGCGTACTTTTGAGGCACGATAAACCGATTTTAAAGCATAATTCCGATACGAAGAGAAAATAAGAGCTTTTATAAAGACGAAAATTATAAGCGGGCATTGTTATATTTGACTGAGGATTAAAAAGCGGCAGGGTATAATTTCCCCGCGCAGTCGGCACTTTGTTTGCGATGCATAAAATTATGATGCATAAAATTATATTTTTATGTTTAAATATTTAAAAGGTATAGCTGAATAATATAAATAGTTGGATTTTGTGGAAAATTGTGCGCAAGTTAGAAAAAATTTGCGCAATTTTTTTAAATTTTTTGAAAAAACGCCGTAAAATCATTTGACATGTTACCTTATTTAATACTATAATTATAACCAAATTAGGCTGAAATTCGGTATAAACTTTAAAACGAAAATAGCGTGAGAATGGGAAAGATGTTTAAATATTTAATCATTTCCGCTCTCCGCAATTAAATTACCGAACATGCCGGATAAAACGTGTAGATTTGAAAATTTTATATATTTTTCTCGTTTTTTGCAAATTTTGTACCAAAAACAGTTGACACGTTGCTTTAATTTTTAATATAATCTATATAATTTAAAAATTGTTTTGATACGTTTTAAAATTCGTATCGCCCAAAATTTCGGGATAAATTTTTTATCTTTTTTGAAATAATTAACTAAAAAGTCGAGTTATTACTTCATTTTAAAAACAAAATATATAACGTTCGGTTGCCAACCAAAAGGTTGGCATATTTGCGATAGACCGAATAAAAAGAAAAAAGGACAGACAGCAAAAAATCGGTATATCCGATGAAATTTTAAATTTTTTATGGAGGTAAAAGAAATGGCAAAAAGAAGAATCTTAACGATTGCAACGCTTTGCTTGGTTTTGGCAATCAGTCTGTTTGGATTTTCTGCTTGTACAGGCAAGAAAAACGATTCCGGCAGTTCTGCAACCGAGCCCGTAAATTACGGCGAAAGCGGCGTGTATTACACCGAATTGAACGGAACGGAATATACGCTTATGCTCAACGGCAACACGTATGCAATGACACTGGGCGAAGTATCCGGGGAATATGAATACGACGGGTCAAACCTGACTTTCAAGGGTACCAACGCTCCTACGGCTAAATTAGAAGGTTCTGCAATGACCGTTACTTATAACGGCGGTACGTACAGATTTTTGAAGAAGATCAATTACGAAGTTACGTACGATACGAACGGAGGCACCGCTATCGCTAATACTACGGTGGTAAACGGTAAAACGTTGGCAAAACCTGCAGATCCGGAAAAGGCCGGTTACGATTTTATAGGGTGGTATGCGGATCAAGAATATGCAACGCCTTTCTCGTTCGGAGCAAGCCCGATAACCTCGAACACGACCTTATACGCGAGATATGCGGAAAAGACCGGCAACGGAACGGAGTTCACCGTTTCGTTTAACGACGGAAAGGGCAACGCTTATCCCGCGCAAACCACTATAGGCGGGAAATTGTACGACTTGCCCGCCGTACAGGCTGCCGACTTTGCAGGCTGGTACGTCAGCGATTATCAAAGCGGCGAAAAACTTACTTATAAATACGAAGGACAGAAGCTCGAATCGAACGTTACGCTCTTTGCGGTTTACGGCACGGCGTCTCAGCCGAGCGTTGACGCAAACGGCGTGAAGTGGGGTTCGGCAGGCGCTAACGTTACCTACGTACTTCAGATAAAAGGGCCTTCCGTAAATCAGGAATTCACGGGAATAAGCTCCACCACTTACGCCTACGATTTCGCAAATAAACCGGCAGGCGAATATGAAATAACCCTTACCGCAAGGGGAAACAGCACCAAGGCTTATTATAAAAATAAGGCTTTGGCGAGAGTTTCGGCATTTGACGTCGAGGCAAACCTCTTGAGATATAACTCCGTACCCAACGCGGAAAGATATTTTATAAGCGTTGAATGCGGCAACGAAGACCACAACCACTATGCTGTAAACAACGGCTCTTCGCTTTATTACAATTTCGACGGATGCGAAATGAAAGAGGGCGGCATTAAATTCGTAGTTACGGCAGAGGCCGACGGTTACGTAAGTTCCGTTTCCGAAGCGTACTACGTCAACAGAACTCTCGCTCCCGTAACCGGCGTTTACGTAAACGCGGACGACGTAGTTGTTTGGAACAAGGTAGAAGGTGCGGATAAGTACTTCGTAGAGATCACTCAAGGGCAGACCGTTTACACCGAACAAGTAGGCGAAAACACGGGTTATTCGCTCAAAAATTATTATGGCGATCTCTCCATTAAGGTTTACGCAGAAAAGAAAGGTTACAATTCTTCTTCGTCCGCGGCAACGGCTTATAACAAAAAGACTCTTGCTACTCCTTCGGAAATTTACGTTTCCGGCAACACCGTAACTTGGTACCCCGTAGAGGGCGCCGCGGCTTACGACGTAACCTTGGGCGGAAAGACTTACAGAGTAAACGAAGCAACGTTCGATCTTTCCTCCGCAACCGGTCTTAGCAACGCAAACGAATATACTTTGACCGTTCAGGCGATAGCGAACGACGCGGCTAACAATTCAAAGCAGTCCGACGCGCTCAAACTTATCGCTGAAGATAAGAAAGACGAAATAAGCTACGCAAACGGTTACGTAGTATGGCAATACGCGTTTGGCGCAAACTTCTACGAGGTCAAAGTT
Source organism: uncultured Clostridia bacterium (assembly GCA_905235795.1). GTDB lineage: Bacteria > Bacillota > Clostridia > Christensenellales > Borkfalkiaceae > RGIG3732. The sequence goes on along the minus strand of CAJOMS010000033.1, from coordinate 6,963 downwards.
AACGACGCTACCCTCGTTAGAGTTCAGGACGCAAACAAATACCCCGTAGCTCTCACCAAAGCGGGTGAAAACACAATTTACGTAAGACATAACTACGGTGAAAACTACTATACCGAGTGGGCAAGCATTAAAGTTGACGCTTACACCATCACTTTCGACGTGCGCGGCGGCGAGGCTTTAAGCCCCATGTACAAAGCCGTTGGGGATGAGTTGATCCTCCCCGAAACGAATATGCTCGGTTACATGTTTGCCGATTGGTACACCGTACCCGGCGGCGCTGCCGTAAACGGCAAGGCATATAACAGCGAAACTTACGACGTGGCGAGCGATACTACGCTCTACGCGTACTATACTCCCAACGAATACGTGGTTGAATTCGACTTCGTTGGCGGCGGCACGGGCGCAACCGAGGCTACCGTAACTTACATGAGCAACTACACCCTGCCCGTTCCCGAATCGAACGATCCCGCAATGGGCTTTGCAGGCTGGTACACCGATCGTTACGGCGACGGCATCAGATACACCAACGAGCTCGGCGAAAGCCTTAACCCGTGGAGAGATTTCGACGGCGTAACATTATATGCAAAATGGGTAAACGCATTCGAGTTCCTTCCCGTAGAAGGCGGCGCGGCGTATTCCGTAATGGGTTCTACCGGTATGAGGAATATGACCTACGTCAAGATCCCCGCGTCTTACAACGGCAAACCCGTAACTATAGTAGACGGCGCTGCGTTCATCAACTCGATCAGACTCACCGCCATCGATATTCCTAACACTGTAAAACTTATAGAAGTAGATACCGCATTCAGCAACTGTCAACTTCTTGAAAGCGTAAACATTTACGACGCAAAGGCAGAATATCCCGACGACGACGCGGTACAGGACGCGGAAGTAGGCACTTACGTCTCTCACGACGGCGTTCTCTATCAGCCGGGCGAATCCGGCGGACTTGAAATCAAGTTCTTCCCGCGCGGCAAGGTCGGCAAATACGAGATTTACGACGGAACCAACGTAATTTCCGCAAACGTATTCTCCAACGCTAAAATTACCGAAATAGTCATTCCGGCAAGCGTTAACAAAATCCAGTCCAACGCATTCTATTACTGTTCGACTCTTACTACGGTAACGTTTGCCGATTCGACCGAAGGAAAGGACCTTGAAGTAGATTCCAGAGCGTTCAACTACTGCCAGAATCTTACGACGATAACCTTCCCGAAGAGGCTTGCAACTTTCGATAACACCATCTTCAGAAACTGTGCGGCTTTGGAGGCGGTAAATATAGAGGGCGACAAAGGCAACTACTATTCTTCCCTCGACGGCATCCTCTTAAACAAGGACGGAAGCGAAATATTGTACGTCCCCATTAACTTTACTCCTAAGGCAGACGGCGTTTACGAAATTCCCGCAGGCGTCAACAAGATTGCAGGCGGAGAAATTTCTACCACCGAGGGCGATCGTAAAAACGGCGGCGCATTCGCAGGCTGCTTGAACATCAAAACCTTAATAATCCCCGGTTACGTTACCGAAATCGGCAAAAACGCTTTCAGAAACTGCTACAGAATTACCGAATTGATCTTTGAAGGCAACGACAAAGGCGCTAAACTCGCCATCAAGGAAGGAGCTTTCTATGGATGTTCGAGAATAGAAGAAGTCGTTCTGCCCGATTACCTCAACGAAATCGGAGCAAGCGCATTCTACGGCTGCTCGAGGCTTAAAACCGTTACCATAAACAGCAAGGGCGACGTTGATTTTGCTACCGGTTCGTTCATATCTTATAACGGCAACAGCTACGTTGAAACCCTTAATATAGGTAAAGACGTAGGACTTATCGAAATAACCGGTATCTTCGGCAGCAGAGTAGCTACCGTAAACATCGATAACAACCCGAATTATAAAGAGATAGACGGCGTAATTTACAACCCCGCCGTAACCGAACTTATGTATTATCCTCTCGGTAAAACGGGCGAATTCGTTATCCCCGATACCGTCGCAAACATAGGCGCGTACGTATTCCAGTACAAAGACAACCTGACTACCATCAATATACCCAAAACGATAGTTTCCATAGGCTCTCACGCATTTGAAAGCTGTGAAAATCTCGAAACGGTAACCTTTGAAGAAGGCAGGACGGAGAACCTCGTTATAGGCGATTACGCGTTTGAAAATATCGCTGCCGAACATATGACTCTCCCCGAAAAGACTACCGAAATAGGCGACGGCGCGTTTGCAAATTCCGCTCTGTTCACTATCGACATACCTTCTACGGTAGAAAAGATGGGCAAGTACACCAACGGCACACTCACGTCGATGAGCGTGTTCGACGGTTGCGAAAACCTTTACAGCATAAATATTAACGCGAACAACGCAAACTTCTATACCGACGACGCAGGCGTGCTTTACCTCAAACAAAACGGCGAGGCAAAAGAATTGATCTACGCAGTAAAGGGCGCTGTACCCGCCGGCGTTAACGCCTCTACCGAAGTAAACGTCCCCAATACCGTAACCAAGATTTGGAATAACGTATTCGAAGACAACAACAAGATAACCAAAGTAACCTTCAATACCGTTGATCCGATCACCGTAGGAACGTACTTGTTCAGAAGAGCAGGCGCTCTTAAAGAAGTAACCCTTTCCGAAGGTTTCACGGCAATACCTAACTATACTTTCTACGAATGTACTTCTTTGGAAAGCATAGATATCCCGTACACCGTACTCACGATAGGCTCTTGCGCATTCATGAACTGCGTATCGCTCGCGTCCGTTAACTTCACCGGCACGAGAGACGCGTCTCATACCCTTACGATTGCGGAAGGCGGCGGTTCTGCTGCGGGCGGAAGCTATAAATATTATCAATATTATTCCGGCGTGTTCGTAGGCTGCATTAAGTTAAAGAAAATAGAACTCCCCGAATATACGGTTGCAATAGGCTCGTCGGCGTTTGCCGTAGGCGATAAAGTCTTGGACGAATATTTTGCTCACCCGGGTGAAGATCCTGCAAATCTCGATCTCGGCCTCGAAGAAATAAAGATACCTGCCACTGTTACGTCTATAGGAAGTCTTGCATTCAAGGGAATGGTCGAAGCAGACATATTGGCAAGGAAAGGAACGAATGCCGGCGATACTGAATTAGGAAACGTGATTTCCGGACTCAGAAAGGTGGAAATAGCCGAAGGAAGTCAATTAACGACTATAAATAGCACCGTATTTGCTTATTCGAATCTCGAAAGCATCACGATCCCCGCAAAAGTAACCGCAATTCAATCTTCGGCATTTGCGGGAACCAAAAACCTTACGAGCGTTACGTTTGAAGAAGGCTCCGCGCTTACCGATATTCAAGCTAATGCGTTCCATTCTTCCGGTTTGACTTCCATATCTATACCGGCTACTATCAAATCGATAGGTATGAGGGCGTTTGCGTTCGACCACAATCTCACTAACGTAACGTTTGAACTCAACGCAAGCGGCAACTCCGCTCTCGCAGACGTAACGGGCAGATCTCCCGCTCCCGCAATCAACACTTATGCGTTTGAGTACACGGGGCTTACGAGCATCGAATTCCCGAAGTCAACTACTAATTATACGCTCGGCGCAAATATGTTCGAGGGTTGTGAAGATCTGACCACGGTAAAACTTCCCGTTTCGGTTACAAATCTCGATAACGTGTTCGCAGGTAACAAATCGGTAGAAGAAATACTCCTTGCAGAAGGACATTCCGCACAAATCGCTACCTTTGCCGAGGACGATTACGCTTACACCGTAGTTTATAATAGCGCTAAGACGGAAATGAAGATGGTACTCGGCAAACTTCCCGCAAACTTTACGATCCCCGAAGGCGTAACGCAAATAGGCGTACGCGCGTTTGACGGACATAACGAGTTGAAGGAACTTACCATTCCCAAAGAAGTTACGCACATAGGTCAATACGCATTCAACGCATGTGAAAATCTCGAGGCGGTTACTTTCGAAGGCGCTAAAGTTGGCGGTGATAACGCCGCAATGCTCAACTCGCTCGATATGTACGCATTCTACGGCTGTAAAAAGCTCAAGAGCGTCGACTTACCTAACAGCCTTACCAAGATAAGCGCTCACGCGTTTGAAAAGTGTTCCGCGCTCTCGTCTGTAAGTCTCGGCAATTCCGTTAACTCTATAATGGGTTATGCGTTTGCTGAAACGGGCATTACGTCGATAACTTTACCCGCTACGCTCACGTCTCTCGGTATTTTCGGCGTAGGCGATATAGGCGGCAAAACTCCCGATCTGTCCAAGGAACAAGGACACAACTTCTACAACTGTACCAAACTTAAAACGGTAACGTTCGAAGGCCCCGTAACGATGATCGGCTACTATGCTTTCGCAGGTTGTACGTCGCTCACTCAGTTCAACATTCCCGCTTCGGTAACGAATATAGCTTCTCACGCGTTTGACGGAACAGGCCTGACCTCTATAGAAATACCTGCAACCGCAATTCTCGGTTCGGACAATTCGGCAGCAAGCGGTAACGGCAACGTATTCGTAGGCGGCGCAAGCACGGCAAACGTAAACGTAGGCGTGTTTGCAAACTGCGAGAATCTTACCGAAGTAACCTTTAAGGGCACAGTTGCGACCTTGCCCGGCTACTTGTTCTACAACTGCCCGTCCTTGACGGAAATAAAGTTTGAAAACGAAGGAGAGACCGTAGTAAACGCATTCCCGAATTACGTCGATTACGTAGGCAATTACGCGTTTGCCGGAACGGGACTTAAGACCTTTGAATTCAAGAACGTACCGAACTTCTTAGGAGGAGCGATATTCTCCGGAGCAAAAGACCTTACCGACGTAATTTTGAAAGGCAATATGACTTTGCACGATGGCGCTCACAGTAGCGGATGGAGCGACGGTAAAGCGGGAATGAATCTTAGCAATTTCGGCAACAGCTATATGTTCGAAGATTGCGAAAGCCTCGTTAACGTAGGTTATTATAGCGAAACGGGCGAATTCGTAAACAATGCTTTGCCCGAAACCGTAGAAGAAATTCCTTCCGGTTTGTTTAAAAACTGCAAGAGTTTAGTCAACCTCAAACTTCCTACGGACGTAGTTGTAATAGGCGACGAGGCGTTCAGCGGCTGTATCAATTGGGTAGCGGAAGACGGCGTGTTTACGTTACCTGCGGGCGTCACGAAACTCAGACCTTACATCCTTGAGGATTGCGACTCTATCACCACGGTAGTTCTTCACTCCAAGGTAGATGATTTCCTCGTACAGATGGGCAACGTGTATTCGCCCAACTGGGACTTCAAGGTTTACGGAATAAAGGTATTCAGAGGAATGGATAGCCTCGTAGATATAATTATGCCCGCATCGCTCGGTTACGTTATCGACTACGAAAACGGCTTGCTTATGAGGGGCGGCGTAGTGGTATGGAGCTTCCCCGCACTCACCAAGGGCATAGTTGAAATTCCCGACGAAGTAATTTACGTCAGCGCTCTCGCGTTCGACGGCAACACTAAAGTTACGGGCGTTATATTCAGCAACGTTAAGTACTTAGGCTCCTATGCGTTCCGCAACTGCGAAAATCTCGACGTTTCCGAACTCGACCTCGAAGGTATTACGTACGTTACAGCATATTATCCTACCTTCATGGGAAATAAGGAGTCAGACTGATTTTAGCTGATAAATTAATATTATAACTCTAAACTATAAGTTCCCTTTGGCATAAATATACGTTTGCCATCGGGGACTTATAGTGGTATAATATAAAATATACCCATTTGACATAATTTGGGGCATTTCAAGCAAAATAATGTCGTAAAAAACTAATAAGGAGGTAAGAAAGTGAATACAGATGAAGTTTTGAAAAAATATCGAGCACGGTTAACCAAGCAGGCTATATTGAAATCGGTTATCCTCGGCTTGTTGATAAGCTTTTCCGCGCTCGCCGTTTCCGGTTTCGTTATATGGATGACGGGATATAAAAAATTCTGGATATCGTTTATCGTTTTCGGAGTGGTTTTTATTGCGGCAACGGTTCTGTTTTATTTTCTTAAATACAAACCGGACGAATATTACGTCGCAAGGCAAATTGACGCCCTCGGCCTCGAAGAAAGAGTAGTTACCATGCACGAATTTAAGGGCAAAAACGACTATATTTACGAACGCCAGAGGCAGGACGCCGTTTCAAAGGTGTCGAGCGTAAGCGAAAAACTGTTAAAGTTTACGATGCCGCTCGCGCTCATGATAATTTTGCCGCTGGTTATTATACTTGGCACGGGCACCACGGTGCTTTCCACGCTTAGTGCGGAAGGCGTCATCAAGAGCGGCGAGCAAATTATAAACGAAGCCGAAGACGAAAGAAATAAACGTTATTTCGAAGTGGTTTACCTCGTTGACGGAAACGGAATAATCATCGACGAGGAAATTCAGCTTGTAGAGGCGGGCAAGAGCGCCAACCCCGTAATGGCGGTAGCCGAGGACGAATGGGCTTTCGTTATGTGGTCAGACGGTTTGGATACACCCACGAGAGTGGACTCCAACGTCTTTGAAAATATGACGATAACGGCGTATTTCGCACCCGCAAGCGGCGACAGCCCGTTTCAGGGAGAAGGCAATAAAGACAAAGAGGGCGATCAGGACAACGGTAGGCCGAGCGATCAAGGTCAACCGGGCGATGAGGGCGACGGCCCTTCCGATAACGCAAGCGATAATCCCGGCGGAACCGCGGGCGGCGGCAAGTACGACCCCGCAAACCAGATAATCGACGGCGAAACCTACTACGGCGGAGATATTTATCAGGAATATTACAATCAAGCGACCGACGCGCTCTCGCAGGACGGTTCCACCGATAAAGGCGAAAAAGATTATATTGAAGATTATTTCAAAATAATAGCCGAATAAACGAAAAAACCATAAAAATAAAAAAGTGAGAAAAAAGAAATGGCAACGGAAAAAGACATAGAACAATTCAGTAAACAATGCAAAGCGATCTTC
>CAJOMS010000032.1 GCA_905235795.1 uncultured Clostridia bacterium | reverse complement strand
GATCGTCGCAAACGAGTTGGGCTCGGCAACTTCGTCGGTGTTAATTGCGCGGCGCACGGCGTTGAATTTTGCCGCGTCGGGCACGTATATTGCGGAAGTCTGCACTCCCGCAAGGTTGAAAGCCTTGGTGGGTGAAATGCATGTTACGCTTACCTCGCGGCAGGTTTCCGACGCGGAGGCAAACGGAACGTACTCCGTGCCCGGCGCCGTTATATCGCAGTGAATCTCGTCCGAAAGTACTGTTACGTCGTATTTTTTAGCCAAATTGCCTATTCTTTCAAGCGTTTCCTTCGGCCATATCTTACCAATGGGGTTGTGCGGATTGCAAAGCAACATAAGAGTGGTGTTTGGGTAAGACATTTTTTCTTCGAGGTCGGCAAAATCTATAGAATAGCTTTCCCCGTCGTAAACGAGGGGGCTTTCCAAAACCTTTCTGCCGTTGTTCAAAATGCTGTTGAAAAATATATTGTAAACGGGTGTTTGAACGAGCACGTTGTCGTCGGGAGAAGTAAGTTTTCTCACGACGGAAGAAATTGCCGGCACGACGCCCGTACAGAATGAAAGGGAATCTCTTTCCATAGAGAGGTCGTGGCGTTTCCACCTGTCAATATAGGCGGAATACCACTCCTCTGGCACTTCAGAATAGCCGAAAACGCCGAAAGAGGCTCTGTTTTGCAAAGCCTCTATGATCGGCGGAGCCGTTTTGAAGTCCATATCGGCTACCCACATGGGAAGTTCACCCTGTTTCACCTGCCATTTTGTTGCGTCCGTGCCAAATCTTTCAACGGGCGTATCGAAATCGTATTTCATAAAAACCAAAATTACTGATTGTTTTTGTTTTTAAGCCATTCGGGCATGTCGGAAACGGTAGCAATATCATTGCAGGAAATTTCCGTAGCTTTCGCGTCGACCTTGTCCTTTTCCAATATCAATTCGCCGATCGCGGGTGCCGAAATTTTGCCGGAAGCGGGGTTGAAAACGCTTTCTATGCGGGAAGTTATTTCGGCATCGACAGACGAATATTCAAACGCAAGCGTGGTATCTATAAGCTTGCAGTTAATCATTTTAAGATTTTTTGCGTAGCACATGCCTTGCAGACTTTGAATAGTGCAGTTTACTAGGGTTAGGTTTTCGGAATTCCAGCCGAAGTATTCGCCCGAGATAAAGCTGTCGTACACGGTTACGTTTTTGCTGTTCCAAAATGCGTCCTTCGTCAGCAAACGGCTGTTTTTAACGGTGACGTTCACAGCCCCGTCAAACGAGTAGTCGCCGTCTAAAATCAAGCCGTCCACCTGCATATCGGAGCAGTTCATGGCAAAGTAGTTGCCGCGTGCGCGCACGTTTTTAAGTTTTACGCCCGCGCAATTCCACAAAGTTTCTTCTGCGTGGAAAAAATCTACGTTTTCAAGCGCCACGTCCTTGCAGCGGCGGAAATTTTTCGGCGCTTCGATAACGGCGTTTTTTACGGTTATGCCGTCGGTGTACCAAACGCCGGCGCGCGCCATTTCAAACCAAGTGCTGTTTTCCGCTTTTATGTTTTTTCCGTACCACAGGGGGTATTTCCAGCGAAAAAGGCAACCGCTTACCTCTACGTTTTCGCACTCTTTAAGCGGAGATTCGCCGTTTTCAAACACGCAATCGGTAACTTTAACGTCTCTTATGCCGTAAAGGGCGCGTTCTCCTTGAAAGTTTCGTTGTTTATACTCTTTCATGATCCTCGTCCTTTAAACAATTTTATTTCATAAAAGCCAAAAACGCTTTATAAGTGCTATACAGGTCCGCCTTGGAAACGAGCTCGTAAGGCGAATGCATTGAAATTACGGGAACGCCCAGATCGACCGTATCGATATTGAGTTTTGCGGTAAATTTTGCAACCGTACCGCCTCCGCCTATATCGACCTTGCCGAGTTCGGCAGTTTGCCAAATCACGCCGTTTTCGTTGAACATCTTGCGTATTTCTCCAACGAATTCGGCAGAGGCGTCGTTAGAGCCCCCCTTTCCGCGTGCGCCCGTAAACTTGCTCATACAGGTTCCGCAAGAGATCATGGCGGCGTTCATCTTTTCGAAAACTTCCGGGAAGTTAGGATCGTACGCGGCGGTTACGTCTGAGGAAAGACATTTGGAAGCCATGCGCACTTTGCGGAAGTTTGCACCCATTGCAAGGCTTATTTCTTCCATAATATCTTCGTAAACTTGGCTTTGCATACCGGTCGTACCCTCGCTGCCTATCTCCTCTTTATCCACGAGCATGGTTATCACCGTGTGTTCGCTTTCGTTGTCGAGAACGGCGGTCATTGCGGGATAGGCGCATATTCTGTCGTCGTGGCCGTAAGAGGCGAAAAGCGCTCTGTCAAAGCCTATATCGCGCGTGCGGAAAGCCGGCACTACGCACAGTTCCGCCGATAAAAAGTCCTCCTCGACCATTCCGTAATTTTCGTTTAAAATGGTGAGGACGTTGAGCTTTATTTTATCTTTTATTTCTTTATCTTCATAGGGCAAACCGCCTACTACCACGTTGAGTTGTTCGCCTTCTATTACCTTCCCGCCGGATTTTGCCATCTGGTCTGCACCGAGGTGGGGAAGGAGGTCGTTTATGTAAAATACGGGGTCTGTCTCATCTTCGCCCACGCAAATATCGCGTTGAGTGCCGTCCTTTAAAATCACCGTCCCGTGAAGGGCGAGGGGAGTAGCCGTCCATTGATACTTCTTTATTCCGCCGTAGTAATGCGTTTTTAAAAAGCACATGCCGGCTTCCTCGTAAAGAGGATTTTGCTTAACGTCTATGCGTGGTGCGTCTATGTGAGAGGCTATTATTCTCAAGCCGTCTTCTTCAAGGTTTTTGCTACCTATTCTGAACAGCACAACGCTCTTGCCGCGGTTTACGAAATAACGCTTGTCTCCGCTCTTTAAGGTATCGCCGAATTTATATTCGGTAAAACCTTTTTCGATAGCCGCCTTTACGGCGTAAGCGCAAGCCTCGCGTTCGGTCTTGCAGTAGTTTAAAAAATCTTTGCAGCCCTCGGCGTAGTCGAAAATTTCTTTGCGTTCTTTCTCAGAGGCCTGCTCGTAATAGTTTTGTTTTTTGTAAGAGAGCTTTTCTTGACGTAAAGCTCCTTCCGTTTTTACTTTTTCAGACATAATATTTTCCTTTTTAAATTATTTCAACAGATATCACGCTTTGTGCGTGTTTATATGGAATAGGGGTAGAACGTTCGTCTACCCACTTATCAACGCGCACGGCAACGCCGCGCGCACTTTGCCTGCCAAGAGGGGCTATCACGTTGTAACCGACCTCTACGGGATAATCGTCGCACAGAAACCAACGGACGACGTCGTTGCCGAAATCGACCTTGACGAAAGTGTGCAATCCTCCGTCTTTAATGACGCCGCCGCTAAGAGAATGTATCATATTATTCTACGCGGGTATAACCCTTCTTTACCTTTTTACCGAATACTCCCTTTTTAGCGAGTACGATAAATACCACGGCGACAGCCGCAACGACTACTATTCCGCCGATAATACCTACGTAAAGCCAAATATTTCCTGCCTTTACGCGGTTCCACATGGCGTTTACGCGGTCGTTGGTTTTATCGTCGAAATACTCCATTATCGTGCAGCGGGCTATTATATCCTGCGAAGGATATTGCGCGAGGAGCTGACGGTTCAATTCATTTGTGTAAACGATGGCGGGCTCGCCGTTGATCTCTCCGAAGAAATAAGTCAAGTCAACGGGCATAGCGTCCTTATCCGTCTCGTCGCAAACGTAATCGGATTCTTGCAATCTTTCAAATACTGTTTCGCCGGCGATAGAGCTGGTGTAGCCTATGTAGTCCATATTTTTGCAGGCGTTTTCGGGATCGGAGATAAAGTCGAGGAAAGCCGCCGCAAGTTTTTTGTTTGCGCCCTTTGGCATAACCCAACCGTCGAACCATACGTTGCTGCCCTCTTTGGGAACGGAGTAGCAGAGGATGGTGTCGAGTCCTTCGGCGTCGTCCATAGCGTAAACTGCGTCGCCGCTCCAAGCAAAGTTGAGCCAAACGTTGCCCTTTACCATATCGCCCTTGCCCTCGTCGACTTCGAGAGAAAAGGAGTTTTTCTTTGCGGCTTTAAGCTGTTTTTCAACTTCGGCAATGGTCTTTTCCGAAGTGTCGTTATACGCTTTAACCAAATAATCCGCATACTCCTCTTTGGTTAAGGTACCTTTCGTAAATTCTTCGTTTTTAGCTCTCAACTCTTCAAGTTTTGCAAGAGCAACGCCGAGGAAGTACGTGTCGCGGACGCTGTCTTTCAAAGTGGTTTTGTTGGCGAATTTTTCGTTAAGAGAAACCTGCCAGGTCGAAGCTTCTTCGTGGGAGACATATTTCGGATTGTAAACGTAACCCATGGTGCCCCACATATAAGCAACGGCGTAATCGGTCCAGTCATTTTCGTCAAAGAGGTCGGTGAGGTACGGAGAAGCGTACTCAAAGTAGTTAGGCACGTCGTTTTTAACGTCGTCAAACTTTTCCAACATATTTTCGTTGATCATTTTTTGGATCATATAGTCGGAAGGGCATACGAGGTCGTAGCTGCCGGGGTTGATCTTTAAATTGTTATACAAAATTTCATTAGTGCCGTAGGTCGAATATTCAACGGTAATATCTAAGCCGGTGGCTTTTTCGTAAGCTTCTTCGAATTCGTCCACCAAGGTCTTGTCGGTTTCTTCGTCAACGTAAATATAGTCCTCGCAATTGCAAATACGCAAGACGAGTTCGCCGCCGGCAGTCTTCTTTTGACCGCAAGCGGTAAGTGCCGAAAGGCAGGTTAAGGTAAGCATTGCAGTTAGCAATAAGCAGATAAATTTTTTCACTTTGTTGTCTCCTTTTTCTTAAATATATTCATCATTATCACCACGATTATTATCAGGGCGAAGATCAATGCCGACAGAGCGCGCAGTTCGGGAACTTTAGAGTTGCCCGCAACTTTTACCGCGTTGTAAACGTAGGTACTTATGGTATCGAACGTTTCGGGTTTCGTAAAGGCGGTTACGATATAGTCGTCGAGCGAAAGCGTTATCGAAAGCATAAATCCGGACAGCATACCCGGCAAAATATCGGGGATAACTACGGAAAACAGAGCTTTCGTCGGCGTTGCGCCGAGGTCGAGCGCCGCCTCGTAAATATGGGGGTCCATCTGTTTGAGCTTAGGCGTGACCGAAAGCACGACGAACGGCGCAGTTATAACTATATGGCCGATGAGCAGCGACGCGTAGGTTTTATTCATAAACGTAAGCACCAGCGCAAAGGTAAGCGCCAAGGAAAGCGCCGTTACTATCTCCGCATTTATAACCGGTATGTTGTTTGCCGCGTTCAATATCGAAGCCGTGCGCTTTTTGGAATAGTAAATACCTATGGCGGCGGTTGTGCCGAGTATGGTGGATATTATTGCCGCGGTAAGCGCAAGCACTATCGTATCGCGCACGATGCCCATGATTCGCGCGTCGTTAAACAGTTTTACGTAAAGGTTGAAGGAAAAGCCGTTCCAAGTGCCTATCTGTACCGTATCTGTAAAGCTGAAAACTACGAGTACTAGGATGGGGGTATAAACGAACGCGAGGACGAGCGCGAGAAATACGTATTTTAAAATTCTTTTTACCATAATCCGCCACCCCTCGTGTTGTCTTCGTTTTTAAACCCGCCCGTAAAGAAGGTGAATAAGAACATGATGGCGAGCAAGAACATAGAGATCGCCGCGCCCATATTCCAGTTGTTTTGCATAAAGTAGTTTTCTATAAGTTTGCCTAATATGGTAATTTGCATCCTGCCCAAAATATCGCTTACAACGTAGTTGGTCATAGTTGGCATAAATACCATAGTTATGCCGGAAATTATTCCCGGCATCGACAGCGGCAAAATAACCTGCACGAAGGTGGTGAATTTGTTCGCGCCCAGATCCTGCGACGCCTCTATCACGTTTTTATCCATTTTTATAAGCGTCGTGTAAAGGGGCAATATCATAAACGGCAAAAAGTCGTAAACCATGCCTATCACGGTATTGAAAAACGCCGATTTATCAAGCAGGTTTATCATTGCAAAAAACTCTTTAAAGGCGTTTATTCTCAGCACGAAGTTTATCCACATAGGCGTTATAAACAGCAATAAAAGCGTGCTTGAACTTTTCATGCCCGTACGCGCGAGTATGTATGCGACGGGGTAACCTATCAAAAGACATAAAAACGTGGTGAGCAAAGCTACCGCAAGCGAAGTCAATATTGCCGAAATAGTGGGTACGTCGGTAAAGATCTTGCCGAAATTTGCCAGCGTAAATGTCCCCTGCGAATCGGTGAACGCGTAATACAGCATTATTAATATGGGCGCTATTACGAACAGGACGAGAAACACTGCGTACGGTATGCACAGATGTTTCCTTGAAAATGCCAATTTCATCAGCGTGCGCCCTCCGGCTGTTTTAATTTCATTACGATTTTATCTTTGGGGATCTTTACGCTCACGCGGTCGTTTTCGTTCCAGGTATATTCGGTATCGACTACGAAGTCTTCTTCCTCCTCATCCGTGCGGATGATGATCTGATAGTGGTCGCCCTTGTAAATTATTGATACGATAGAGCCGCAGGCGTCGCCGTCCTCGTCGTTATCTATTATTTCTATATCCTTCAAGCCGACTTCTACGGTAACGTCAACGTCGGTAAGGTCTATTTTCTCGCCTTTTTCGGTTATCAGGTAACCTTCATCGTCGAGGTGAGAGTTGGGGTAAAGCTGAGTTACGTCGCACTCGAATTCGCCATCCGCAAAGCAAACGGTATTCTTTTTGGTAATATATCCGTCGTAAACGTTGGAAACGAACTCTTTTGCCATGATGTGGATGCTTTCCGGATCGATCTTGATGCCAACGTTCTCGCCGACCTTGTGTTCTACGGTATCTTGAATGACGATCTCCGTCTTACCTACGGTAAACACCATTTCGTAATGCACGCCCTTGAATATGGTGGAAGTTATGGTTCCGTCCACCGCGCCGGTGCCTGCCTTTACGATAACCACGTCCTCCGGGCGGACTACCACGTCGACCTTTTCGTTTAAGGGGAAGTCGTCCACGCAATCGAACGTGTGGTTTATGAATTTTACTTTAAATTTATCAACCATCGTGCCGGAAAAGATGTTGCTTTCGCCGATGAAGTCCGCGACGAATGCGTTTTTCGGCTCGTTATAAATAGAGGTGGGGGTGCCTATCTGCTGAATGGTGCCGTCCTTCATTACAACGATGGTATCGCTCATGGTCAGGGCTTCTTCCTGATCGTGCGTTACGTAAATAAAGGTAATGCCGAGTTTTTTGTGCATTTCTTTAAGTTCGAGCTGCATGTCTTTGCGCATTTTAAGGTCAAGCGCGCCGAGGGGCTCGTCCAACAGCAGAATTTCAGGCTCGTTTACTATGGCGCGGGCTATGGCAACGCGCTGTTGCTGTCCGCCGGAAAGGGTGTTTACGTCCCTCTTTTCAAACTCCTCGAGGTCAACGAGTTTAAGCACTCTCGAAACTTTTTCGGCAATTTCATTGCGGCTGAGTTTTTCCTTTTTTTCAATGCGGTTGCCATTTGCGTCCTCGTAAACGGCGGTTATCTTTTTCAATTTCAAACCGTAGGCAACGTTGTCGAAAACGTTCATGTGAGGAAAGAGCGCGTATCTTTGAAAGACGGTATTGATAGGCCTTTCGTACGGGGGTATTTTAGTTATGTCTTTGCCGTTAAGCAAAATTTTGCCGGAAGTGGGCACCTCGAACCCCGCTATCATGCGGAGCGTGGTGGTCTTGCCGCAACCGGAAGGCCCAAGCAGGGTAACGAATTCTCCCTTTTGGATATAAAGGTCGATATTATCAACAGCTAAAGTCGTATCGAACTCGCGCGATACGCCTATAAGTTCAATGATCTTGTCTTCCATAATTACTCCTTCATCAAAATCAAACAGTAAAAATTAAAAGTTGGGGGGAGAGGATATCCAAATAAATTTAGCGGGGCGCTGTTTGTTGTTTTTAATATAATGTATCCTGTCGGCAACGTAGTAAAAACTTTCACCCTTTTTGCACGCGTGCTTGTTCTGGCCGAGCACTATCTCTATCTCTCCCGATAAGACGTAACCGAATTCCTCTCCCTCGTGCGGCATATCCTGCGGGGTAGAAGAAAGCGGATTAAGATCCATCAGCACGGGCTCCATATTGTTTTTTTGCGCGTTTGGCACGAGCCAATTTAAGGTAGATTCTTCGGAGGTCTTTTCGATAAAATCGGATTCCGAAAAAACTATCTTGCTTTGTACCTCGTCGTCAAAAAACTTTTTCAGATCGGTGCCGAGGGCAGATAATATGTCGACCAAAGTCGCTATGGATGGGCTGGTAAGATCGTTTTCAAGCTGAGAGATATACCCTTTCGTCAACTCGCAACGGTCGGCAAGTTCCGCTTGCGTCAGGTTGCACAAGATCCGCAGCCGCTTTATTTTCTTTCCTATTTCCATAAATCACCCGATGGTTAGTATGACTAAACTTCACGTTTAAGGCAAATTTAAATTTCTTAAACAAAAAGTTTAGCAAAACTAAACACGAACGATATTATATAGGATATAAAAACGTATGTCAATCATTTTAAGGCGGTTTTGCGAGATTTGTCGAAATTTTTATTTTTGCGTGCGGAAAACGGGCGTTTTGCTTTACTTGTGTGCCGCCTTATGCTATACTTTTTTTATGGAAAAGATCATAGTGGCAACTTCAAATGCGGGAAAACTAAAAGAGATAAAAGAGATACTCGGCGACGGGTACGAAGTGCTTTCGATGGGGCAAATGGGCTTTACGGACGACGTGGAAGAGACCGGCGCCACGTTTTACGAAAACGCGCTTATCAAGGCAAAGACGGTAAGCGAAGCGTTGAACCTGCCCGCTCTTGCCGACGACAGCGGTCTTGAAGTAGACGCCTTGGGCGGCGCACCGGGGATATTCAGCGCGAGGTATTCGGGCGAACCGTGCGATAATGCGCGAAATAGGGCTCTTTTGCTTAAAAATATGCAAGGCGTTACGGACAGAAAGGCTAATTTTACCTGTTGTATGGTAATGTATAAGCCGAGCGGAGAGATAGTTACCGCCGAGGGTAAAACCTACGGAAGTATACTTGCGGCAGAGTGCGGGGATAACGGTTTCGGCTACGATTCGCTGTTTTTCAGCGACGACCTGCAAAAATCGTTCGGCATGGCCACGGAAGACGAGAAAAATTCGGTCAGTCACCGCGCACGGGCGCTCCACGCGCTTATAGAGAAGTTGAAATGAAAAGGTTCAGCAATATAAAACTTTCCGTGTGGGAAAGTGAAAAGTCCCTTAAAACTAAGGTTATCAAGCAGTTTCACCTGCGCGATGAGGATGCGCGTTACTTTAAAATAGTAAAAAAGTCGCTGGATGCGCGCGACAAGCGGGATATAAGCTGGATATATTCGGTAGAGGTGTCCGACAGGGACGAAACCGTGCCCCCTCAGTATCTGCACGCTAAAAAAAACGGCAGGGTGTTAGTGGTGGGCGGCGGCCCTGCGGGGCTTTTTGCCGCGCTTTATCTTGCTCGCGGCGGCATGAATGTTACGCTCGTCGAGAGGGGAAAGTCGGTTGAAAACAGGGCGAAAGACGTTTCCGCTTTTCTTGGCGGCGGGGCGCTTTGCACAGAGAGCAACGTACAGTTCGGCGAGGGCGGAGCGGGAACTTTTTCCGACGGAAAGCTTAACACACAAGTTAACAACCCGCTTATTTCGCGCGTTTTAGCGGACTTCGTGCGTTTCGGCGCACCGGAGGAGGTTGCGTATCTTTCAAAGCCGCACGTCGGCAGCGACAGATTGCCCTCGGTCGTAAGTTCTATCAGAAACGAGATCATCGCCCTCGGCGGCGAGGTGAAATTTGAAGAAAAACTCGAAGATATAGTGATAAAGGACGGAAAAGTTTCGTCCGTTAAATTGCCGCACGGCGGGGAATTTGACGAAGTGGTGCTCGCTCTCGGGCATAGCGCGCGCGATACGTTTGAAATGCTTTACTCCCGCGGCGTGTTTATTGAGCAGAAGTCTTTTGCTATGGGTTTTCGCATCGAACACCCGCAAGAGCTTATAAACAAGGCGCAATTCGGCAGTAACTCTTTGCCTCTCCCGCCCGCGGATTACAAACTTGTAAGCCATGCGGCGGACAGGGGAGTGTTTACTTTTTGTATGTGTCCGGGCGGATACGTTATTCCTTCCGCAAGCGAGGACGGCGGGGTGGTAACGAACGGCATGAGCAACTATAAAAGAGACGGACAAAACGCCAATTCTGCGGTCATAGCCGAAGTCCGTAAGGAAGATTTTAATTCGGATTCCCCTTTGGCAGGCATATATTTGCAACGAAAGGTCGAGCAAGCGGCATTCGCTGCGGGCGGCAAAAATTATGCTGCTCCGGCTTGCACGGTGGGCGATTTTGTGCGAAATAGGGGCTTTTCTTCGCTCGGCAACACGGTTAAGCCGTCTTATGCGCGCGGCGTGGTGCCGTATCCCGTTAACAAATTGTTGCCGCAGGAGGTATCTTCCGCTATTGCGTCGGGCATCGTGGATATGGGGCGCAGGTTGCGCGGTTTTGACGACAGCGGCGCGTTGCTCGTGGGGGTGGAAAGCAGGACGTCGTCTCCTCTCAGAATGGTGAGGAGTGATAACTTGGCTTCGGTTTCCGCTCAAAATTTGTACCCTTGCGGAGAGGGTGCGGGTTACGCGGGCGGCATAACCAGCGCCGCGGCGGACGGCGAGCGCATGAAGCAGGTGTTCTCCAACGTGCTGGACAACGCCTGCAAGCACGGTGGCGCGGGCAAACGCATCGACCTTTCGGTGTCCCGGGAAAATGACAATTTGGTCATCCGTGTGCGGGACTACGGCCCCGGCATCCCGCCGGAGGAGCTGCCCTTTGTCAAGCAGAAGTTCTACAAGGGCTCGTCCAAGGCCCGCGGCAGCGGCATCGGGCTCGCCGTGTGCGACGAGATCGTCA
>CAJOMS010000031.1 GCA_905235795.1 uncultured Clostridia bacterium | reverse complement strand
TGGACGGAGCGAAAGAGGGGTTGTTCGGTGCACTTACGGGCGGTTTGAAAGCCGCTTCTGCCGGAATAACTGCCGCTATATTGTTCGGATATATTTTTGCGTTGATTTTTAAACCCAAGTCAAAAAAGAACTGATTGCCGCATATATTAAAATATGTCGGCAAAGTTTAAAATCAAATTTTTATCCGTTACTGTCGTTTGTTTGATATTGATTGGCGTTTATTACGTAAGAGTAACGAACGCCATTTTTGAAGTGGGCGAAATAAAAGCCGAAGCGAGTTTAACGTCATCGGTATATAGGTCGATTACGGATATGTTTAACGAAGATTCGTTTAAATACGAAGACTTTTTTTCCGTTATAAAAGACGCCGAAGGCAACGTGTCGCTGTTTATTACAGACGCCGTTTCGGTAAACGCGTTTACTTTTACTGTCGCAAATAAGGTGTGCGCATATATGTTGAAGTATGCAGAGGGCGGCGTCAACGTGCCAGCTGGAATTTTCACAGGTATAAAAATCCTTTCAGGATATGGAAATAACGTCAATATACATATGATAGAAATATCTTCTGTCAACTGCTATTTCAATTCCGAATTCGAATCTGCCGGAATAAATCAAGTCAAACATTCGCTTTACGTAAAAGTCGTGCCGGAAATAACTATTAAAGCCATAGGAAGAACTAAAAAATCAAGTGCAGAAATATCTGTTTTGGTGTTTGAAAATATGATAGTGGGAAAAGTTCCCGAAATTTATATTGATTCTTCATTACGGCAAAAAAACATTTGACTTTTTTCTTCGTTTTATATATAATTATCTTAAATTATAAAAGCTATGATAAAGACAGACGCACCTGTTTTGCCGTTTCAGAGAATGTCGCTCTCGGCTGTAAAGCGACATACGTGTAATGGTGCGGTATTCACTTTGGAGCTGCGCACCGAAAGCGCTTTGCGTCGAGTAGGCTGTGCCGGTCGTTCCGTAATAACGTAAACGAGACCTTTACAGGTGAATTTAGGTGGTACCACGCACATAATGCGTCCTATTCGGGACGCATATTTTTTTATTTTGGGAGAAGGATATGAAAGAAAGAATCAAACTGCTTTTGCAGTCTGCAAAGGAAGACATAAAAAATGCTTCCGTTTCAAAAGAGTTGTATGAGTTACGGGTAAAATATTTGGGCCGTACGGGCGCAGTTACCGAATTGCTTAAGGGAATGAAGGACGTTCCCAAAGAGGACAAGCCTGCCATAGGTAAGCTCGTAAACGATCTGCGCGAGGACATAGAGCGCGCTATTGAAGAAAGCGAAAAACAGGTGAAGGCAAAAGAGTTGGAAAAACGGCTCCGCGAGGAAGAAATAGACGTTACCCTTCCCGGCAAAGCCCTTAAAAAAGGAAGTTTGCACCCTGTAAATCTTGTGAGAAATCAGTTGATTGACGCTTTTTCGGGCTTGGGTTTCAAGGTGTTCGAAGGGCCGGAAATCGAGCTTGACTACTATAATTTTCAGCAGCTGAACATACCCGAGGATCACCCGGCGAGGGATATGCAGGATACGTTTTATATAACCGACAGCATACTTCTCAGAACTCAGACTTCGGCAGGGCAAATTCGCTGTATGGAAAAGGACAAACCTCCCATAAAAATTCTCAGCCCGGGCAGAGTTTACAGATCGGATTACGACGCCACGCACTCACCTATGTTCCATCAGATGGAAGGGCTTGTCGTAGATAAAGGTATAACGCTGTGTGACCTTAAGGGCGTTTTGGAAGAAGTGTGCAAAAAGGTCTTCGAGGCGGACGTTAAAACTCGCTTGCGTCCTTCTTACTTCCCGTTTACGGAACCGAGCGTTGAGATAGACGTTTCCTGCTGCGAATGCGGAGGCAAAGGATGTTCTTTGTGTAAAGGAACGGGCTGGATAGAAATTTTGGGAGCAGGAATGGTTAATCGCGTAGTGCTTGAAAATTGCGACGTGGACCCCGACGTTTATTCCGGTTTCGCGTTCGGTCTCGGCCTTGAGAGAATTGCGATGCTCAAATACGGCATACCGGATATAAGGTATTTTTACGATAACGATATAAGATTTTTAAAACAGTTCTGAGACGGAGGATTTAAATATGAAATTACCTTTAAGTTGGTTAAACGAATATGTTGATATAAGCGATATTTCCGTCAAAGAGTTGGAAGAAAAGCTCTTTTTCTGCGGCTTTGAGGTCGAGGAAGTTATTCACCTTGGCGAAAAGATCGATAAAATAGTTTTCTGCCGTGTCGAGAGCATGGCTAAACATCCGAACGCCGACAAACTTACTATATGCCAAGTAGATGCCGGCAAATATGGAAAACTTCAGATAATTACTGCCGCCACCAACGTTTTTGAGGGCGCAATCGTTCCCGTTGCGGTTGACGGAGCGACTTTGAATAACGGAGAAAGAATTTTTAACGGCAAACTTCGAGGAGAGCCTTCTTACGGAATGTTTTGTTCGGGCGAAGAATTGGGCATAACCGATAGCTTTTACGAAGGGGCTTCGGTAAACGGCATACTTATTTTTAAAGAGGAATATCCGCTCGGCGAAGAAATAAAAGAAGTTTTGGGTATAGACGATTATATTTTTGATATAAGCGTTACCGCAAACAGACCTGATTGTCAATCGATTCTCGGTCTTGCACGGGAAATTGCCGCAGTTCTCAACAAACCTATTAAAATGCCGAGTTTCGATTATACGGAATGTCCTGACGTTTTAACTGAGGATAAAGTCGCAATTACCGTTTCCGCGCCAGATCTGTGCCCCAGATATATGGGTGCTTACGTCAGCAATATAAAAATAGAAAAATCTCCCGATTGGATGCGCCAAAGATTGTTTAAAATGGGGTTAAACTCCATAAATAATATCGTTGATATAACGAATTACGTTTTACTTGAAATGGGGCAACCTATGCACGCGTTCGATTATAATTACCTTGCAGGCGGGCAAATAAACGTCCGCCGCGCGCAGGACGGGGAAAAGATTGTAACTCTCGACGAAAAGGAATTTGCCCTTACTCCGGACAACCTCGTTATTTGCGATAAAGAAAACCCCGTTGCTCTTGCCGGAATAATGGGCGGTTTGAACAGCGAAATTAAAGACGATACTACGGCAATCGTGTTCGAGGCGGCAAAGTTTAAGCGCGATAGCGTAAGAAAAACCTCCCGCGCACTCGGTCAAAGGTCGGATTCGTCCGCAAGATTCGAAAAAGGTGTGGACGCATATACCGTCAATCTCGCAATTCGCAGGGCGCTTAGTTTGATATGCCAACTTGGCGCAGGCACCGTTGCAAGCGGAATTATAGATATATATACGGAAGATCAAAAACCTAAAACTATAATTACTACGACGGATAAAATCAACGGACTGCTCGGCATAGAAGTTCCCGAAACCGAAATTTGCGATATTCTGACAAGACTTGATTTTAAGGTGAATAAAAACGGTAATGAGCTTACCGTAGAGGTTCCACCTTACCGCGAGGACGTCGAAGGTTTTCCCGATTTGGCGGAAGAAGTGATAAGAGAGTACGGTTACGATCATATTAATTGTACGCTTTTTGAGGGCGCTACGATAACCGACGGAGGAAAGACCGAAACCCAACTTCGCGAGGACGCGTTGAAGTTAAGGTTGACTATGCTCGGATATTACGAGACGATAACATATTCTTTCGTTTCTGATAAATATTTTGAACAATATGGCATCGACAGTTCGCTTGCAATAAAACTTAAAAACCCTTTAGGCGAAGATTTCAGCTTGATGAGAACGTCGCTCGCTCCTTCGCTTGTCAACGTTGCGGCAAAAAATTTGAATAAAAACAACCTTGAAGGCAAGTTTTTTGAATTTGCCCCCGTATATTTGGCAAAGAGTTTGCCTCTTGACGAATTGCCTGAAGAAAAAAAGACCGTTTGCCTTGTCGCCTACGGAGACGACGTGGACTTCTTTACTCTTAAAGGCGACGTCGAAGAAGTTTTCAGGGCTTTAAACTGCACTGCCGAGCGTGAATATATAAAGGAAGAAATTTCTTACATGCATCCGACGCGTACGGCGGCAATCCAGATGGGGGGAGCTGTAGTCGGATATCTCGGCGAGCTAAACCCGTCGCTTGCGGAAAGTTTGGATATAGATAAACGCATTTATCTTGCGGAACTTGATTTTTCCGTAATGGAGCAATATGCGGAAGACTCCATAAAGTTTAAAGCCGTGGCAAAATATCCTTCCGTGGAAAGGGATCTTGCGTTGCTTGCCGATAAAAAAATCACTCATGCGCAAATTTTAAATTGTATAAAATCTGTAAATATTACAAATATGGAAAGTGTCGAGCTGTTCGACGTTTACACCGGCGTCAATTTGCCAAACAATAAAAAGAGTATGGCTTACAGAATAAAGTTTACCGCTCAAGACAGAACGCTTAACGTTGAAGACGTTGAAAAATACGTGGCTAAGATATTGAAGAAACTCAAAGAAGAATTAGATATTGAAATAAGATAAATTTATGACGGAAGTTTTGGCTCCTGCCGGCAACAGCGAAAGTTTTTTTGCCGCTGTAAATGCCGGTGCCGACGCAATATATTTGGGTTTAAAAGAATTTTCCGCACGAAAAAGTGCGGAAAATTTTTCCGTTGAAAATATTGAGTATTATATTAGATACGCGCATTTTTTCGGCGTAAAAATTTATATTGCGGTCAATACTTTAGTAAAAGATAACGAGCTTGAAGATTTCTTCGACACGGTCATCAAAGCTTATTACTCTGGTGCAGACGCGTTTATTTTGCAGGATATATTTATAGGTAAAAAATTAAAGGAATTATTGCCTGATATCTGTCTGCATCTGAGTACCCAAGCCGGCGTATGTAATGCATACGGCGCAAAAATTGCGAAAGAATACGGGTTTTCAAGGGTAATTCTTGCGAGAGAAACATCTTTTTCGGATATTGCGGAAATAACCAAGATAATCGAAACGGAAGTTTTTGTTCAGGGAGCGTTGTGTACGTCGTTTTCGGGACATTGCTATATGAGTTCTTTCGCGGGCGGCTATTCCGGAAACCGTGGATACTGTAAACAGCCATGCAGGAAGAAATATACCTATTCAGGAAAAGGACTAAAGCCGTTTACGGGCTACAATCTTTCACTTTCCGATCTTTGTTTGAAGGACGAGCTTTCAAGCTACGTAAACGCCGGAGTTTCAAGTTTTAAAATCGAAGGAAGAATGCGCAGCCCGGAATACGTATACTCTGCCGTCAGCGTGTATAAAAAAACTTTGCAAGGCGAAAATTGCGATGAGGATTTTAAACACTTGAGGCGCTCGTTTAACCGCGGAGACTATACAACGGCTTATTTCAAACCGAATATGCGTGACATAATTTCAAATAAAATTCAAGGAAATATCGGCGATTTTATAGGAAATGTATCACGTGTGAACGGTCGCGCGTTTACTGTTGAATCGAGTGAGAAATTTTCCGAACAAGACGGTTTTAAAATTTTAAGAAACGGGTATGAAGTCGGCAGCGCCACGTTTAAATCGCTTGAAAAGAACCGTGCGAATTTTATTTCCTCCGCGCAAGAGGTTAAGGCGGGCGACGAAATCCGCATCACAAAGGATACGGGCTTTGCAAAATCCGTTTCTTTGGTCACTGCAAAAAAGCGCATTCACGTTGAAATTGCTTTTGAAGCTGACAATTCAGCATCGGCAAAAATTTCGTATAACGGAATTTTATATCAATATATTTCCGATGACGTCTTTACTTCGGCAAATAATGCTGCGCTTTCGGAAAAAGATGTAGTTACTTGTTTTCAGAAAGTAGACGGATATCCTTTCGATCCCGTTATAGATGTAAAAATCTTCTCGTCGGTTTTTGTTCCTAAGTCACTGTTAAACGCTTTCAGAAGGAAATGTTACGCGTCTTTTTTTGAAGACGCAACGCGTGTCGAACGCGGAGAGAAATCGCTTGATATCAGCCTTTCAAATTGTATTATATCAGACGTAAAAGATAATAAAATCGCTGTAATTTCAAATGATTTTAGTTTTTACAATGACGATATTTCCGCAGCGATTTTCAGACCGTTTGATTACTCCGACGCAAGCGGTTTTGAAAAATTTTTTGCACAGATCGGTCATGCGGAAAAATTCCTTTACGTTCCACCGTACGCAAACGGTTTGGATATAGAAATTATAAGAACTGCCGTTAAGGGATTTGACGGAGTGTATTGCGAAGGGTTTTTCGGCTTTGAATTTGCAAAGTGCTTTGGCGTTGAATTGTTTTGCGGAACGGGTTTTAACGTTTTTAACCATGAGGACGTTTGTTCCTTAAGCGGTCGAGCAAAATATTACGCATTTTCAAAAGAGCTTGCGCTTTCGGAAACAGCCGATATGGGCAAAGAGGGTTTTACTCTCGCTTTGGGGCAAATACAGGTTATGGATCTTATATATTGCCCTTTCGGGCATAATTGCGCCGATTGCCGCAGGGGAAACGAGTTTTTGCTTAAAGACGAGGACGGGCGAGAGTTTTTCGTTCGCAGATACAAACTTTCGTCTTGTCGGTTCGAGGTTTACAATCCTTACCGCATTGTATCTCAACTCGACGGTCGCCGTATTTTTGACTTTACAAATATAGATGCGGACATTTGCAGAAGTTTGCTTGATGCAAAATCCGTTGAAGAATATAGGGAAATACTTAAAAATTATACGTTTGGAAACTTGAACAGGGGAATAAGGTAATGGTATCTGAAAAAGTTTTAAACGCTTTGGAGTACCGCAAAGTTTTATGTAAAATAAGCGAATATGCCGTTTTGGGTGCATCCAAAGTAAAAATATTGAATTCCGTGCCGGAATCCGATTTTTACGATGCGGAAAAAGCGTTGAAGATTACGGAGGAAGCGAGGAAGCTTTTGTTCGATCATTCGGTTTCCGGCGTCGATTTTTTCGACGAAATTTCCGACGAGCTCGACAGGAGCTCCAAGGGGGCTACTTTGTCTTGCGCGGAGTTGCTGCGAGTTATGCGTTTAATGCAATCTTCACGCCTTACGAGGAAGGCTGTCTGTTCGGTCGAAGCCGAGGACGTAGTCTATATTCGCAGAATGGCCGAAAAGCTGTTTTTTGATCAATATCTTGAAAACGATATCAAAAAAAAGATTTTATCTGAGGATAAAGTTGCCGACGATGCCTCGGAAACGCTATATCAAATACGCAGAAAAATCAAGCGGCTCAACGAACAAATAAGGGAAAAACTGTCCTCTTACGTTCACGGCGCAAAGATGAAATATCTGCAAGAAAACATAATTACGATGCGCGGAGACAGGTACGTTATACCCGTAAAAAGTGAATTTAAAGGTCAGGTAAAGGGGCTTGTACACGATCAATCATCCACTGGTGCAACCGTTTTTATCGAGCCGGAAGCCGTGCTTGAATTGAATAACGAATTAAAGAGCGCATTTATTGAAGAAAATATTGAAATTGAAAAAATTTTAAGCGATCTGTCGCATTCTGTCGGCGCTATATCTCATCAGCTTGCGGAAAATATCGACCTGTTGAGCGATATAGACGTCGCCTATGCAAAGGCAGAGTATGCATATAAAACCAAATCCGTTATGCCGATTTTTAACGAGAGAGGGTATATCAATATATCCAAAGGTCGCCATCCGCTAATTTTTCCCGAAAAAGTCGTTCCTCTCGACATTTCGCTTGGCGAGGAGTACAGATATTTGCTTATTACCGGACCTAATACGGGTGGTAAAACCGTTTCTTTGAAGTTGGTGGGCTTATTTACTCTTATGGCGATGACGGGCATTTTTGTCCCCGCGCTTTCGGGCACCTGCCTTTCTTTTTTTGATAAAATATACGCAGACGTAGGAGAAGAACAGAGCATAGAACAGAGCCTTTCAACTTTTTCTTCTCACATGAAAAACATCGTTGAAATAACGGGTTCGATAGATTCGAAAACGCTTGTTCTCATCGATGAAATCGGAGCGGGAACGGATCCCGACGAGGGCAGCGCCATAGCACAAGCCGTACTTGACAGATTGATATATTCTGGCAGTTTCGGTATAATAACGACTCACTATTCACGCCTGAAAGAATACGCCTATACAAACGAACAGATAATAAACGCGTCTATGGATTTCGACAGCGAAACTTTCGCGCCCGTTTACAGGGTTATAATTGGTGCGCCGGGAAATTCCAACGCGATAGAAATTTCACGCAGACTGGGATTGGATCAGGCGTTGGTTAACGCTGCTTACGGATTTTTATCGGATAGCAAGATCGCGTTTGAAAACGTTTTGAGAGAGGCCGAAAAAACAAGACAGGAAGCGGAAAAAATACGGTCTGAATACTTCGTTTTGCAGCGTGAGGCGGCAGAGGAACTCGACAGGGTTAAAAACGAAAGGGCTAAGTTCGATCTGGAGAAACAGCGCTTTACTATGAGCGCGAAGGCTGAGAGCCGACGCATCGTAAACGAAAAGTCCGAAGAAGCCGAAGAACTTTTGGAACAAATAAAAGAGATTTTGGCAAAAGAAACTTTGGACAGCGGAGATCTGATCAAAGCGAGAACGTTAAAAAATAAGTTAGATAACGTAAAATACGACGATGCGGACGACGAAGAAATACCTTCCGTAATGAAACCTGTGGATTTTTCCAAATTGAAATCCGGCGATAGGGTATACGTTAAAACGGTGGACGCGATAGGTATCGTGCAGAGAGTCTCTCCCAAAAAGAGCGAGGCAGAAGTTATGTGCGGATCCGTGAGACTCAACGTTCAGGCGTCCGGGTTGTTCGAGGCGGGTTCAGAGAAAAAATCTTCAAAAACAAAAACTTCGGTCAAAGTAACGAGAGATATTAACGATTGCGCAAGCGTTCAACGCGAAATAAATTTAATAGGTCAAACCGTTGACGAAGCGCTTATCAATCTTGAAAAATTTATTGATACGTGCGTTATAAACAACGTTGACGAGTGCAGAATAGTTCACGGGAAAGGTCTTAACGTTTTGGGCAACGCCGTTCAAAATTATCTAAAGCGGCAACCTTGCGTAAAAGAGTACAGATACGGCGTTTACGGGGAAGGAGAAAGGGGCGTAACGATAGTTAAATTTAAATAACTATTCAAAATATATAACAATAAAGTTGTAAAAAATATAATCGTGTGATATAATATTTCTAATTTGAATTGTTGCGGAGGAAGAAATGAACGAAATCGGATATGAGGAAACGGCTTTCCCGTATGATTATTCAAGACAAAAGGTTCTGTATATTATATGCCGGGTACTTATCGGCATCTTTATAACCGCTACGGTGCTGTTCGCTATTTTTTTCGTTTGGTTCGTTGATTTAAGCGCCTGGCTCGGCGCATTGATAATTGCCGTTTGGCTCGCCGGCAACATTACTTTTTTCGAACTGGTAAAAGCAAGACTTTACTGTTGTTATGATTTTATATTCATTACCGGCGACGTACGAATTATAAAAGTAGTAAACACAAAAAAACGTAAAAAACTTGTTTCGTTTGACAGTAAAGACGTGTTTCAAGTCGGCCGTTTTGAAAGTGAAACGTATCAAAAAATTAAAAAAACGCCTAATATAAAAGTTATTTACGCACCTACAAACAAGTTTGTGGCGGACAAACCAAAATACTATATCGCCGTAAATTCGGAAGGCGTAAAATATCTTGTGGTTTTAGAGTGTACCGAAAATTTGTTGCGCTATATTCTTCAATTTTCCGGTAAGACGGTGCTTGAAAAGGAGTATTGATGATATATCTTGATAACGCCGCTACTTCTACACCGCTTAAAGAGTCGGTGGAATTTGCGCAAAAATATATAGAAAATTATTACAATCCCTCCGCTTTATATTCCGGAGGGATAGAAGTTTCTTCCTTTTTAAAAGAGGTAAGAGCGTATATAGTTTCTACTGTTTGCCACGATGGCTACGATTGTATTTTTACTTCTTGCGGGACAGAGGCTGATAACACAGCCGTTTTTTCTTCCGCAAAAAGAGGAAACGCCGTTACTACGCTCGGCGAACATTCCGCCGTGTTTGAACCGTTTAAAGAACTTGAAAGGCGCGGGGTAGAGGCGAGATTTGCAAAATTGAATAAAGACGGATCAGTAAATACCGACGATTTGCTATCCAAAATAGACGGAAATACGTCGTTCGTTTCGGTTGTGCACGTAAACAACGAAACGGGTGCCGTAAACGATATAAACGCCATTGCCGAAAAGGTAAAAAAAATAAACCCGAAAACTGTTTTCCACAGCGACGGAGTGCAGGCGTACGGCAAAATGCCTTACAGATTGTCGTCGGCTGTAGATATGTATTCGATAAGTGCGCATAAGATAGGCGCGCTAAAGGGCGTGGGCGCGCTTTTAAAAAAGAAAAATATTTCCTTGCACCCGCTGATTTTCGGCGGAGGACAAGAGGGCGGTCTCAGAAGCGGTACCGAAAACGTATTTGGTATTGCCACGTTCTACAAGGCGGCGCAGGTGAGATATTCGCAGATTGCTGCCGATCGTGACAGATATATAGACTTGAAGGATTTATTCGTATCGACGCTAAACGACGAATACGTAAAACTGATTTCGAGTGAAAATTGCGCGCCGCATATCGTGAGTATAACGGCACCGAAACTGAGGGGTGAAGTCCTTCAGCATATTTTGGAAAAACGTGGGATAATCGTAGGAACGGGCTCGGCGTGCGCTTCGCTTAATAAACATAGTCGAGTTCTTAAAGAGTGCGGATACTCTGCGCAGGAACTCGACGGAGTGCTGAGAATTAGTTTTTCGGCTTTTACTCGTCCTGAGGACGTAGTCGAGGCGGCAAACGGCATAAACGACGCGTGCCGTGAATTAAAAAAAGTGATAGTGTAACATTATGGAAAAAATAATTATAATCAGATATTGCGAAATACATTTAAAAGGGAAAAACAGAAGCTTCTTCGAGGGACTTTTGGACAGAAACGTTCAAAAAGCACTTGAAGATATAAATTGTAAGGTGGAGCGCACTCAAAGTCGCTATCTCGTAAAACATTTCAGCGATGAGGACGAAGGCGTTATTTTAGACAGGTTGAAAAAAGTCAGCGGCATTCACTCTATGAGTGCAGGTTACGAAATAAAGACTTCTTTTGTCGAAATGGTGGAGTGCGGAAATATTTTACTCCGCGATAAAACGGGAACTTTTAAAGTGGAAACCAACCGTGCAGATAAAAATTACCCGAAAAAGTCCACCGAAGTCAGCAGGGATCTCGGCGGTGCGCTTTTGGCAAAAAATCCCGGACTTAAAGTAAACGTGGTTTCCCCGCAATATACGTGCAACGTAGATATACGCGAAAACGGAACGACTTACATGTTCCTCGATTTTGTAAAGGGAATGGGCGGAATGCCCGTAGGGAGTTCCGGCCGCGGCACGATAATGATTTCCGGCGGGATAGACAGCCCCGTTGCAGGCTGGATGATGGCAAAAAGAGGCATGCTGATCGAAGCGGTTCATTTTCACTCTTTTCCGTATACAAGCGAAAGGGCCAGAGAGAAAGTTTACGATCTGGCGGAGATCCTGGCAGGCTACTGCGGAAGGATCAAAGTGCATTCTGTCAATATCCTCTCCATTCAACAGGCGATCGGAGAAAACTGTCCGGAAAATGAAATGACGATCATGACCCGGCGTTATATGATGAAGATTGCAGA
>CAJOMS010000030.1 GCA_905235795.1 uncultured Clostridia bacterium | reverse complement strand
TTATTAAGTTCTCGTTTCGTTACTGCCTCTATGCCGGAGGCTGCCGAAACCGATATGTCAAAAAGCATTTTTTATATGATTGATTTTTCTGCCGAGAATTTCGATAACGTCAAACCGAGTAGGCATATCGAGACATTCCGCTCTTTGTAAATACTGTTGAGCCAAAAGGCGATATTTTTCCTGCTTGCGGAAGGTTACCGCCTCGCACGGGTTGCCGAAAAAATCGTTTTCGCGTGTTTTTACTTCGATAAAAACGAACGTGGGCCCTTTTTTTGCAATAATATCGACTTCGCCGATGCGGGATTTAAAATTGCGACAAAGAATCCTGTATCCCCTTAAGCGCAAGAATCTTACTGCTCTGTTTTCGCCCGATCTTCCCAAAAGTTTTTTATGAAAGTTTTTCTGTGTATCGGGCATGGTCCATACTCCTTTATCGCCTGAATATGTTTTTTCGTACCGTATCCCTTATTCGACGCGAGGTCGTACTGAGGATATAATTTATCGTAGTCTTCCATAAGTCTGTCTCGGTACACCTTTGCAACGATAGACGCCGCGCCTATGCTGTAGCTGTGAAGATCGCCTTTTATTATAGACTCTTGCGGTACGGATATATCGAGTTTCAAAGCGTCGATAAGAACTACGTCGGGCGTGGGCGAAAGATTTTCAACACACTCTTTCATGCACCTTTTCGTAGCTTCTAATATATTTATTTCATCTATAACGGAGTGATCTGCCGAACATATTTTGTATGCTATTGCCTTTTTTAAAATCAAGTCGTAAAGGTACTCGCGCTTTTTTGCGGAAAGTTTTTTGCTGTCGTCAACACCTTCGATAATGTCGTCCAAAGGCATTATAATTGCGCAGCACACCAGGGGACCGCAAAGAGGTCCCCTGCCGACTTCGTCCACACCGGCAATATAGTTTTTGCCTTGTTCTAAGTATTTGCGTTCAAACTCAAGTTTGTCAATTTGAGGTTTATCCATCGTATCTCTCCGTTTCGAGACAAATTTTGCCTATTCTGCCCTTTCGGAAATCGTCGAGTACAGCACGCGCACCGCGTTCGTAATCGAATTCGCCGCCGCGAAATAAAAATCCCCTCTTTTTACATATCTCGTCGAAAATATCCAAAGGAATTTTCTCGGAAAAATCTGTCAAACCGTATTTTGTCTGTAGTTCATTTGGAAAATTTTTTTGCATTTCTTCAAGGAAATTAAGGCACAGCGTTTCAAGGTCTAAAATATCGTCGTTAATACTCCCTATATAAGCAAGATGCGCGGCGTAATACTGATTATCGAATTTAGGAGGCATCGTTCCGGGGGTATCGAGCAATTCTATATCTTTGAGCCTTACCCATTGTTTCCCTCTGGTAACGCCTGCCTTGTCGCCCGTTATGGCTCGTTTTTCGCCGCAAAGCGAATTGATAATTGTTGATTTACCCGTGTTCGGCACACCGGCGACCATAACGCGCAAGGCTTTATTTACGCCTTTTTCTTTAGCTCTGTTTATCCTTTCCGAAAAATATTTGACGGACTCGGCATAAATTTTTTCCACGTCCTTTTTTAACGTGCCGTTTACAGGTATGACGCTTTTGTATTCAGCTTGAAATGATTTTTGTATCAAAAAAATTTGATCTTTTGAAACCAAATCGGACTTGTTTAATATATATAATACCGGTTTATCTCCGAACACGCCGAGCAAAGTGTTGTTTATGCACGCAAAAGGGGCGCGAGCGTCTAATATAAAAATAACGCCGTCGCACAGTTTAACGTTTTCTTCCATCATGCGCATAGACTTAGTCATATGCCCGGGAAACCATTGTATATTCATACTATTTGTTACCTTTATTGAGTAGGTCGGGGCGATTTTTTTCTGTAATTTCAAGAGATTTTTGTTGCCGCCATTTATCGACTTCCGCATGGTTGCCCGAAACGAGCACGTCCGGCACTTTTAATCCCATAAACTCCTGCGGACGAGTATAATGCGGATACTCCAGCAGATCGTCGGAAAAGGATTCCTGTGAGAGAGAATCCGAACTGATAACTCCCTCTACGTACCTTGAAATGCAATCAGTAACGACCATTGCGGGCAATTCTCCGCCTGTCAGCACGTAATCGCCGATAGAAAGCTCCTCGTCTATAAACAGATCGAGTACGCGTTGGTCTATTCCTTCGTAATGTCCGCACAGCAATAAAAGTCTGTCGTACTTCAAAAATTCCGGCACGAGTTTTTGGCTGAAAGTCCTGCCTTTTGGAGACATATAGATTCTCCTCGCCTCATGGTCAGGATCAACGGAAAGGATACAATCGGCAACGGGCTGAGGAGTTAGGACCATTCCCGCGCCTCCTCCGAAGGGATAATCGTCCACTTTTTTATGTTTATTAAGCGTATAGTCGCGTATATCGTGCAAAAAGATTTCGATTTTTCCGTTTTTTACGGCTCTGCCGAGAATGCTTTCGTACAGCGCGGTGAACATCTCGGGAAAGAGAGTGAGAATATCAATCCTCATAAAAAGCGACCTCGTCGAATTTTTCTTTTTTTATTATAATCCGTTTGGAAGAAACGTTTACCTCTACGACCATATCCTTTAAAAACGGAAAGGAAACGATTTTTCCGTCATCGGTTTTAACGGTGTAAAAATCCGTGCCGCCGCGCGTAACAATGTCTGTAATTTTGCCAAGCGGCTCCTGATTTTCAAAGCTTACGGCGCAATCAATCACGTCTTCTATAAACCAGCGATCCTCCGGCAGCGGTATATCGTCTTTTTCGGCGTAGACGGACTTTCCGCGATACGTTTCCGCCGCGTTTCTGTCCGCAATTCCGCCGAGCACGAGATAAACTCCGCCGGGCGTTATTCTGGCAGAATAGATTTTAAAAGCCGTTCCGTCTATATAAACTTTTTTAAGAGAATCGAAAACTTCGGGAGAATCCGCTATGGGTTGTATTTTTAATTCTCCACGTATGCCTTGCGGTTTTGCGATTTTACCGATAAGTATCAAACTCATTTACATAACCTTATACGAAAAAATCCTGCAAAAAGATTTTTGCAAGAAGTTCCCGTTTTTCCCATATTTAAATAAAAATTATACCTCGGCTTTCGATTTGATTTCGAGGTTGTATTTTTTTTCGCCCTTGGGGGTTGCAGCTTTAACAAGCGTCCTTAAAGCCTTTGCTATTTTACCTTGGCGACCGATCACTTTACCCATATCGCTCTCTTCGAGAACGAGCGTCACGTCAATGCTGTCTTCCTTTTCCTCGACGATATACTCTGCCTTTTCGGGGAATTCGGCAAATTGATCGACCACGTATTTAATCAAATCCAACATAATAACTCCTTACTTAGAAAAAACGCCCTAAAATCAGCCCTTCTTCTTTTTGGGATTGGTTTTTGAAGGGGAAAGTTTTGTAGGCTGCTCGATAACGCCGGCTTTGATGAGCAAAGTTTTTACGGTTTCGGTAGGCTGAACGCCTTTTGCGAGCCAAGCTTTTGCTTTTTCTGCGTCGATAACGATTTCGGCGGGATCGACGAG
Source organism: uncultured Clostridia bacterium (assembly GCA_905235795.1). Classification (GTDB taxonomy): domain Bacteria; phylum Bacillota; class Clostridia; order Christensenellales; family Borkfalkiaceae; genus RGIG3732. Next base: position 8,379 of record CAJOMS010000030.1, on the reverse strand, counting down.
CGGATTGTAATGACCGATTTTATCTATATACATTCCGTCTCTTGCTTGCCTGCCGTCTACAACGACGATGCGGTAAAAAGGGCTTTTCTTGTCGCCCAATCTTGTAAGTCTCATTTTAACCATTAGAGTATCCTCCGATAAATAATTTTCTTAATGTTATTTTTAGTTTCAAAATCTGAAACCTCTTTTTCCTTTGAGTTGTTTCATCATTTGCTTGCTTTGGTCGAATTGTTTGAGCAATTGATTAACTTCCTGAACGGTCGTACCGCTGCCCTTTGCGATTCGCTGTTTTCTCGACGAATTTAAAATGTTGGGATCGCGGCGTTCTTTGGGGGTCATGGAATAAATTATCGCCTTAACTCTCTCTATTTTCTTTTCGTCGATCTGCGCGTTGGAAACTTTCATTTTGTTTCCGAGCCCCGGAACCATACCGATAAGGTCGTTGATATTGCCCATTTTCTTTATGGCCTCGAATTGTTCGATATAATCTTCGAGAGTGAAGCTGTTTTCTTTAAGCTTCTTTTCCATCTTTTTGGCTTGATCGTCGGTTATTACCTGTTCAGCCTTTTCGATGAGCGACAATACGTCCCCCATGCCGAGGATCCTTGAAGCCATCCTGTCCGGATAAAACGGTTCGAGATCGGTCAATTTTTCGCCGACGCTCGAGAATTTTATAGGCTTGCCCGTAACTTCCCTTATAGAAAGGCATGCGCCGCCGCGTGTATCACCGTCAAGCTTAGTTAAAACCACGCCGGTAACGTCCAGCCTGTCGTTAAAAGTCCGGGCGACGTTAACCGCGTCCTGACCGGTCATAGAGTCGACCGTCAACAAAATCTCCGCCGGATGAACGGCACTTTTTATGTTTTCAAGTTCCGTCATCAATGCGTCGTCAATGTGCAACCTGCCCGCGGTATCTATAATAGCTATATCAAAACCGTAAGACGAGGCGTATTCAACGCCTTTTTTTGCTATATCTACGGGATTAGTCTGTCCTCTCTCGAAAACTTCACACCCGGCCTTTTCTCCCACAACTTTAAGTTGGTTTATAGCGGCGGGGCGATATACGTCGCACGCAATCAAAAGGACTTTTTTATTTTGCTTTTTTAAATGAAGGGCTAATTTTCCGCAGAGCGTTGTTTTACCTGCGCCCTGCAAACCGCACATCATTATGACAGCTGGCGACGCCGAAGTATCGAGCTTTGAATTTGTGCTGCCCATAAGTTCGGTCAATTCGTCGTTGACTATCTTAATAACCTGTTGTGCGGGGCTAAGACTTTTTAATATCTCTTGCCCGAGAGCTTTTTCGCTGACTCTTGCGATGAAACGCTTGGTTACTTCGATGTTTACGTCAGCCTCTAAAAGGGCAATACGCACCTCGCGCATGGCTTGCTTGATGTCGTACTCGTCAAGCTTGCCCTTTTTAGTCATTTTTGCGAATATATGATTGAGTTTTTCACTTAAGCCGGAAAAAACCGCCATCAGAATTCCTCCAAAATATTTACAGCCGCAGATACGGCGTCGTCCGATGAAATTTCACCGGTTTTGCAAGCCCGCATTATGCTTTTTAATGCGGAAAGTTTTGCCGCCAAACCGAGTTTTTCTTCGGTTGAAATCAAAACTTCTTTAGATTTTTTCAGCCCATCGTTTACACTTTGGCGGCTTACTCCCTTGATTTGAGCTATCTCCCCCAAAGAAAGATCGCACTCGTAATAAAGGCTGAATAAATCTTTTTGACGTTCGGTCAACATATTGCCGTACAGACCGAACAACTCTATCAAATGAAAATCTTTGTCCATAAAAAAGTGTAAAGCTAATCTGCTTTACACTTAATATTATATACGTACTTAATTAAATTGTCAACTGTTTTTAAAACAATTTTACAGAATTCCTGAAACAAACTGTTCGGCGTCGAAAACGTCTATATCTTCAAGCTTTTCGCCCGTACCGACGTAAACCACGGGGATTTCGAGCTCGCTGCACATAGAAATGACGAAGCCGCCCTTTGCCGTGCCGTCAAGTTTAGTTAAAACTATTCCGTCGATACCGACTGCCTGATTGAACACGTCTACTTGATTGACGGCGTTTTGTCCCGTAGTGGCGTCGAGAACGATAAATTTATAGAAGTGAGCTTCGGGATATTCTCTCTCCACTATGCGCGCCATCTTTTTAAGTTCTTCCATCAAATTCGCTTTAACGTGCAATCTGCCTGCGGTATCTATTATGAGATAATCGGTTTTCCTTGCCTTGGCGGAGCTTATCGCGTCGAAAACGACTGCCGAAGGATCGCTTCCCTCGGAAGATTTAACTATTTTGACGTTAGCTCTGTTTGCCCAAACGGTAAGTTGATCGGACGCAGCAGCGCGGAACGTATCGGCAGCCGCTATTGTAACACTCTTTTTGTTTTCGGAAAAGTAGTGCGCGAGCTTACCTATCGTGGTCGTTTTGCCGACGCCGTTTACGCCTATTACCATAATCACTGCGGGAGTTTGTATTTCCAACTCCTCAGCCCTTTCGATATTGTCTATTAAAATTTCTTTGAGTGCGGCGACCACGCCGTCGTTGTCGGTTATTTTGTCTTTTTTGACCTTATCGCGAAGGTCTTCGACAATATCCATAGACGTTCTTACGCTTATATCCGAAGAAATAAGCACGTCTTCAAGTTCTTCGTAAAATTCGTCGTCTATTTTATTGCGCGAAAACAAACCGGATAACTTTTGAGATATTTTATCCTTGGTTTTTTTCAGCGCGGAAAACATTTTGCTGAAAATGCCCATAATGTTTCAGTTCCTTAATATATTTTTAATTTAATGCTTCTTCGGATACGTCTTCAAGTTCAACCGAAACGATGCTCGATACGCCTTTTTCCTGCATGGTAACGCCGTAAAGTGCGTCCGCAAGTTCCATAGTAACCTTTTTGTGGGTTATGACTATGAACTGGGTTTCCGCAGAGAAGTTCTTTAAATATTTAGCAAATCTTTCTACGTTCGCCTCGTCGAGCGCAGCCTCTATCTCGTCGAGAACGCAGAACGGCATCGGGCACAAACGAAGTATTGCGAACAGGATAGCAATTGCCGTGAGCGCCATTTCGCCACCGGAGAGCAATGAAATTTTTTGCAATTTCTTTCCCGGCGGTTCCGCCATGATCTCGATGCCCGCTTCGAGCGGATCGTCGCAATTCTCGTAATCGAGTTGTAAGTCTGCGCTGCCGCCACCGAACAACTCTTTGAATATCTTGCGGAAATTTGTTCTAATAACTTCAAAACCGCTGTTGAATTTTTCCGTCATCTCTTTGGTCAACGCGTCTATGCCGGCACGAAGGTCTGCGGCGCCTTTTTCGAGGTCTTCCTTTTGCAGTAAGTTTTCCTGATAGATGTTGTTTATGTTTTCATAATCCTCTATCGCGTTGCTGTTGATGGGACCTAAACCGCGTATCTTGCGCTTGATTTTTTCAATATTGGCGTTAGACGATTTAATGTCGTAATCGTCGATTTTAAGGGCAAGGCAATCTTCATAGGCAAGATTGTAATCTTCCATAAGCTTTTCAGCCGAATGTTTAAGGTCGTCGTCAACCTTTTCGAGGTTGTTCTGCTCCTTTATCTTATCGCCGGAAAGTTGGATTATTTCCTCGTTGAGCATCTGCTTCATGTTGTTGGAGCGCTCGATTTTTTCCTGATAGCCTTGCTTGTCGCTCTCGGCCTTTTGCAATTTTTCGCGTAGGGACGCTACTTCGGCTTGATCTTCGCCGGAAAGGGCTATTTTTTCCATTTCGCCCTTTAGGCGATTGATTATTTCCGTATTGCCGGAAATATTTGCGTCGTTTTCGCGAATGGAGTTTCTAAATGAATTTATTTCGTTGGTCAAACGATCTATTTCAGCCTCGTTGGCAGAAATTTCACTTTTAAGCGTTGCGAGTGACGATTGAAGTTCTGTATTTTCCGCAATAAGCTTGTCCTTTTCTTTTTTGAGCTGCTCCAAATCCTTACCGTCGTTGATTCGTTCGGAAGAATCTTTCTTCTTGTCTTCAACGCGTTTGCGGTCGCTTTCCGCGTTTTCTTTGAGGAGCTTAATCTCCGTCAATCTGGAATTTATTTCCTTTAACGCGTCTCTGTACGAATCTATCTCTTTGGTTGCCTCGTCAATTGCCGCGTCGCACTGAGAAATCTTTTCTTTCGTGACCGAAAGAGCCTGTTTCTTTTCGTTGAGCTCCGCCTGCATTCTCGATAGGTCTTCGTTAAGACTTTTAAGCGTTTGATCGTACTGATTTTTGCGTTTGTTTGCGGTTTCGAATTCCGCTCTTAAAGCCTCCAAATCTTTGCGTATGTTTTCGACTTTGCCGTCGATAGCCAAAAGATTTGAGGTGTTTTGCCTTCTGGAACCGCCGGTCATCGAGCCTTGCGGGGATAACACGTCGCCGTCTAACGTTACGATTTTAAAGGCAAAGCGGTATTTTCTGGCTATTGCGGTTGCGTTTTCCAACGTATCGCAGATTAGCGTGTTGCCGAGAAGATATCTGATAACCGGCTCGTAATATTTGTCGTACGTGACGAGCTGAGCGGCAGGGCCTAAAGAGCCTTTTTCGCGCTTGGCATTCATCATTTCAGCCGAATCGGGGCGGTATTTTATGGTGTTGACGGGTAAAAACGTCGCCCTGCCCCAACCGTTGCGCTTTAAGAGGTCAATCAAATATTTTGCGTCGTTTTCATCGGCGGTAACGATATTTTGTATGGCGTTGCCCATAGCTATTTCCATTGCCACTTCATACTGCTTTTCGGTATGGATTACGGACGCGACCACACCTTTGATGTGTTTGGCTACTTCCTTATTGTCTTTAGCCTCGTTCATCAATCTACGGACGGCTTCCTGATATCCTTCAAAAGAATCCTTCAAGCCCCTGTAAAATTTCTCGTTCGCCTCGAGAGTAGTTATATTGTTGTTTAATTTATAGATTTTAGACGAGAGTTCGTTTAACTTTCCGTTCGTAACGCGTACGCCGTTTTCGCTTGCCTCTATCTCGTCGTTTAGAGAACTTATAGATTTATTGAGCGACGCGAGCATTTCGCCGTGAACGGCCTTTTCGCTCTGGTATCTGAGCAATTTTTCCTTTAATTCGTCAACCTTAGCCAACGTTTCCTGTTGTTTGGTGGAAATAAGGTTTTGCTCCGCGGCGAGAGAACCCAAACTCGAATTGATATCCGAAAGGCTTTGCAAAGACGCGATGACGTTATTAGTATCATCCTTCGCCTCGCTTTCGAGGTTGCTTATTTCACCCATAACGGAAATAAGGCGCTTTGTGATCTTTTCAAGTTTTTCGTTCGTGTCGTTTTTCTTATTTTCTGCCTTGACGGCAAAACTTTTCTTGTCCGCCAAACTTGAAGAAAGGTCGTTTATCTTGTTCTGATATTCGTTATTTTCGTTGCGCAAACGATCGATCTCCCCGTTGAAGAAATCTACCTTTTGCCCCTTGAGTTTAACGTCGCCTTTTTGTTCTTCGAGACCGACGGTTTTATTGAGAATCTGCTCGTTCAAAGATTTAATGACTTCGTCCGACTTGCCGACTGCCGCCATGCTTTCGCTGTAAAGTTTTTCGGCGGCGTCAAAATCCGCTTTTTTTGCGGCAAGATCCTCGGATATTGCCTGCAACCTCGTTTGAATGACGCTCTTTGTTTCGGCGGCGTTTTCCACCTTGTAAAGATAGGCGTTTACCTCGTGCGTCTTTAATTCTTCCGAAAGCTCGTTGAAAGCCTTAGCCGTTTCCGCCTGACGGGAAAGCGGCGCAAGTTGCCTTTCGAGATCGCTGCATATATCCGAAAAACGGGTGATGTTGTCCATAGCCTTTTGAAGTTTACGCTCAGTTTCGAGCCTTTGCGTTTTAGTTTTGGATATGCCCACGGCTTCCTCGAATATGGCGCGCCTGTCCTCCGGCTTAGAGGACAATATTTCCGTGACCTTATTCTGACCTATTATAGTATATCCTTCTTTGCTTATTCCGCACTCGTGAAGGAGATTTACTATATCTTTAAGTCTGCGTGGTTGTTTGTTTATGTAATATTCGCTTTCGCCGCTACGGTAAAGTTTTCTCGTTAAAACAACCTCGGTATGTTCTTCGCTCTTAAAAATACCGTTCGAATTATCGAAAAACAAAGAAACTTCACAATAAGAAAGGGCTTTTCTGCTCTGCGTGCCGTTAAAAATAACGTCTTGCATGCTTGAACCGCGGAGAGACTTTGCAGACTGCTCGCCCAAAACCCAACGTATTGCGTCGGCAACGTTAGACTTGCCGCAACCGTTCGGCCCGACTATGCCCGTAATACCGTGATCGAACCTGATTTCGGTCTTATTGGCAAATGATTTAAAGCCGATTATTTCTATTTTGGTAAAATTCAATTTTACTTACCCCTTTTATATTTTTTAAGCGCTTCTTCAGCCGCTTTTTTCTCTGCGTCGGTCTTCTTTTTGCCGACACCGGTAGCAATAAGCTTTCCTTCTAATTTAACTCCGCAAGTAAACTCAGGAGAATGGTCCGGTCCCTTTTTTTCTATAAGGACGTAGGTGATCGTTCCCTGCTTCGTCTTTTCTACGTATTCTTTAAGCTTGGTTTTGTAATCAACGTTTTGAGGCTTGCCTTTTGCTTCCGCAGAGTGCAACAATTTATCCGTAATAAATTTTTTTGCACAAGCAAGTCCTCCGTCTTTATATATGCCCGCGACTATCGCCTCAAAGAGATTTTCACACATGCCGTCGTTCACGGGTTTGTTGATCTCACCGTTGCCGAGAAGCAAATATCCTTCCGCCCCCATTGACCTTATCGCGGAAGCAAGGGGCTGAGAAGAAACGATTTCAGCACGTCGTTTGGTGAGATCGCCTTCGTTGCCGTTACGGTTTTCGAACAGATAGTCGGCAATTATAAAATTCAGAACGGAATCGCCGAGATATTCTAATTTTTCATTACTTTCGCACCCGTGTTCGTGCGCGTAAGAAGAATGAGTAAAACACTCTCTAAGCAACAATTTGTCGGAAAAAACGTACCCTATTTTCTCCTCGCACTCATGGGAATGAAATATTGCGGACATAATTACTCCGTTAAAATCAAATTTTCAAGATCCACGGTTGAAAGAGAATTTTTTATGGTTTCTACCAAATTGCTTTCAACAGCGTGTACCGCCTGAAGAACGGTATTTTTTATCGTATTTTCCGTAGAGGCACCGTGAGCCTTGTATATCACGCCTTCAACGCCCAGAAATACGGCGCCGCCGTTGGAATTGTAATCCATTTTCTTTTTGATGTCTTTAAACACGTTTTTCATAAGCATTGCGCCGACCTTTGATTTAAAAGAGTTGTTGACGCCCTGCTTTATGAGAGAAAAGGTAGCAACGGACATACCCTCTAAACTTTTAAGGCAAATATTGCCCGAAAAGCCGTCGCACACGACCACGTCGTAATTGCCGGAAAGGATATCCCTTGCCTCCATATTGCCCACGAAATTGATCGAGGGTATATTCTTTAATATTTTAAAGGTTTCCTGCGTGAGCTGGCAGCCTTTATGATCTTCTGTTCCGTTTGAAAGCAACGCAACGCGCGGGTTATCCAAACCGTAAACAGCCTTCATATAATTATAGCCCATAACGGCAAAGTGAACGAGATTTACGGGTTTGCAATCGGCGTTTGCGCCGCAGTCGAGCAACATTACGTCGCCGCCGGTTACGGTAGGTAAAACGGGTGCGAGAGCGGGGCGTGAAATACCCTTTATTCTGCCGACTTTGAGCGTTGCACCCGTAAGTACCGCGCCCGTACTGCCGGCAGATACGAACGCCTCTACGTCCGGACGTTCTTTAAGAGCTTTAAGCCCTACGGCAAGTGACGAGTTGGTCTTTTTTCTGATAGCTACCGTAGGAGATTCGTCGTTCGTTATCACTTCGTCGCAATCGATGACATCGATTCTATCCGCGACGTCGTCGTATGCGTTTTCTTTCAAAATAGAGTATATGGTTTCGGCTTTACCCGTTAATATGAGAGAAAAACCGGATTTTCCCCTCAATGCCTGCACTCCGCCAACTACCGTGGCCCTTGGTGCGTTATCGCCGCCGAATGCGTCAAGAACAATTTTCATATCAAGCTCCGCAAAATCAGTAATCGAGGTTGGAGACGGTTCTCGGGAAAGGTATTACGTCCCTGATGTTTGAAATGCCCGTAAGATACATTATCATCCTCTCAAATCCAAGGCCGAAGCCCGAGTGGGTTACGCTGCCGTATTTGCGCAAGTTGAGATACCACCAGTAATCTTCCTCCGTCATTCCCGTTTCCTCTATGCGCGCTTTGAGCACGTCGTAACGCTCTTCCCTCTGGGATCCGCCGATGATCTCTCCAACGCCCGGCACCAGA
>CAJOMS010000029.1 GCA_905235795.1 uncultured Clostridia bacterium | reverse complement strand
ATGGACGGCTAAGCAGTGGACAGAAGCCGAAGAAGTTGTTGCAAATGCAAAGGCTGAACTTGCGTCTTATAAGAAAGAAAGCGATTATCATGCGGGGGTATGGGCTACCATTCAATCGATTATCGCTCAGGCAAATGCGGACATTGACTCGGCTATCGGTAACACGACTGCGATCGCAAACATCGTATCGGCTGCAAAGGCGGAAATAGATACGAAAAAGACCGGCGAGCAGGTCGAAGTGGAAGAAATGGCACTAATTGCGGCGAAAGCTGAACTTGAAGGCTACAAGAGTCAAAGCAACTATAACCAGCCTCAATGGAATGAAATCGAAGCTATTCTCTATAATGCGTTTTTAGCTCTTGACAATGCGGTCGGCAATGATGAAGCGATTGCGAATATCGTTGCGAATGCAAAAGCGGCGATGGATAAGGTTATGGTAGCCGAAGAAGCGGATGAGAAAGCGTTCGAAGATTCAAAATATGCTGCGAAAGAAGAAGTTCAATCTTATGCAAACGCAATCGATTATAGTCTTTACAGCGATGAAGCATTAGAGGAAATCAGCGGTTACGTTGCGGCTGCAATGAATGCTATTGAAGAAGCAACGGATATCAGAGGCCTTGAGCGTAGCGTTTCCGATATGAAGACGAAGATTGAAAGCGTTAAAAAGTTGGAAAATGCAGACGATAAGCCAAAAGATATGGCAGGTTGCGGTAGCTCGATAAACGGAGCATGGTCGGTAATCTGCTTGGCGGCTATGTGTGCGTTGATTATAATTTTGAAAAATAAAAAAAGGATGGACATTTAACATGAAACACAAAAAACTTTTTACCCTTATGGCAACAGTATTGATGACAACGACGGCAATGAGCACGTTGAGCAGCTGCGGCGGTGGTACGATCATCGATAACAACACGGAAGACGTAACAAAAGCAAACATCAGTGTTGCTACCTTCGACGGCGGTGTAGGGCATGCATGGTTGGAGGATGCAGTTGCTCGTTTTGAAGCAAAATATGCAACGGCTACTGACTTTGAAGCAGGTAAGACGGGCGTTAAGATCAACATAGACCCCGACAAGACCAAGTATGCGGGTAACACGCTTGCTGAAAGCGGAGTCTTGAACAAGGACATATATTTCACGGAAGCAGTTGATTACTACACCTTTGTAAATAACAATATGGTTGCGGATATTACGGACGTAGTTAAGGGCTCGCTTAGTGCTTACGGCGAAAGCGGTACGATTGAAGACAAGCTTGATCCTACTACGAAGAGTTTTATGACCGCAAAAGACGGAAAATATTATATGATTCCCTTCTACGACGGTTTCTACGGTTTTACTTATGACGTGGATTTGTTTGAAGAAGAAGGCTTCTATTTTGACGATGACGGCGACTTCATTCGTTTGTCTGATTTTGCAAACGCTAATGAGTTCAACGCTGCTAAATCCAACGGTCCTGACGGTAAACCGAATACTTACGACGACGGGCTTCCCGCAACCTACGATCAAATGATTGAGCTTTGCGACCAAATCGTTTCAAAAGGTTTCGTTCCTTTCATGTATTCCGGTAACTATCCCGGCTACGTAAACAGATCGTTCTTTTCTTGGGCGGCTGACTACGAAGGTTATGACAATTTCAGCCTTAACAACAGCTTCAGCGGTACTGCAAGGCTTGCAAAGAGTATTACCGAAAATGCAAACAAAATTGAAGCAACGATTGAATTTGAAGACATGGATATATCGGAAGCAAACGGTTACGAATTGCAAAGACAAGCAGGTAAATACTATGCTTTGAAGATGCAGGAAGAGTTGTTTGGTTCTACGAAATATATCGGCGGTTCTTTCAATGGTCTTGACTATACGGTTGCACAGTCTGACTTTATCAAGAGTAAGTATTCTACCAAGCGTTATGCAATGCTTGCGGAAGGTGTTTGGTGGGAAAACGAAGCAACCCCCACGTTCGTAGAACTTGAAAATCAAAAGGGCGAAAAGAAATCGGACAGACGTTTTGGTTTCTTGCCCGTACCTAAAGTAAACGAAGCTGCAGCAGGCGATCAGACGATGTTCTCCGTAAACAGTTCGTTTGGATTTATCAATAAGAATTGCTCGAATATGAAACTTGCGAAAGAATTTATGCTTTTCTTGCATACAGATGCGGAAATGTCCAAATTCTCGGCAAAGACCTCTATTCCCAGATCCTTGCAGTATGAAGTAACTGCGGCAGATCGTGCATCTGCAACTTATTACGGTCAGACCTTGATAGATATGAGAAGTTCTTCGAAGGTTGTATATCCGTACTCGGCAGCAAATATCGCTATCAAGAACCAAGCCCACTTTGAAAAAGATAATTGGTTGGGTCTGGCAAATATAAATGGAAAAGACCTGAACAATGCATTTAATGCATTTAAAGACGGTAAGGCAACTGCGCTTGAGTACTTCAAGGGTTTATATACATATCAGCAGGGTAAGTGGGGTTCTTTGACTAAATAAGACAGGAGTGATTCCTTTATGGAAGTAACAAAATTAAAACGCAAAAGAGTTCGCGATGTAGGAGATTTGATCTTCTACATCTGCCTCGTTGCGTTGCCACTTTTACAAGTCGTAATATTCTATTTCTACGTAAATCTGAACAGCTTTGCTATGGCTTTTCAGACGTATGATCAAATAGCCGGTACGTTTAAGTGGGATCTGGGTGCTAATTTCAGTAGGCTTTGGCAAGAACTTACAAAATCGACAATTCTTAGGGACGCCTTCTTAAACTCCTTGTACGTATGGGTGTTGACGGCTATATTCGGGAGACTTTTGGCAATCTTGTTCTCGTATTACATCTATAAAAAATGGATATTCAGCAAGTTTTTCAAATTTTTCCTGTTTTTACCGTCCGTTCTGCCCGGAATTTTGATGGTTATCGTCTTTAAGTTTTTTGCAAACGAGGCGATTCCCGGCTATATCTCGGAGTTACTTAGGAAGACGATCAACCCGTTGTTGATAGGAAGTAAAACGTTGATGCCAACCATTTATTTCTATAATATATGGGTGAGTTTCGGTGGACAGATATTGATTTATACGGGTGCAATGGACCAAATTTCACCCGATATTATCGAGGCTGGTAAAGTGGACGGCGTAAAAACTTATCAGGAACTGTTTTTCATTGTCGTGCCGATGATTTTGCCTACTGTTGCAACCTTTATGATCGCAAGCGTGGCAATGTTGTTTACCGACCAGGCAAGTCTCTATGCGTTCTTTGGCGATGGCGTCGATTATGAGAACTATACAATCGGCTATTATTTGTTCGAACTTGTAAACAGGGTAGGGAATGGTAAGTCCATGTACACCTACGCAAGCGCTTTGGGTATCGTATGCACAATGATTGCGTTCCCTTTGACCTTGCTCGTGCGTAGACTGTTAGAAGGAAAGGAGGAACAATAATGAGAAAAACGAATAAAAAAGTCAGTGCGCTTGCTATCGTTCTTGGCGTTGTGTTGGGTCTTTACGTTATCTCTTTGATTTTGCCTCTGCTCTGGATGTTGTTGACGACGTTGAAATCTGTTTCGGAATACGAATTTATGGAGATGCCCAACAGCGACCGTCTTGGTAATATGTTGTGGTGGCCGAGAGGTATTACCTTTAATAACTATGCAACGGCATACAAGTATTTCTATATTGACATTGACGTAATTCATAATGGACAGTTGGCCACTGCGAGATTTAATATTTTCCAGCAATTTATCAACTCGATTTTGTACTCGTTAGGCTGTGCTGCCGCAGTTACCGTAACCTCTTTGATGATGGGGTATGCGGCGGCTCGTTTTAAATATAAGTTCTCGAAATTTATCTATGCGTTTGTATTGGTAGCCTTGTCGTTGCCGATCGTTGGCTCAATGCCGAGTGAAATTGCGACGGCACAAAAACTGGGAATTTTCGATACTTTTGGTGGAATCTGGATCATGCGTGCGTCTTTTTTGAATACATATTTCTTGATTTTCTACGCACAGTTTAAGATGATCCCGATGGACTATACGGAAGCTGCAAAAATCGACGGGGCAAATCCTTTGACGATTATGTTGAAAATCATCGTCCCATTGGCGGCGGGGACAACCTCGACGATATTTGTTTTGAACTTCATTGCGCTTTGGAACGATTTCCAGATTCCGATGGTGTACTTACCCTCGCATCCTGTAGCGGCGTACGGTATGTATCGGTTCCAAAACACGGCAATCGTTGAAATTGCGCACACGCCGACGAGATTGGCAGGTATTTGCCTGATGGCGTTGCCGATTGTTGTATTCTATGGCATCTTTAATAAGAAGCTTAATGTAAATTTGTCTGTAGGAGGAATAAAAGGATAAATGAAACCGATGAAGAAAAAAAGCATTCTTCGCATCGGGCTGTTGCTTTGTGCTGTGGTTTGTGCATTCCTTGGCTATAGTTCGATCAACATAAGCCGTAAAGTAGCGTATGCGGCAGAGAGAGCCGTTTCAACAAACGTGCATATCGGCGATATTATAGAGGCGAAGGATTATAAAATGAATTCCGCCGGCGCAGGCGTGTATGCGGAAGGCATGAGAATCGTATATCCCAGCGGTGGGGTTTACGGTAGCAATAAGTTTGTTATAGGACAGGCCGGACAATATCAGGTAACTTATTATGCGACGGTGGCGGGTCAACGCATAGAGGAAACGAGGACCTATATGGCAATTCGCAGACCTCAGGATATGATCGTTGCCGAAGCAGGTATGAAAGTTGAGTACGGTAAGTTCTACATTGGAGAAAGCCCGTTCGCACTTACAAAAGAAACGTACGGGGCAAAGGTGCATTTCAAGGCAAGTCAACAAATCGGATTTGCTGTCAACCTTAAAACAGCGGATTTAGTGGAAGGCTTTAACTTCCTCGATATGATCGTTCAACCGAGCGTTTACGGCGAAACGGACTTTGAAAAGTTGACGGTACGCATTACGGACACGGCAGACGCAAATAACTATGTGGAATACCTCATCGAATCCTCGAATCTTGTCGATGGTAACGGCATGGTATCTTACGTAAGAGCGGGCGCAAGTGGCAGACAGTATGGTGGCTATGAAAATACGACGTTCCATATGAATTTTTATGGTACGATGATATTCCACAGTTTCCGTGGTTGGAGCCGCATTGATGAAGACTTTTCAAGAAAGACGGTTTCGGAAAATTCCATAACGCTTGCTATAGATAATGAATCAAAGAGAATATTCTGTGGACCTTATTCGAACTCAAGCACGGAGAATTTACTGGTTAACGACCTTGATGATCCCGCTCATTATAAGAGCGACGCATGGGAAGGTTTTAAGGGCGACGAAGTATCCGTAACGATCAAAGCGGAAGGATTTTCCAAGAGCGAAGGCGTATTACTGATCAAATCGTTTGGCGGATACAATTTGGTAAACGATATCGTTGATAATATTGCGCCCGACATTTCTTTCGATTACGATATGACGGACAGATTGCCCACTGCTGAGGTCGGCACCCGTTTTCCGATCATTCCTTTCACGGCAAAGGACAATTTGGATAAAACGGTAAAGACGAACGTTTGGGTAAATTATATTGATACAAACGGTAGGAGAATCACCGTTGAAAACGACGGCGAATCCTTCTATGTCGAATATCCGGGCAGATACGAAGTGATTTATTGCGCCGAGGATTATTCGTGTAACAGAACGGAAGAGCGCATTGAAATCATTGCTAAGGAGTCCATTCCGAATATCTATATCGGCATTGACGAGTCTGTGGTGGAAGCGGACGTTTATGACGTTGTAGACGTTCCTTACGTTTCCGACATCAATATCAGCGGTGGCAGTGGTACGTTAAAGAAGGAACGTGCCGTATATAGTCCGAGCAATAAACTTTTAGATATTAAAAACACTTTACAACTTACTGAACTTGGCGATTATAAGGTGGTTTATCAGGCAACCGATTACTACGGAAACGTGGGCAACGGCGTTATGACCATTCGTTCGAATAGTATAGATGCGCCGAAGTTTGTTAAAACGCCTCAATTTACCGACGTGTTGCTGAAAGACTTTACCTATGAATTTCCGGAGGCGTTGGCTGTGGAAACAGTTGACGGCGAAGTGATTTCATTGCCTTGTAAGACGTACGTAAACGGCGAACTCAAAAGCGGTTCGTTCAAAGCGGATAGCGATGAAATGACTATTCGTTATGTTGTGGAAGGTGCAACCGGTTCGTTGGAGTGGAAAAACACTATTCCCGTAGTTGATCCCGAGGCCGGAAAATATAAGAGCAGATATTTCTATACTGCTGACGATTTGCAAATCATCGATCAAAGAAACTATTTGGAGTTTGCGTTTAACGATAGCGCAGAGGCGACTTTTGTAAACCCGATCAGTACACAAAACCTTTCGGTTTCGCTTCTTTATGAACCGGAAAGGGCAAACTTTTCCGAAATGGCCTTTATCGCAACGGACGCAATGGATAAAAACTTGTCCGTGACATTCCGTTTCTTCTACGATCAAGCCGCAAATAAGTGGTCTATGCAGTTGAACAACGATTCCGGAGCGTTTGCGTATGCGGAAAGTAAAGGTATTTTGTTCTTCAATTATTCTGCAAAGGATAAGTCGATTATCGATACGAGCGGTGATTCGGTTGCCGTAATAACGGTTTACGACAACGGCGAAGAATTTAACGGTTTTTCGGATATGGTTTACTTTAGTATTGCATTCGCAGGTGTAAGAGGTCAGTCTTCGATGTATCTTACGCAACTTTGCAATCAATCCATGGGCTACAACAAGACTTCGATTGATAAAGCAACGGATGAAACCAGACCTATCATTGTATTGGACGATGTATTCTTGCTTCGTCAAAAACTTGGTTCCAATGCAAATATACCAACCGCAAAGGCGTTTGACGTACTTGGACAAATTGACGAATTTACCGTTACGGTAGAAATGAACGGTAAAGTACTTGCCGGCGGCGATGCAACCGAAAAGATAGAGTTTGTATTGGATAAAGCAGGTTATTACAACGTAACTTACTTCGCAAAAGATACGAATGGCAATCGGATGTCGCTTCCTTATATGATTATGGTTTGCGATGAAACCGCACCTACGCTTACGGTGAAAAATTCGTTAAAAGAGACTTATAAAGTAGGCGATAAAATTACGATTCCTACTTATTCTGCAACGGATAACGGTGACAACTGTTATGTTCAGGTAATGGTAATTCTTCCCGACAACGAAATGCGTTTGTTGCATTACAGTGTAAACGGCAAGGTAACGTCCTTGTTGAGCAAAGACAGTAATATATATAATTCCGGCTTCAAGGCGGACGACAATACGTTTATTGCGGAGAAGAAGGGACTTTATACACTGAGAGTAGTTGCATACGACGAGTATTACAATTATACTGTGGAAGAAATTGAATTTTTGGTGAAATAAGGAGGGAAAAGTATGAAGAAGAAAACGATTTTTAAAGTAATTGCTTCGGCATTATGCTCCCTCATGCTTTTGGGTACATTTGCCGCTTGTGGCAATACCTCGGATTCTTCGGGAGAAGAAAACAGCAGCGTACGGGAACTGAACGTTGTAGAAGGGGAATACCTCTATCGTAACGGCGTCAGCGGCTATACCATTTTGCTTCGCGACGATGCGAATTTTTATGAGGAGTTGGCTGCAAGTGAACTCGCACAAAACTTAGCGAACGCAACCGGAAGCAGTATTTCCGTCGCGAAAGACAGCGATACGAAGGCGAAAACCCGTGTAATTTCCTTGGGACATACTTCACTTTGGGATAGTCAGGTTGGGTTGAGATTATCAGGTGATGATATCGTGGATTCCGGCTACTATATCAAGACGGTGGGTAATAACGTGTTTATTTCCTGTCCCGATTATACTGCGAGCAGCGGTGTATTGTACGGAGTATATGATTTCTTGAAAGATGCGATCGACTACGAATTTTATGCTGCTGATGAAATCTACTACGAGAAAACGAAAACCATTCCTTTATACAACTATACGGGATACATTGTGAATCCCACCTATAATATGCGTAGTCTGGTGCATGCTGAAATGCGTGATGATGCTCTCAGTAACATGAGATATCGCTTGGTATATCCTTCCGAATCCTATGGCTTCGTAAACTGGGGACACGGTCAGGCGACAAAATACTTAAGGCGTGACGATCCTTGTACTTGTGGCGAACCGGGTTGCGAAGGAAAAACGTATTTGCAGCATCATCCCGATTGGTTTAGCGTTGATAATGCGCAACTTTGCTACACGGGTGGCGAAGTAATGGAAAGGGTGTTAGCGGAAAAATTTATCGAATATTTCCAACAGTATCCTGACGCAACCTACTTTATGTTCGGTCAAGAGGACGTTGTCGGTCAATGCGACTGTGACAGATGTAGGCAAGCGATGGTTGATTACGGTGCAAATTCCGGTGGTTTGCAGATAGCATTGATGAACAACGTTATCGAAATTGCAAACGCTTGGCTTAAAAAGAATCAGCCCGGTAGAGAAGTATTTTACGTTGTGTACGCCTATTACGGAACGAGAACGGCTCCCGTGAAAAAGACGGCGAGCGGTGAAATCGTTCCTTACAGCGACAGAGTTATTCCTAACGACGATTTGATTATCTTCTATACGCCCATTGAAACGAACTTTGCTTATCAACTTGAAAGCAGTATCAATGCGGACGTGTATAACGAGTTGTGCAATTGGAGTCGGATTGCAAATGGACAGTTGCTTATTTATTTGTACGATATCAACTTTACCGCATATCTGATCAACTTCAATAATTTTACCTCGGTTAAGGGCATGTATGAAGAATGTTCAAAATTTGGCGTTGTAGGTATGTCATCGCAGTCGGCAGATACTTACGTAACGGGTTTCCGTGAAATGCGTACGTACGTGGAATCGTGGCTTATGTGGGACGTGACGCTTTCGTATGATGATTTGGTTCGTAAATTTATGAATGCGTATTATAAAGATGCTGCAGATTATATGTACGAATTTTATATGATAATGCGTGACAGATATGCGTATTATAACTCGCTCGTAAAACCGGGCGCGGGCAGTATTTACGGCGATGTGCAGACAGTTGAACTTTGGCCACAGACCGTTGTAGCGAAGATGGATGAACAGTTCGACGCTGCTTTGAAGAGTATTGAAAAATATAAAACGAGCGATCCTGATTTGTATACGAAGTTAGAATCAAGAATTATGAAGGAGCGTTTAATGCCAATCTATTTAAAGCTTACTCTCCTTTCCTCGTACTATTCTGCGGAAGAATATGCAGAAATGAAAGCGACGTTTAAGTATTACGTCAACTACTTTAGATTAGCAGAATTGTCGGAACGTCATGATTTTGGAGATCTGTTAAAGTAGGAGGAGGCATTTATGAAAAAAATATTATCTTGCATCCTTGCAATTGTGGTATGCATGTTTGGGTTTACGTCCTGCTCCAATTCACAGGATTCGGGCAATAGCGAGTCTAATAAAACAGGCAATGTTTCCATTGAGTTTGTAAACCCCGAATTGGAGTTGGAAGTTGGGGAAAGTATAAAAGCAGAAGTTACGACTTCCAGGAAAAATGCCCCTGTTTTTTGGTCAATTCGTGACCAAAGCATTGCATCTGTCAGTAATAATGGTGTAATTACAGCCCTTGCTGTGGGCGAAACGGTTTGTTATGCTGAATTTGGAGGCGAAACGGCGATGTGTCTTATAAAAGTAACGGAAAGGGGTGCGATCCCCGAACTTTCGGTAACCATACCTTATTACAACAATCAAGTATCCTTGTATGTGAACGGCGAGCTTAATTTGCAAGTCGGCGTGAAATTGGGCGACGGAGTCGCTGAAGGTGCTACGTTGGAATATACTGTAGCAGATCCCGAAGTCGCAACCGTTGAAAACGGAGTTTTGACGGGGACTGCGGTTGGTAATACGGAGATCACCATTACCGCAACCTGTAACGGGCAAACGGCAACGGCGGTAGTATCCGTACAAGTTATCAATATGGCAAAAGCTGTAAAAGCGATTACTGTTTCCAATCCACAGAAAACGTTTAACCTCGGCGACCGGTTTGTATTTGGCGGTACGGTTGATGTAGAGTATATTGACGGAACGACGGAAAGCAATGTAGATTACTACAATGTAAATAGTTCCAATTTGGACGTAAAGAAAGTTGGTACTTATGAAATAGTTGTAAGTGTTGGCGATGTACAGGAAACCTATTACGTAACGGTGGTAAAAGGAACGACGTTGAAATTGCTGATGATCGGTAACAGTTTCTCGCAGGATACGGTGGCGTGGTTGCCACAAATTGCGAGCACGCTTGGGTTCACAAACGTTGTAATCGGTAACCTCGTTATCGGCGGTTGTACGCTTGCTATGCATTATGCAAACAGCCAAAGCAATGCGGCTGCGTATGAGTTTACGTACTATCAGAACAACGCATGGGTAAACGGCGCAGGCGATACACTTCGAACAATGGAATACGGTATCCGTTTCGCGGATTGGGATTTCATCAGTTTGCAGCAACAGAGCGGTAACAGCGGTAACGCTGCCAGCTATAACAGTGATTTAGATGGTTTGGTTAAATACGTAAAGAGTAAAGCACTCAAGTCGGACGTGAAATTGGTATGGAATATGACTTGGGCATATCCCGGCGCTTCCGACTGGTATGGCGGTTTGTACGGAAACAGTCAGATGAATATGTACAATGCGATTGTTTCAACGGTACAGAACAAGATTGTGCCGAATGAAGAATTCCGTTTGATTTCGCCCGCAGGTACGGCAATTCAAAATGCGCGTACGTCTTATATAGGCGATTCGGTAGGGACCGGTGATAACACCCTTGACGCATGGAACCGAGACGGTGCACACTTGACGGTATATGAAGGTCGTTTCGTTTCGTCGCTTGCGATGTTCTGTACGTTGACGGGTTATACGCCTGACGAAATAACATATTTGCCTCCAAACGTGGACAACAAGGAAGCTGCGGTTATTCGTGAAAGCGTTAAAAATGCGTTGGCAAATCCGTTTGCAATAACAAACTCTCGGTATACTGAGTAATTACAAAAAAACATGCGAATGAGTTCTGTATTTCACAGGACTCTTTCGGTGTTTTTTGTAGCAAGACTTTTGGGTAATAAAGTATTTGAGAATAAATTCTATTAAATATATAATAAACTAAAAATACTTAAATTTACCTTAAATAATCAGCAAAATAAGCGATGTTGACGAATAAATTTAAGATAACCTATTCGCAGTATAACGAATAAATGTGACTATAAAAACCAAGGTTAAAAATGCAGAATAACAGATGCGTGCATTTGGATTTTGAATACAAAGACGGCAGGGTATTCTTTACAATCAAAGATTTCAAGTGTTACGAAATCGTGGGAATAAGCTAATGCCGTCAAATGATAAACGATAAAAAGGAAAACTATGAAAGAATTGCATTTAATATGTAACGCACATATAGATCCTGTCTGGCAATGGGATTGGAATGAAGGAGCTACTGCTGCGCTCGCTACGTTTTATTCGGCAGTAGAGCTTGCCGGCGAATTCGACTATATTTTTTGTCATAACGATGCGCTTTTATACGAGTGGGTTGAAGAACACGATCCGGCTTTATTTGCGCATATTCAAGAACTCGTAAAAAAAGGCAAATGGCATATTATGGGCGGATGGTACGTGCAACCCGATTGTAACGTTCCGGGGGGAGAAGGTTTCGTTCGTCAAATAGAAACGGGGCTGAAATATTTCAAGGAAAAGTTTGATTACCGTCCTACGGTCGCATTGAATTTCGATTCCTTCGGACATACCCAAGGCCTGGTTCAAATATTAAAAAAATGCGGATTTAACGGGTACTTATTCTGTCGGCCTATGAAAGAGTATTTGTCGCTTCCTGCAATGCATTTTAATTGGATCGGCTTCGACGGCAGCAGTATCAAAGCGGTGCGTTGTGAAGACGATACCATTTATTGTTCTGCGCTCGGAAGGGCGGTAGAAGGCGTAGAAGGAGGCCCGGTGCGGGCAGCCGGCGCAGAGGACCGGCGGACGGACGGGAAGCGGCGGCGCATCGAGAAAGGATCTTTCCGAGATTGCGGAATTTCAAAAAGAAATGGCGAAAGAAGGAGTTCAGATCGTACATAGTACGCCTGAACAGTTTATTGATGCCGTTCAACCAAAGGCGGAATGGAATAATGCTTTGCAACCTATATTCGTCAAATGTTATTCCTCCGATAGCCGGGTAAAACAAAAGTATGCAGAACTTGAAAATAAATTGTTGCTGACGGAGAAAATTTGCGTAGTAGCAAATAAAGAGTTGGGCGTTCCTTATCCTAAGGATGCGCTTGCGGAAGCACAGAAAAATATGGTTGCTATTCAGTTCCACGATATTTTGTCGGGTACGAGTATTCACGTAGGTGAAGAAAGCAGTTTGAGAAAGGCGAATTACGCTTTGGAATTATTGGACAGGGTATTCACAAAAGCGTTTATGGCGCTTATGAACGAATATGAAAGGGTAAAACCAGATACCTATCCTTTGTTTGCATTTAATCCTCACCCTTACGAATATGACGGCGTGATCGAAGGGGAAATCTTTATGGTAAATCCCATTCAATCTGAAACGGAGGGGTATGAATTGGAAATCACAAAAGACGGAGTTCCCGTGGATTTTCAAATTCTTAAAGAAGATTCAAATATTAACTTCGATAGAAGAAAAAGGGTGGCAATTCGCGCAAAACTGGCACCTATGGCAGTGACGAAATTCGATATTGCAGCGAAAAAGGGTAAGAAATTTATACTTGACAGAACGCCGCAATATGCTTTCGATAACGGAATTTCACAAGTAGAATTCAATAAAAGTAACGGCTGCTTGCAAAAATACAAGGTTGGCGGTAAAGAATATTTGAACGGAAATGCGTTTCTGCCCATTGTTTTTGACGATAACGAAGACCCTTGGGGTTGGGGTATGCTGACGGTGGGTACGAATTATCGTGGTATGACACCGAAAATCGTTGGACGAATTGTAGAGCGTGGAAAAATTTATACACGATTGGAAAACGTTTACGCACTCGGCAATTCGGAAGTTTACGTTTATTATAAAGTATATTTAAATCAACCATATATCGACGTAGACGTTAAGGTCGTTTGGAATGAAGACGGCAAGGGGTTGAAACTTGCCATACCGTTTGCAAACGACGGTATGTTTATCGGACAGACGGCGTTCGGTACACAAACGTATGAACGAGAGAGGGAACAGTGCGCTCAAAAATTCTGCGGTATCGACGACGGTAAAAACGTATTAAGCGTATATGCAAACTATATCGGCGGTTGTTCGGTAGAAAACGGAATACTGTATCTGACGCTTTTTAACGGCTCCGTATATTGTGCGCATCCGGTAGGCGATCTGCCGATTGTGGACGATCAGCGTTGCAACGATTATTTTGAAAAAGGCAGACATTCTTTTTCTTTCCGTTTTGCGGTGGATGAGCGTAGTTGTATGGAAAAAAATGCAACTGAATTTATACAAAAGCCGTATGTATTGAACGGATATCCGCACGGGCAGGGAAGAGTAGAAAGAGAGCCGATTATTGCCCTTTCCAATGAAAAAGTTGTGCTTTCGTCGCTGCGTATGGTCGAAAAGGACGTTTGGGCAATTCGACTTTTCAATAATTCCCCAGATGCGGCTGGTTGTGTTTGCCGTGCGTTTGGAAAAGAAATAGAATTATCTTTCGATAAATACGAGGTAAAAACGCTATATTATAGAGCGAATGATCTTGGGGAAGGAAAATCTATGCTTTGGCTACCTGATTAATGAGGGGTAGAAAAATTTAAATTTATGGAGAATAAGATATGAAAAACAATTTTGGATATAAAGTTGGAAAGGCAAATATGGCTTTAAAGATAGACGGTTACTATGTTTGGGATTGTTCTGTAATAAAATCGGGTGGGAAATATCATATGTTTTCCTCTCGCTGGAAACAAGAATACGGTTTTGGTAATCATTGGCTATTCAACAGTGAGATCATTCATTCGGTTGCGGATAAGCCCGAGGGGCCGTATCGTTTTCAAAACGTTGTATTTTCTAGGCGCGGCCGTGAGTATTTCGACGGTATGAACACCCATAATACCTGTATCAAAGAATATAACGGTAAATTCTACCTCTATTATATGGGAACAACCTATGGGGGAGATATTCCCACGGGCGAAGTGCCGCCGAACTATGCGGATGAAACTTGGAACAGAAAACGCATCGGCGTAGCGGTTGCAGACGATATTAACGGCGAGTTCGTTCGCCGCGACACGCCGCTTTTAGAGCCGCGTGATTGTAGGTATTGGGATTGTACAGTCACGACAAATCCGTCGGTTGTTATTATGCCCGACGGAAAGACTTATATGATCTATAAATCACGTCGCGCAATAGGAAAGCCCTTAAAACTCGGCATTGCGGTGGCGGATAAGCCCGACGGCGAGTTCAAACGCCTTTCAGATAAACCGATACTGGATTTTTCGGATGAGAATATGCATATTGAGGATCCGTTTATTTGGTACGACGAGGGCAAGAAAAAGTTTTGCCTAATTGCCAAAGACGACGTAAAAAACGGTGCGTATGGCATAACGGGCGAATGGGGCAGTGGTTTTTATGCGGAAAGTGACGATTGCATGAATTTTGAGATCGGTGACGAGCCCAAAGTATATTCCAGAACGATAGAATGGACTGATGGAACAACGACGACACAGGGAAATCTGGAAAGGCCGTGCGTATTATTTAACGAAAACGGTGAGCCTACGCATATTTTTTGTGCCAGCGGTTTTGCGGAGCAGCCCTTTGATTTTAAAGATACTACATTTGTCGTGTGTATGGAATTGAAAAAGAAATAAGACGTAAATATTGAACGAAAGGAGTCGCATTTGGCGACTCCTTTCGTTATCCCGTCATCGGCACGAAAAAGACGGAATATCTGGTCCAAACTGGTGCCGGTGATCGGGGTCGTAAGGAGCGCAGCGACGGAATAGAGATTGTTACGGCGTAGACGTCAATCTCGTCACGTTATTTCGTTATCCCGTCATCGGCACGAAAAAGACGGAATATCTGAAAGATATTCCGTCCAAACTGGTGCCGGTGATCGGGGTCGAACCGATACGGTATCACTACCACAGGATTTTGAGTCCAGCGCGTCTGCCAATTCCACCACACCGGCATTTTTTTTAAGCGTTTACTTGATTTTTATTTACAAATATGAGATAATATTCTCGTAAACTGCCCTATAATAATAACACAATATTTTTAAAAAATCAAGGATTTTTACATATAAAAAGGAAATTTTTATGAATAATCTTGTTTTAATTGATGGCAATAGTCTTTTAAACAGAGGCTATTACGCTACGCCGCCGATGTCTACTTCCGACGGCAAGCCTGTAAACGCCGTATTTGGCTTTGTCAATATGCTTATTAAAATCATAAACGATATAAAGCCGACGTATATTCTCGTTGCCTTTGACAGAAAAGAACCTACGTTCAGGCATAAAATGTTTAAAGATTATAAAGGCACGAGGAAACCTATGCCCGAGGATTTAAGACCGCAAGTGGACACTTTAAAGACTGTTCTCGATACTATCGGTATAGCGAGGTATGAGCAGGCAGGGATTGAGGCGGACGATATTATCGGTACGATGGCAAAGAAAATGTCTCTTTCAACCGTTATTATTACGGGCGATAAAGATAGTTTTCAACTCGTTGACGAAACGACTTCGGTTTATTTTACTAAAAAGGGCATATCCGAACTTGAAGTTTACGACAAAGACAATTTCAAAGAAAAAACCGGTATAGTTCCGTCAGAAATTATAGAACTTAAAGCCATGATGGGCGACGCCTCGGATAATATCCCCGGAATAGAAGGAGTGGGCAGCGTAACAGCGCTCAAACTCGTTCAGACATACGGCACGATAGATAATCTTTACGAGCATATCGGCGACTTGAAAGGTAAACTCAAAGAGAGAGTGGAAGCGTCTAAGGAGTCGGCGTATATGTCGAGGGAATTGGCGACAATAAATACTGCGCTCGATATCCCAATTAAATTAGAAGATTTAACGTTCCCATTCCCGTTTTCGGAAAGCGCCAAAGATCTGTTTGTGCAACTTGAATTTAAAAACTTTTTGAAAAAGACAGAACTCTTTGTGCCGTCGACTGATGATAGCGCAAATTTAAAAGATGACGTGCAGATCATAACCATAACCGAAGCAAGCGCTTTTATGCCTAACGTAAAACATAATAAAATCGCAGTAGTTATCGGCGAAAATATAAATTTTTACGATACCGAAAACGAGTATGAAATTAAGGTTAAAACGGGCTTTTTCGACGACGGTATTTACTATAACGAGGCGCTGGGATTATTAAAA
>CAJOMS010000028.1 GCA_905235795.1 uncultured Clostridia bacterium | reverse complement strand
TGTGTTATTGTATTCATAGTAGCTATTAGGAAATCCTTTGTTCAGTTTTTGTCGTAATTAAACTTTAACATAAAGATTTCTTAATTGCTACTATTTTTTTATCCCTTTTGTCTCACATCTATTGTAAACCTACAAAGCCTTTATATGCTAAACGATTAAAATCCTTGCATACGCAATTTCGTTGTGATATAATTATAGATAATAAAAATTTACGTGGAGGATTGTTGTATATGAAAAAAACGATTTTAAAGTTGTTTGCGGTCATCGGCAGTGTGGTTATTGCCTTATCTTGCGCCTCGTGCGACGCGTTTTTCGAACAAGTTGACAGCCTTCTCGATAAAGTCAGCGTTAAATTAGCTAAGGTTATAGACGGTTTAGACTATATTTTAGATAATTTCAGCGATCTAACAAACCCGATAATCAGCGAGGACGGCGTTCTGTACGACGAGTGGGTAGGCACCGAACTCAGCGAGGATTTCGTTTGCCCCGAAACTTTGGTTTCGTTTGAAACAGGATACGTTGAAACCAACGAAAAAGGCACGCTTTACACAAATCTGGTTACGCTCGGCGGCGTTGAAGATATGGACGCCTACGTTCAATATCTGCGCTCCTTAGGGTACGGCGAGTATAACGAAGGCCTTTCCTGGACATTTTATAATACTATGCGTTTAATGGAAATGGGCAAGCTCTGCATGGCTTTGACAAAAGACGGAGTTTTCGTTGAAGTTGCCTTTTACGAGAACGAAGGCTATAACGCCGTGTTTACTTTTGCTGATTACGACGTTTCTCCCGCCTTCGAAAGGGAAACTGAAGAGGAGGGGGACGATGAACAAGACGCCCCTACAAATGTAGAGTAGCCGCAGGACGTTTCTGACGACGAACAGCCGCAAGAAGACGGAGAGGAGCAGGACAACTAAAACGCCCTGCCGCATTGATATTGCTATTAAAAAAATTTTTATATAAAAGGTGAAAAAATGAAGATCGATATTTTTTCAGGATTCTTAGGCGCAGGTAAGACCACGCTTATCAAAAAACTTATCAAAGAGGCCTATGCCGGCGAAAAAATCGTTTTGATTGAAAACGAATTCGGCGAAATAGGCATAGACGGCGGCTTTATGAAAGAGGCCGGCATAGAAATTACCGAAATGAACTCCGGCTGCATTTGCTGCTCGCTCGTCGGCGATTTTTCACGCGCGCTCAAAAAGGTGCACGATCAATTCCACCCGGATAGAATAATTATCGAGCCGTCCGGCGTCGGCAAATTGAGCGACGTAACCAAGGCGGTAATCCGTGCAAACCTCGAAGACGCGCAAATCAGCGCGTGCACCACGGTCGTAAACGCCGCAAAATGCAAAATGTATATGAAAAACTTCGGCGAATTCTTTAACGACCAGATAGAGAACGCCGGCTGCATAGTTTTCAGCCATACCGAAACGTTATCCGACGAAAAACTCGCCGAGGCGGTAGCTCTCGTGCGCGAACATAATTCTACGGCAGAAATAGTTACTACTCCGCTCGCTGAGATCAGCGGTGAAAAGATTCTCTCCGCTATGGAGCACACTAAAACCCTCGAGGAAGAACTTAAAAAGTTGGAAGAAGAAATGCACCACCACGACGATGACGACGACGAGGACGAGCACGAACATCATCATCACCACGACGATGACGACGAGGACGAGCATGAACATCATCACCATGACGATGATGAGGACGAACACGAACATCATCATCACCATGACGATGATGAGGACGAGCATGAACATCATCATCACCACGACGATGACGACGATGACGAGCACGAACATCATCATCACCATCATGCGGACGACGTGTTTACGAGTTGGGGTAAAGAAACCGCTAAAAAATTCACCGAGGCAGAGCTTGAAGAAATGCTCAAAAAACTCGATTCCTGTGAGAAATACGGCACTATTTTGCGCGCGAAGGGCATCGTTGCCGGCGACGGATACTGGATTCACTTCGACTATATCCCGGGCGGCATAGACGTTCGCCGCGGCACTGCCGAAACTATAGGCAGGCTGTGCGTTATAGGTTGCGAGCTGAACGAGGAAGCGATAGCCGAACTGTTTGGGGTGTGAGATATGGAAAGGGAAATTCCCGTTTATATGTTTTTGGGCTTTTTGGAGTCCGGTAAAACCAGCTTTTTGCAAGAGACGCTCGAAGATCCGCGCTTTGACAGCGGAGAGAGGACTTTGGTGCTCATGTGCGAGGAGGGCGAGGTAGAATTACAGCCCCGCCATTTCGCCGTGCCCAACGTTTTTATCGAGCAAGTTGAGGACGAAAGCGACCTTACGGAAGAATATCTTAAAGGTTTAATGGCAAAACACCGCGCGGAGAGGGTGCTCGTTGAATATAACGGTATGTGGCAACTTAAAAACTTTTTCGAGGGTATGCCCGACGGTTGGATGGTAAACCAGATTATGACTTTTTTCGACGCCAACACCTTTTTGAATTACAACGCGAACATGCGCCAGCAGGTATTTGATAAAATAGAGCTGACAGACCTCGTAGTATTTAACAGGTATTCGGACGATATAGATAAAATGTCGCTACATAAGGTGGTGCGCGCTATTTCAAGAAGGCCGCAAATCGTTTACGAATATCCCGGCGGGCTTGCAGAGGCGGACGATATAGTCGATCCACTTCCGTTTGACGTAAACGCCCCGATCATCGAAATAGAGGATAAGGACTACGCCCTGTTTTATCGGGATTTGACCGAAAA
Source organism: uncultured Clostridia bacterium (assembly GCA_905235795.1). GTDB lineage: Bacteria > Bacillota > Clostridia > Christensenellales > Borkfalkiaceae > RGIG3732. The sequence continues at coordinate 12,253 of CAJOMS010000028.1, read as the reverse complement.
CGTTAAAGATTACAACGGCAAGAAGGTCAAGTTCAAGTGCATTGTCGCGAGAGATAAAAAATTGCCTGCGGATACTTTCGTGTGCGGTCGCCACGTTATGACCTGTTGCGAGGCGGATATCGCCTTCAGGGGGCTTGTAGCCGTTGCCGACGCGCCGGTTGCGCTCAAAAATCGCGACTGGATAATATTGCAGGCAGAAATCAAATATACCTATCACAAACTTTACGGGGCGAAGGGGCCGGTATTGTGCGTAAAGGATATTTTGGTCAGCAACCCGCCCGAAGAAGAAGTTGCAACCTTCTTTTAACTTGGCCGAGTTCAACCTATTCACGCTCGGATAGCCAACGCATTTTAAATTTTAACACGTCGCTTAAATTGCGGAGCGGTATGGTTAGGCTTATTTAAAAAAATTAAAGTAAACGAAAAGCGCAGGTCTTAACGAACGGACCTGCGCTTAAAAAATGCCGTTTATCAGAAATTGCGGAAACCCCTGCCCAAAATTTCGCTCGAATTGGTTATCATAATGAACGAGGTGGGGTCTATTTCTTTTACTTTGAGTTTAAGCTGATGCGCTTCGGATCTTTTGCAAACGGTTAGCAAAACTTTCTTTTTGTTGTGAGAAAACGCGCCTTCGGCATCCTGTTTGGTAACTCCGCGGTGAAGTGTAGTCATAATGAAATCGCAGATTTCGTCGGGCTTTTCGGTGATTATGGTAAAGTACTTACACATATTCATATTTTCGATTATGCCGTCCACAAGGAAAGCCTTCATAAACAGCCCGAGCACCGAAAACAAGCCTATTGTTACGTCGAATACGAAGAAGGACGAAAACGCCACTATCGCGTCCGCTATCAAAAGAGCCGTGCCCACGTTTATTGCCGTGTATTTTTTAAGTATCATTGCAATTATGTCCGTTCCGCCGGACGATGCGCCCGTGTTGAACATTATCGCCGCGCCGAAAGACGTTAACAATATTGCAAAAATAAGCTCCAAAAGCGGCTGATCGGTAAGCGGATTGCCCGCGCTTACCACTTCAGCGGGTATCAATAATTCAAAAAGGTAAGTCAATGCGGAATACATCAACGTGCAGTAAACCGTGCGCACGCCGAAATCTTTATTTACGAAAATAAAACCTAAGACAAGCAGCGCCACGTTCATTATAAGAATGAGCGTTGCCGCCGAAAGGTTGGGTATTATCTTGCTCAAAACGGTTGCTATACCGCTGACTCCGCCCGTCGAAAAGCCGTAGGGTATTTTAAAAAAATACACGCCTACCGCCATCAGAACGGCGCCGAAAGTGATAAAAATATATTCCTTTACTATTTTTAACATATTTTGAAAATTCTCCCGTGGGGCATTCCCGAACCCCGTGGTTTTTTCTTGCGAAGTTTCAAAAACCGCCTAAAACGCGCAAAAACGGTCAAACGTTAAAGCGGAATAGGACTACGTCGCCGTCTTTAAAGACGTAATCTTTGCCTTCGGAACGCACCTTGCCCTTTTCCTTTGCGGCGTTATAGCTGCCGCATTCGAGCAGGACCTGCCAATCCACGACTTCCGCGCGAATAAAGCCTTTTTCGAAGTCGGAATGGATCTTGCCGGCGGCTTGCGGAGCTTTAGTGCCGTTTTCAATTGTCCAGGCGCGCGTTTCCTTTTCGCCTGCGGTAAGGTAGCTTATAAGGCCGAGCAGTTTGTACGACGCCTTGACGAGCCTGTTGAGCCCGCTTTCTTTTAAGCCGAGGTCGTTGAGGAACATTGCCGCTTCTTCGGGGTCGAGTTGAGAGAGTTCTTCCTCTGTCTTAGCGCAGATGACCAAAACCTCGCTGCCTTCTTTTCCGGCGTATTCTTTTACCTTCATAACGAGCGGGATTTCTTCATCCGCCTTGCCCATGTCCGCCTCGCCTATGTTTGCGGCGTAAATTACGGGTTTTGAAGTGAGGAGGAAAAGCCCCTTTACGTATTCGGCTTCTTCCTCGTCGAAAGTCATGCTGCGCACGGGCTTTTCGTCCGCAAGGGTATTGTATATCCTCTCTAACAGCGCCGCTTCTACCTGATACTTCTTTTCGCCGGTTTTCATCATGGTTTTTGCTTTGTCGAGGCGTTTGGATACGCTTTCGAGATCGGCGAGAATCAATTCGAGATTAATTATTTCGATATCGCGGATAGGATCCACGGTGTTTTCAACGTGAGTTACGTTTTCGTCCTCAAAGCATCTTACGACGTGCACTATCGCGTCCACCTCGCGTATGTGAGAAAGAAATTTGTTGCCGAGTCCCTCACCGCGAGACGCGCCTTTTACCAAACCCGCTATATCCACGAATTCAATTACTGCGGGGGTTATTTTTTTGCTGTTGTAAAGAGCGGCGAGCTTGTCCAGACGGTCGTCCGGCACGGCAACTACGCCCACGTTCGGTTCTATAGTGCAAAAAGGAAAGTTGGCAGCCTGCGCCCCTGCGTGCGTTATGGCGTTAAATAAGGTCGATTTGCCTACGTTCGGCAAACCTACTACACCTAATTTCATCAGATATTCCTCCGAAAATTCATCGCGCAAAGGATTTTTGACCTGAGCGCAACTTATATTATATAACATTATTAAAATAAAAACAATCAATATTCATTTGATTTTGGCAAAAAGATTTTGTCCGAATTTTGAAAATAGATCCGTTTGCCCGTTTTTTCCCCGCGCGATAGGCGTAAAACGGCGGATTTACAGCCCTTACTCGCCGATTCCGAGGCAACAAACGGAATAATTTCCGCTTTCTTTAAATTTAAATAATTTTTCCGTTTCGGGTAAAAATAATAATGTTTTTAACGAGTAAAAAATGTAAAACTTGTGGGTAAAGTTGTTGACTTTGTTTACATATTGTGATAAAATTGTGATAAACGAAAGGGCAAGGAATGTATCTATAATGAATTACGTTATTATGGCCGGCGCGTTTATAATTGCGGCGATCGGTCCAACGGTGTGTATTTTAAAGAAGAACGGCAAGGTCGAAAGCGCTTTTATAAAGGGGCTTTCCATCGCGCTTTTCTGCGTTTATTTTATACATTGTTTTACGTACGACAGCAATCTTATACATATGACGCTTAAGGAAAAGGTATATTCCACACTCGTTTATCCTCCCTACGGCGCGAGCCCTGCGGTAATGGCGTATCTGGGCGAATGGTTTGCCCTCGCCGCGGCTATGGCTATGGTGGTAAGGGGCTTTTTCGAAAACGCCACTTTAAAGAGGATAGCTTTGTTTGTAATGCCCGTTTATTGCGTGATAAACGTGGTTTTTGCCCCGAGCGTGGTCTCCGTTTCCATGGGTGCGGGACTTGCCGAAGCGATTGCGGCAGGCGGTTCGCAGGAGACTATTTCGGAGATAATCAGAAACGGATTTAATACTGTTACGGTATCTTCCGCCGAGTATATGGTAGAGAGCGGGCTTATTTTGGCGTTGACGGTTTACTACTGGGCAACGGCTATAATTCGCAAAGATATACCGCTTTTCGATGGGTGGAGAAGCGTCATGGCTTTCGTCGCGTGCATAGTTTTCGGCACGTTGGCGGCTATGCCTAATTATTGGTGGCAATTTTTATTCGGCGCGTCCAACAGAGGGGCGAGCGCGATAAAGAGTTTCCGCCTGTACCACCGTTTTATCATTTACGGCGGAATACTTTTGCCGATAATTGCCTATTTTGCCGTGCGGCATAAGGAAAGCGACGTGATACGCTGTCTGCTCATATATTTCACGTTGACGGCGATGTTCGTATATTGCTACACGCAGAATTTTGCCGACCTTATTAAAAATCCCACGTCCTGGCCTCTGCACTTGTGTAATACGGCGATGTTCCTGTTGCCTATATGTTTGGTGTTCAAGACCAAAAAGCTGTTCTATTTTACCTACTTTATCAACGTTTACGGCGCGCTTATGGCGATGCTTATGCCTAATTACAGCGACACCACTTCCATTACGGCGGATTCGATATTCAGATTTTGGTACAACCACTATTACGCGTTTTATATGCCGCTTTTGATAGTTGCTTTAAAACAGTTTGAACGCCCTACGAAAAAGCAATTCCGCTACTCTATCGTCGGTTTTTGTATGTATTTCGTTTTGGTAATGGTGCTTAACGTAGTGCTTAGAGGGTTTGGTTACGATTCGGACTATTTCTTCCTGGCGGGCGACCATATTGCAAGTACGCTGGGCAACTGGGCGGAAAATATATACGATTTAAACATAACTTTCGATATAGGCGGGCACACGTTTATGTTAAGGCCGCTGTATCAAGGGCTGTTCTTCCTTATATATATTGCGATAGGCTTTGGCATGTGGTTTATTTACGAGCTGGGCTTTTCGCTTGCGGACGCGCACGGCGCGCTCGTTGAAAAGAGAAAAAAAATAAAATTAGATCAATACGCGCTCATGTCTGCGCTGGGAGAAAGGAGTATAGAGGAACCTATGAACGATAAAGCGGGAGTTAAACTCGAATTAAAACATTTTTCAAAAAAATATTCTACCAGCAAACAATACGCTGTTAAAGACGCTAATCTGGAAGTTCACGGCGGCGAAATATTCGGCTTTTTGGGACCGAACGGCGCAGGTAAATCCACCATTATAAAAAGCATAGTAGGCATTCAGCCGATAACCGAGGGCGCAATAGAGGTGTGCGGGTACGATTGCGAAAAACAGCCCGTTCAGGCAAAGAGAATAATAGGTTACGTTCCCGACCACTACGCGCTTTACGAAAAGTTGACCGGTCGCGAATATATCAACTATATCGCCGATATTTACGACGTTAGCGAGGCGGCCCGCAACGAGCGCATAGAAAAATACGTTAAAATGTTTGAGTTGCAGGGCTCTATTGATAACCCCATAAAGACATACAGCCACGGTATGAAACAAAAGATAACCATTATGGCTGCACTCGTGCACGATCCTAAATTGTGGATTTTGGACGAGCCGCTCACAGGTCTTGATCCTAACAGTATCTATCAGGTAAAAGAGTGCATGAAGGAGCACGCCGCCCGCGGCAACATCGTTTTCTTCTCAAGTCATATCATCGACGTGGTGGAAAGGATATGCGACCGCATAACCATTATCAAAAAAGGTCAGATCCTCGTAACGCGCGACGTTGCGGATATAGAAAAAGAATGTCCGCTTGAAGATTACTATCTTAAAATGATAAACGGGGAGAACGAGAGCAAATGAGCCACTTAAAGGCACTTGTAATGATGCAGTTGAGGGATAAGCTCGATATGAGCTTCGTCAAATCCCGTAAATTGCTCATAAGAAAAATCGTATTTACCGTTTTGAGGTTCGCTATCGTAGCGGCGGCGGCTTATATAGTAAGAATGTTGTTGGGGCTGCTTATGTTCTCCAACTCCGATACGCCGCAGTTAATGATAGTAGTCGTAACGTTTTTAATGGGTATTTCGTGCATAACTTGCATGATAGAACTCGTTAAGTCGCTGTATTTCGCAGACGATAACAGGGTGCTTATAACTTTCCCCGTCGGCGGCAACGTTATATTCGTATCTAAAATAATAGTCTGTTATTTTTACGAGTTGGTAAAGGAATATTTGCTTATAGTTCCCATTCTTTTGGGTATGGGTATTTACAGCATTAACATCCTTACGCCCTGGTTTATCCCCTGGCTTTTGCTGGTGTGGCTGATAGTGCCCGCGTTGCCCGTTTTGATCGGTGCGTTGCTGTCGATTCCGTCGCTGTTCGTAGCGAGGTTCGTAAACAGGCATCCCATCGTAAAAGTGGCGCTTTTCGCAGTAATTATAGGGCTTGTCGTGTGGGGGCTCGCGGTTTTGATAAGCCTCTTGCCCGAAAATATAGACCTTATAAATCAGGGTAATACGGTAATAAGAAACATAAGGACCTTCTTGCTCGATTTTGAAAAGGCCGTGGTACCCGCGTCTATGCTCGTTTATCTTATAACAGGCAAAAAGACGGCGTCTTTAAGTTATAATATATTCGTAGGAAGGACGTTTTTGATCTTAGGCGGACTTATTTTGCTTATAGCGTTGCTGTTCGGCATAGCGTTCTTTGTGTCGCGCCCGCTGTTCTTTACGATGATGAGCAAGTCTTTCGAGTTCGAAAAGAAATCTACGGAAGGCAATCGCAAAAACAAAAAACGCGGGAAATGGGCAACTTTCGTGCACAAGGAGTTTAAACTGTGCATAGCCAACGAAGAAGTGTTTTTGCCGTTTTTGGCGACTTACATCGCGGTGCCGCTGCTCATATATCTGCTTAACAAACTGTACGCGGCGATGAACACGAGGCTTGCCGGTCAGGTAATGACGTACGCCTTCAACTTGCTTATAATTTTATTGCCCCTGTTGGCGAGCAACGCGGCAATATCAAAACTTTACAGCAAAGAAGGGCGCGCGGGATATATTAAAAAGACTAAGCCTATAGACATATTGATGCCGATATTCGCAAAGCTGATTTTCTTTATCGTACTGTCTATACCTTCCATAGCCGTTACTACCATGATATTCGGCAGTTTCGTAAGCGATATATTCAAGTGGTACGACCTTTTGATGCTATTCTTTATGGTATTGTTTATACAATACGGACACATACTGTTCAGTGCCCTTCTCGACATGATGAATCCGCAAAACGAGCAATACGCCACCGTTGGCGACAGCGTGCATAACCCCAACGAGACGAGATCAACCATCGTTGCATTCGCGCTCAGTTTCTTTTTCGCGGGGTTCGGATATATGCTGTTTAAAGAAGTAACGCTATCTACCCAAACGGTAACGCTTGCCGTCGTTAAACTGCTTGCAATAGCTACGGTGCTGTTAGGAGCGATGATATCGCTGTTCATCAAATGCGTGCGCGCGTATTACTACGAAAAATAGGTGTAAATCATGAAAAAATCCGTAATTCTAATAATTGCCACCGTATATCTCGCGTCGGTGTTCATAGTGGGGCTTTTGGGCATAAAGATGGGCATTTACAACGTGGTAGTGTACGCGCAGGAAATAGTTTACGTGCCTTTCGGCAGGCTTGACGAAGCCGCCTCTACCGAGCACGACGCCGTTTACGTAAAGGATAACGTAAGCGGTAAAGGCTACCTTAACGAAAGGGTGTACAAAACGCCCGAACGCAAGGCTCAGCGCGAGTGCGACGTGGCTATTGCCGAATTTTTCACCGAGGGGCTAACTTTCGAACTTAAATTTCAATTAAGACCGGATAACGTAACCAAAAAGAATCTGGAATATCAGTACGATAAAAACTCCGTCGTTTCCGAAAATCCCGAAAAGGGCTTCGTGGAATTCAGCGTCAATTCGGACGGAAACGCCGTGGTAGCCTTTAAAAGCAACGGAACGTTTATTCTTACCGTGCGCCCTGCGGACGGATCCAACATCTCGCTAAAAGTAAAAATTAGCGTATATCAATCTTAGCTAAAAACGCGCTATTTCGCGCAAAAATAAAACTAACGAACAAAATCGGAGGTAAAAAATGAAGAAGTTTGTTTCACTGTTACTTTGCCTTGCGCTCGCGCTCGGCACACTTATTACGGCCGTAGGTTGTACGAACGGAAAAGATTCGGAATCTACGGATACTGAGTCTACCACTCCCGGCCTTGACGACAACGATTATAATATTGCAGACGTAAGGATCAACGGCGTACTTCTGCCCGCGGGTATCGTAGCTTACCAAAACAATTCCGCCGAAAAGGAAGACAAGAGCAACGAGTTTTACGTTACCGGCAACGAATATCTCGTCGGTACCGACAACGCGTTTATCTTTAAGCCGCAGGTCGATTTCTACGACGTTACCGATTTATCCAAAGATATTACGGTAAAAGAATGGAACTATAATTATAAACTCGAAGTAGAGGACGACGGCGTATTTACCGTTGCCGCCGAAACTTATCTTGACAGCGCGGATACCGTTAATTGCGCTTTCGACTTTGCCGACGCGGCAGAGGGAAAGACTTTCCGCCTGTCCGTATGGCCCACCGGCTTGACCGCCGCGCAGGAAACCGAAATTGCAAAATACACCGCAACGTTCACCTTTGAAGTTACCGAGGGTTACAACGCTTACGAGGCTAAGGATCTCGCTTACGTATCCAATTCGCCTTCTGCCATCACGGGCGACAAAAACGCCAAGGCGGTTGCAGGAGGCTCGTATATCGGCACGGACAACACTCAGGCAGGTTGGTATACTTACCGCAACGCAAATAATCTTACTCTTAACCCCGCCGAAATCAAGGCTATAATCTTCCACGCTAACATAGAGCTTAAGCCCGAAGATATAACGGCAGGTATGATTTATACCGAAGAAGAAGTAGCCGGCCTCCCGAACAGCAAGTACCTCGTAGGCTCTTTAAAAGACCACTCAGACGAAGGTATATACCACAGGATAGTTGCAGAGGGCGACACTTTCGTAATAGAGGGCAACTATTTCACGCTCGACGCAAAGGCTATCCCCGTAACTTACGATCCTACCAGAACGGGCAAAGAGGGACTCGTATTCAATGAAGACGGCACCGTTTTGGAAAGTAAAGTAATCAGCCACAACAACCTGTTCTATTTTGAAAGCAGCACGATGACCAACGGCTTGCACGCTACTAACCTCACAAAAGACGAGTTGAGCGGAAAGGACGCTTATGCCTCAATAAGGAATTTAAGCATAATAGGCAACTCGCCCAAGACCGAGGATGCGTCTGTGCAAGGCGGATTTATCTTCGAAAAGGACGAGAGAATTTATATGGAAATAGATAACGTCATTTCCAAGACTTGTTTCATAACGTTATTCGGCGTCGGTGCGGACGGCACTTCCGACTATAAAAACATAAAGGTTTACGATTCTTTCAACTCGCCCGTATTTACTTGGGGACACGACGATATGAGAATAGAACACTGCTACTTCGGCGCATCCGGCGGTCCGACGATCATCTGCACGATGTATCCGTTTGGTTCAGGAACATACGGCGGCCGCATCGTTTGCCCGAGAGTAATAGCAAAAGATTGTGTGTTCGATAGCTTGGTGAGCGGCGACGAGGCGTGGTTCTCCTTGCAGGGGGCAACTTCCGAAATAGCGCAAATAAAGGCTCTCAACGATCTTATTTACGCAATCACGGGCAGGTCAATTGTAAATAGCGATGGCAAAATGAATATCTACGCCGTCGTTATCAACGATGCCCAAAGAAAGATTGCCACCGAAGATATAACAACTTATCTTGAAATAAACGGCAACGTACTCGATTACGGCAACGGCTCTTTGGCAGGCGAAAAATATAACGGTACCGCGCTTGAAGCTTATTACGGAGATACTGCAAAAGCTACTTACGAAGGAGCTTTACAGCAGATGCTTGCAACGGTAAAAACGTACAAAACGATCGCCCTTGAAAGCACGGGCGGCGGACTCGGTTATTTTACCGGCACCGGTATCGCTTATGCCGACGCAGCGTTCGAGCCCTTGTTTAAAATGGGAGAGATGATGAATTTGTACACCTTCAACGATTTATTCGGGTATCTCGGCGTGTCTTTCGAGTATTTTAACTAAGCGAAACTGCCGAAAAATCGGCAATTATTTTCACGTGAAAACGCCGCTTTTCGTCTGAAAAATTTTATTTCTAAGGTGTGTTACTCTTAACCTTTAAATTATTTCAATTGCCCTTCGCGGAAGAAACAAAAGTATTTTAGAAGGGCTATCTGAGTTTTTGCGTCTTTGATTTCGCCTGAGGCAACGAGTTTAGCCGCCTCGTCTGCCGGCAGATACTTTAAGGACAGAAATTCATCTTCGTCCGGGCATGTATCGCCTTGCGATAGTCCGGTTGCAACGTACAGATATATCTTTTCGTCGGTGTACCCGGGGGAGGGGTAAACTTCGCCCAAAAAAGTCAGTTTTTGCGCGATATAGCCGGTTTCTTCCTTTAACTCTCTGCGGGCGGTCTCACGCGGGTCCTCGCCGCGGTCGCGCTTGCCGGCGGGTATTTCAAGCAGAGTTTTTCCGTAAGGATATCTGAACTGCTCGACGAAAATTATACCCTTTTCGGTCTCGGCGACCACTGCCGCGCCGCCGCAATGTTCTATATATTCGCGCTTTGTAACGGCGGAATTTTCAAGTTCCACATCGTCTACGTGTAATTTTACGATCGCGCCGTCGTAAACGACGGTGCCGTTTATTTTCTTTTCGTTATGCATAGTAAAACGTCATCTTTTTAAAATTCCGTGGTCGGTCAGTAGCTCGATCACTTCTTTGTAGTTGGTTTCAAGTTTTTTGTTGCGCGGCGCGTATTTATAGGCTACGGCAAGGGGGGGCAGAGCGTCCACGTCGAGTTTTTCCGCCGCGGAAAGTATGGCTTTATCCACGATCAACAGCTCGTAATATTCGCCGCCGGAAGAAAGCTCTATCTTCCTTATTTCGTCCTGTATAAACGCGTGCAGACCTTGCAGATATTGCAGGTCGATATCCGGCTTTTCTTGCGTGAAAACGGTAATTTTTCCGTTTTGGATATCCTGCGCGCTCATCACGTTTTCGGCAACGTTTTTGACGGTATTGCTGAAAGGAATTATAAAATTAGCGGTGAAAACTTCGTAGCCGTGCAACAAACCTTCGTCGCCGGCAAAGTATTTTGTCAAAAAGGCGTTAAAGTCCGTAATTCCGTCGGCAATGTCTTTGAGTACGTAAAAGCCGAGCGCTACGAATTGTTTGCTCTTTTTTGGGGCGCAGAAGAAATCGTGAGTGCCGTCTGAAATAAAAAAATCTTTTCGTAGTTGATCCGCGTCCTCACCGGCACAGCAAAAATCGAAAATTTCAAAAAGGATGCGAGAAGTGGCGATAACGTCCAACATTTCCGCTATCTTTTTAGTCGCAAACAAGTAGCTGCTCGCGGCAGCCTCCTCGGCTTTTTCGCAAAAGCGTTTGACCGATTGCTCTCTCGTGATCATGATTCACCGCCCAAATCTTAATATCAATATGATACCACAAAAAACGCAGTTTTTCAATCGTTTGCGGTGTATTTAATAAAAAAACCGCCGCAAAAGGCGGCGGATGGTACAATACGGCAGAATATCAATGACAGCGGCTGTTGCAAGTGGAGCAATTTCCGCTGCACCCGCCCGAGGCCTTGCCGGTTGACGAGTACATCTTGCCGGAATAGCTCCTTTCGGCATTTGAGCGGCAGCGCGGGCATATCGCCCCGTCTTTATAAGATTTAACGAGTTCGTCGAAAACGTAGCCGCATTTTTCACATTTAAACTCAAATATAGGCATATCTCAGCACCTCTGCTATATTATACCGCGTTTTTAAAAAATTTGCAAGCAAAGGTTACAGAATTGCGCGCCCGTTCAGCCAAGAATCGAAATATCCTTCCGCATCGCAACCCGCGTTTGAAAAGGCGGCGATAAGTTCGTCCGTTCCGGCGATGGAAAACTTGTTGATCTCGTAAAATTCCTTTAAACCATTAAAAAATCTTGCGTCGCCCACGCCCGTGCGGAAACCGTCGAACATAAGCAGGCTTTTAACGTAGCAAATCGCCGCGTACTCGTATTCGCCGGAAAAGGCGGAAAGTTTCCTTTCCATAGTGGTGTCGGCGTTGCCGGTTAGCTGTTCATAAACCCCGTAAAACGCACGAAAATCGGCAGTTTTGCGGTTTACGATATCGGCGCGTGTAACGCCGTATTCCGGATTTTTTTCGTAGAACAGCAGGGTGGAATATTCCGCCAGTCCCTCGTCCAGATAAGCGCACTCGCATTGATTGTTGCCCACGGCGGCATACCACCATTGATGGGCTATTTCGTGCACGGTGGCGGTTATTGCCTCGTTTTTTTCAAGTTTATTTGAAACGTACGCCAAAGCGGGATATTCCATTCCTCCCTGAACAAACTCCGTAAAGGCTATGGTCATGTTGTCGTAAGGCGGCTTGCCGAACGTCGAATAAAACAAATTAACCGCCTTTTTCGCGGCGGAAACGACTTCTGCGGCAAAATCGCACCCTACGGAATACAGGCTTATTTTTACGCCGTCGGCGACTTCGGTAGCGACTTCAAAATCTTTATTGAGCACTGCGGCGAAATCGCGGAAATTTTCCGCGCGGTAGGTGTAGGAGGTTTTATTTCCTTCGACCACGGTGGAAACGCACTCTCCGCCGGCCGCAACCGAATATTCGCCCGGCACGGTTAGCGTCACGTTGAAATCTGCCGTTTGCGAATAAAACGGGTCGCCCACGGCGGCGTACGCGCACTCGTAAAATCCCGTGTTTTCATGCACGCACAAAACGGGAAACCAGTTGCCGAGG
>CAJOMS010000027.1 GCA_905235795.1 uncultured Clostridia bacterium | reverse complement strand
TCTTCCTTGCAGTCCAAAATACGCAGAGGATTTTTTTCGTAGCGAACCTTGCACGTTTCGCACATGTCGTTTATGTTGCCGGCAAGGTATTTTTTAAGCGCGTCGTTATATGCTGCTTTGCAGTTTTTGCACCCCATGCTGTTTACGTTAAGCTCAACGCTAAGCCCTAATTTTGTAAGCATGTCGTAAGCGATAAGTATAACTTCGGCGTCGGTATCCGCACCCTTGCCGCCGTATATTTCAACGCCGAACTGGTGGTGTTCGCGAAGTCTGCCCGCCTGCGGCCGCTCGTAGCGGAATACGGGCGAGATATAATACATTTTACACGGCAAAGCGTCATTGTGCATTCCGTTTTCTATGAACGCTCTCGCGACGCCTGCGGTGCCTTCGGGCTTTAAAGTTATGCTTCTGCCGCCTTTATCCTCAAACGTGTACATCTCTTTGTTTACTACGTCGGTAGTGTCGCCCACACCCCTCAAGAATAATTCCGTATGCTCGAATACGGGCGTGCGGATTTCACGCAGGTTATAAACGCTTGCGACTTCCCTTGCGCAGTTTTCGAAATAGTGCCATTTATAAACGTCTGAAGGTAAAACGTCTTTTGTGCCTTTGGGTATATTTATCATTGTTTGCTCCGTTAAATTACAAAATATATTTTTTAAGATTTTTACTCTTTAAAGTTTCCGGCATATGTTCTTCAACGTACTGTTCGTCGATAACGACCTCGGTCATGGGATAATCCCCCCCTGCGTTGAACGAAATGTCCTCCACGAGGTTTTCCATTACAGTATGCAATCTGCGCGCGCCGATATCTTCGGAAGTAGCGTTCATCTCTACCGATATCTCCGCAATTTTCTCAATGGCTCCGTCCGTAAATTTAAGGTCTATGTTATCGACGCGAAGCAGAGTTTTGTACTGAGAAGTTATGGCGTTTTGCGGAACGGTAAGTATGTTTACGAAATCTTCTTTGGTCAAGCTGTCAAGCTCTACGAGAATTGGAAATCTGCCCTGAATTTCTGGTATGAGGTCCTGAATGGAAGAAACGTGGAAAGCCCCCGCCGCAATAAACAAGATGTAGTCCGTTTTGATAGGGCCGTATTTGGTCATAACGGTACAGCCTTCTACTATGGGAAGAATATCTCTCTGCACGCCCTCTCGAGATACGTCCGGTCCGCCGGACGCATTCCCCTTGCCTGCGATTTTGTCTATTTCGTCGATAAAAATAATTCCCTCGTTTTCGGCTCTGCGAATCGCCTCGGAATTTACCGCGTCGTTGTCGATAAGTTTATCGGATTCTTCGGCAATAATCAGTTGCATAGCTTCTTTTACCGTAACCTTGCGCTTCTTCTTTTTCTTTGCGCCGAAAGTGTCGAAAATGGAACCGAGATTTAATTCCGCACCGGAGCCGGGAACGAGTTCCATAGGCTTAGGTACGTCGGCAACTTCTATCTCTATCTGATAATTATCGTATTTGCCCGTGCGGAGGTTTTCGAGTACGTTGTTTCTGAAAACTTCGTCCGAAAGTTCGCCCTTTTCGTCTTTAAGCATAGACATAAGCGCGTTACTTACGACGCGCTCTGCTGCCGCAGTGGCCTTTGCGCTTACTACTTTGAATTGTTCTTCCTTAACCATGCGGACGGAACACTCAACGAGGTCGCGTATCATAGATTCTACGTCTCTGCCGACGTAGCCGACTTCGGTAAATTTGGTTGCCTCAACTTTAAGGAAGGGAGCCTTAACGAGCTTGGCGAGCCTTCTTGCGATTTCCGTTTTGCCGACGCCCGTGGGGCCCTTCATTATTATATTTTTAGGAGTGATCTCCTCCATCATTTCGGGCGAAAGCTTGCTGCGTCTGTACCTGTTTCTCAAAGCTATGGCAACGGCTTTTTTCGCCTTGTTTTGCCCGACTATATATTTATCTAATTCAAAGACGATCTGTCTTGGTGTCATCTCCATAATAACATCACCTTTTTCTTTTATTTATAAACGATTTTAATTGAAATTATGCCAGACATAAAAGCTGTTTTAAACGGTTTCGACGCGTATATTGTCGTTTGTGTAAACACAAATTTCGCTGGCTATTTTAAGTGCTTTAAAAGCTATTTCTTCGGCGCCGAAATCGGTTTCTTTATACAGAGCGCGCGCGGCGGCAAGCGCGTAGTTTCCGCCGCTGCCTATTGCGCAAATTCCATCGTCCGGCTCGATGACTTCGCCCGAGCCCGACACGATAAGCAACGTGTCTTTGTCTGCGGTTATCATCATCGCCTCGAGCTTGCGGCCCACCTTATCGTTGCGCCAGAGCTCGGCGAGCTCAACGGCGCTGCGCATAAGATTGCCTGAGTATTTGTTGAGCATACCTTCAAATCTCTCGGTCAGGGTAAATGCGTCCGAAACGGAACCTGCAAAACCCAAAATAACTTTATCGTTATAGATTCTGCGGACCTTAACGGCGTTGTTTTTAAATATGATGCTTTCGGACATAGTTACCTGTCCGTCGCCGGCAATTGCCGTTACACCGTTCTTTTTTACGGCGCAGATAGTTGTTCCTCTGAATTCGTTCATTTTTCGTTCTCCATATATTGTTTCATAATCGCGATAGATCTGTTGGCTAATTCTTCTTTTCTTTTAGCCTTGTCGCGGATGTGTTTTTCGGTTTCTTCAAGCAAACCGTAGTTTGCGTTCATAGGTTGAAAGTTTTCGTTTGGCGTCGCAACGTAATTTGCGAGCGCGCCTATAACCGTTTTATTGCCGAAATCGACGCTCGGTAAATCATTAAGTTTCCTTAAAGCGTTTATCGCGGCAACAAGCCCGCTTGCCGCACTTTCAACGTAGCCCTCGACGCCGGTCATTTGTCCTGCAAAAAACACGTTAGGATGCGCTAAAAGCGAAAAATCATTGTTTAAAACGCCGGGACTTTTTATGTAAGTATTTTTGTGCATAACGCCGTATCTGAAATATTCGGCGTTTTTTAACGCGGGTATTATGGACAAAACCCTCTTTTGTTCGCCGAACAGAAGATTGGTTTGAAAACCGACTACGTTATATGATTCGCCCGATAAATTTTCTTTGCGAAGCTGAACGCAGGCGTACGGCCATCTGCCGGTTTTTGGATCGGTTAAGCCGGTTGGTTTCATGGGGCCGAATCTTAAGGTTTCCGGGCCCCTCTCCGCCATGACTTCTATCGGCATGCAGCCGTCGAACACTTTGCTGTTTTCAAAATCGTGAAGTTCCGCCTTGCGTGCGTTTTTAAGCTCGCTGACAAACAAGTCGTATTCATCTTTGGTGAGCGGGCAATTTATATAATCGCCCTTTCCCGCATCGCCGTATCTATCCGAAACGAATGCGTTTGACATATCTATGCTCTCCGCGTCGATTATGGGCGCCGCGGCGTCGAAAAAGTACGGACAAACGCCTGTTAAAGCCTCTATTTCCTTAGCGAGGTCTGGCGTTGTCAACGGGCCGGTTGCTATAATAACGTATTCGTCTAAGGGGATGGAAGTTACTTCCTCGCAAGAAAGTTCTATATTTTCATTTGATTTGATCAGTTCGGTTATATATTCCGAAAAAAGCTCTCTGTTTACCGCTAAGGCGCGACCTGCGGGTACAGCCGTTTTATCGGCAGCCTCGATTATCTTCGAGCCGAGAATGCGCATTTCTTCCTTTAAAAGTCCGCACGCGTTCGAAAACACGTCGTTGCTTTTTAGTGAATTACTGCACACGAGTTCGGCATAATTTTCGCTGTGATGGCACGGCGTAAACTTTTTTGGTTTTATATCGTATAAAGTAACTTTTACGCCGTGATTGGCAAGATATAACGATGCCTCGCTGCCGGCAAGACCTCCGCCTACGACCTTAACTGTTTTTTTCATTTTCCTTTTTTATCTGATAATCGCAATCTTTATTAGAACATTTAATATTCTTACCGTCTTTGGTTTCGATAAGATAGTTTCCGCATTTGGGGCAGTTTTCGCCGATAGGCATATCCCAGCTCATAAATTTGCAATCCGGATATCCTGAGCAACCGTAAAAAGTTTTACCCTTTTTAGAGGTCATTTTTTGCGTGGGTTTACCGCAATCGGGGCAAACGCCGGCTTTCTCGGTAATGCTCTTTGTGGTTTTGCAGTCAGGACATTGCATATATTTGCCGAATTTACCCGTTTTTATAGACATCAACTTTCCGCATTTTTCGCAAGGAACGTCGCTTATAACTTCATCTATAGGCTTTATGTTTGAACAGTTGGGATAATTTGGACAAGCCAAAAACTTGCCGAATTTGCCCGTTTTAACTATCATGTTCTGTCCGCATTTGTCGCATTTTACGTCGGATATCTCCTGATTTTCAGAGCATATATTTTCACATTCCGAATTGGAGCATTTTAAGAATTTGCCGTAACGTCCGCTTTTGCGAATCATGAGGCTGCCACAACGATCGCATACTATATCGGTAAGTTCGTCGCCGTCTTTCGACGCATAGCTCAACTGTTCGGCAAACGGCGGGTAGAAGTCCGAAATCAGCTTATGCCAATCCTTACCTCCAAGCTCTATTTCGTCGAGCATATCCTCCATTTTTGCCGTGAAAGAAACGTCCATTATATCGCTGAAGTATTTCGTTAACATATCGGTTATCTGGTATGCAACTTCGGTAGGCTTAATATATTTGCCTTCTTTAACGGTATATTTGCGCTTTGAAAGCACGGAAATTATGGTTGCGTAGGTCGACGGGCGGCCAATGCCCTTATCTTCCATGGTTTTTACGAGCGTAGCCTCGGTATAGCGCAGCGGTGGTTTGGTGTATTTCTGTTCGGGCGAAACGCCGTACAGATTCAACTCGTCCCCCACTTCGAGGTCGGGCAAAACCACTCCGTCGGAAGAAAGTTCCTCGTCGTCCTTTTTATAATCGGCGTAAACGGCTGTATAACCGTCAAAAATAACCGTCCTGCCGCTCGTTTTAAACGTACAGCCGTTCGCTTCGATTTCAAGGTGAACGCTGTTATATTTAGCCTCGCTCATCTGCGACGCAACGAAGCGTTCGTAAATAAGTTTGTAAAGATTATAATGGTTTTTATCGAGTAATTTTTTAACTTTTTCCGGAGTGTTTGCGAGGTCTATAGGTCTTATCGCCTCGTGTGCGTCCTGTGCGTTCTTTTTAGCCTTGTATATATTCGGCTTGGAGGGAACGTATTCTTCGCCGTAAGTTTCTTTGATGTATTTTAACGCTTGATTCTGAGCCGCGGTAGCTACGCGCGTACTGTCCGTTCTGATATACGTTATGAGAGCGATGTGTCCTTCGGAAGTTTCTATGCCCTCGTATAAATCCTGCGCGAGGCGCATTACCTGCGGAGATGTCATGGAAAGCTTGTTGGACGCGTCCTGCTGTAACATACTCGTTGTAAACGGTGGCATTGCGTGCTGTTTTGTAACGCTTTTTTTAACGTTTTTAACTATATATTTTGCACCGTCAATCTTTTCGAGAACGGCGTCTGCATCAGCCTTGTTTGCCGGCTTTAATTGCAGCATAGCCTTGAATTTTTTAGCCGGTTTGCCGCTGCCGAGCGTGGCGTAAATATTCCAGTATTCCTGCGGAACGAAGGCTTGTATTTCGCGTTCTTTGTCTACTATTAAACGCAAAACGACGGATTGTACCCTGCCTGCCGAAAGATTGGGCTGTATGCGCTTGCACAAAAGGGGTGAAAGCTTGTAGCCGACTAACCTGTCGAGCACCCTGCGGGCCTGTTGAGAATCGACGAGATTCATATTTATTTCACGCGGGTTGTCAAGCGCGTGTTTTACAGCAGATTCGCTTATTTCGTTAAATTCTATTCTGAAAGTTTTATCTTTATCGAGCTTTAATACCTCTGAAAGATGCCAAGAAATAGCCTCGCCTTCACGGTCGGGGTCGGTTGCGAGAAAAACTTTATCGGCTTTTTCCGCCTTTGAGGCAAGCCTTTCAATAACGGCTTTTTTATCGGGGCTTATTTCGTAAGTAGCTTCAAAATTTTTAGATATATTAACGCCTATTCGCTTTTCGGGTAAATCGCGCACGTGTCCGCCGCTGGCGTCCACTTTGTATTTACCGCCGAGATATTTTTCGATTGTTTTCGCTTTTGAAGGTGATTCAACAATGATGAGTTGCATTATTTGGCTGTACTCCTTACTTGATTGCCGAGTATGTATTACCCGGATTTTTAATTATGTATTTTTTAATTTCCAACATGGTCAGCACGGGTGTTATCTCGTAAATCTTCATGCCGGTTTTTTGCAATAATAAATCTATGTGTATCTCCCCCTGTTTAATACATGCAAAGACCTTTTGTTCTTGCTCGGTAAGTTGCACGGTTTTTTCGGGTTTCTTTTTTACCACGCCGAGGGAGAGAAATATGTCGTCGACGCTGTCGCACAGCATGGCGTATTCTTTGATAAGAGCGTTACAGCCCTCGCCTGACGGCACGCCGAGCGAATAGGGAAAGGCGAAAACGTTTTTACCGTATTCGTTTGCGTAATCGGCGGTGTAGCTCGTTCCGCTCTTTTGGCCTGCGCTACATACGAGCAAGCCGTCTGCTAAACCAGCTATCAACCTGTTCCTTTCGGGGAAAAGATAAGGCTTAGGTACGGTTGCGAGCGTGCGTTCGGTAATAACCAAACCTTTCTGCGTTACCTTTTCAAACAAATTGCGGTTAAATTCCGGATAAATATGGCGGAAACCGCCCGGAATTATAGAAATGATATTTCCGGTTTGCAGTGCGCCGTTTATAACCGCCGTATCGACGCCTTCGGCTAAACCCGTTACGATCGTTACGTCGTTTTTTGCAAGCTCTGAGGAAAATTCCTCCGCAATGGAAAGTATTTGAGGTAAAGTTTTTCTGCTGCCGACTATTGCAAACGTGTGCTTTGACGAAAGAAGATCAATGTTGCCCTTGCAGTACAAAATCAGCGGAGGTTCGCTCGTTTGCAGATATCTTGAAGGATATCCGTCGGACATACAGGTAATTGCCGTAATATTTTCTTTGTTTAACTGCTTGATTATATCGTCGTCAACGTTCAGCTCTTTCGCTGCGCGGATATATCCGTACTGCGCTTCGCTTATGACGGTCCCCACACAATCTTCCACGACAGAAACGTCGTTAAAAATAGCGGCTGGACTTTTGGTTTTATTAATTAATTTCAGCTTTTGCTCTCTGCTGAGGGCGATAATAGCGTCTAACCATATTATTGCCCGCTCGTTATCGGTATAATTCATACGTTATCTTTGTCGAGCGATCGATAACCGACCGCTTCGAGAATGTGTTGAGGTAATATCGTTTCAGACAGATCCATATCGGCAATTGTTCTTGCCACCTTTATTATCCTGCTACGGGCTCTTGCGGACAGATTCATCGAATCAAACGCACTGCGAAGAATCTCCTCGCATTCGGGTGAAAGGGCGCAATATTTTTTAATTTGCTTTTCCCCCATATCACTGTTAGTGTTTACTTTTAACTCGTTTTTAAACCTTTCGCGCTGAATTTCGCGCGTGCGATTTACGCGCGCTTTTACCGTGGCTGAAGTCTCCTCCGCAGTATCGGAAATCAAGTCGGAATATTCGACCGAATCGACTTCTACCTGTAGGTCTATCCTGTCCATAAGAGGACCTGATATTTTAGATTTATATTTAAGTATTTGCGCTTGTGAACATTTGCAAACGTGTTTTTTAGAGCCGTAATTGCCGCACGGGCAAGGATTCATACTGCCGCACAGCATAAAATTAGCGGGAAAAGTTACGTTTGCCTTAGCTCTGGAAACGGTTATTACGCCATCCTCAAGAGGTTGGCGAAGTGCCTCCAAAGTATTTCTCGGATATTCGGGCATTTCATCTAAAAACAGTACTCCGTTATGCGCGAGACTTATTATTCCCGGCTTGACCGCTTGGCTTCCGCCTATAAGAGAAATATTAGTAGCCGTATGGTGCGGCGACATGAAAGGACGGGTTTTAACGATGCCCTCGTCGGCGTTGAGCCTTCCCGCGACGGAATGTATCTTCGTCGTTTCCAAAGCTTCTTCAAAATCCATATCCGGCATAATAGACGGTATGCACTTTGCAAGCATGCTTTTGCCCGAGCCGGGAGGTCCTATAAATAAGATGTTATGGCCACCGCTCACCGCTATTTCAAGCGCGCGCTTCGCCACCGCTTGCCCTTTTACCAAGGAAAGATCGACGGGATATACGACTTCTGCCCCACCCTTTACGAACTTTTGTTTTTCCACCTCCGGTATCAATGTAATACCTTTGAGATGGTCGATGACCTGATTTAGAGTTTTTGCGGCGTAAACGGTTATATTTTCTATATAAGCGGCCTCGCCTGCGTTATCGTAAGGTATAATAAACTTTTTGTAACCGCAGGCAGACGCAGAAATAAGCAAAGGTAAAATGCCTTTTATCGGTCGAATCGAACCGTCGAGAGACAATTCGCCGAGAATTACGTAATCGGTAATGTTATCGGTAAAACCGGAGCTCGTTATTTTAATAATTCCGACGGCGATCGCCAAATCGAGATATGCGCCCTCTTTTTTCATGTCTGCGGGCGCTAGGTTTACTGTTATACGCGTTACGGGGAACGTCCTTCCGCTGTTCTTTACCGCGGAGCGAACGCGCTCTCTCGCCTCTTTTACGGCGGCATCGGGCAAGCCGACGATTTCAAACGAAGGTAATCCGTTATGAGTGTCGACCTCGATATCTACTTTATACCCTTCCAGCCCGTTTAAAGCGAAACCCGTAACTTTTGCAAGCATATTACCACAACCACCACTTAAACAAAATAGCTGCGGCGACGTCGCTTACTTCAATGCCCACGAACATGACGTAACCTATGCCGAAGAATAACAAAGAAAGGCACAGAGCAAGCGTCATCATGAAAGTTGAAAGCGCAACGCCTTTTTTGCCTTCGGACGCGAACAATTTTTTATCGTTTGCTTGCAACAGTTTGAATGCAAGGACAATCAGTCCGACGGCAAATACGCTTGCAAGTAAATAGTCTGCAATTCCCGCACCCTTTACAAACGCGTACATAAATACGGAGAACAGATATCCAATCAAGAGAACTAAATACGTTTTTCCGTATTCATTAGCCGAATCTTTAACGCTCTGACGGGCATTTTTGCCGAATTTACCCATAGCAATAATTATCGTTGAGTAGATGCAAGCGCACAGAGCTATTAACTGAACGGCTACGTTCATAGCAAGATAAACGTTTGCAAATCTTCCTTCGTAAGCGGCTCCGGTATAGATGACCGTGCTGCCTGCGCCTACGAGCCATTTTATGAACTCGCCCGTAGCGCCTTCTGCTGCGAACAGAGAACCTTTATTATGCATGCTTATTGCTTGCAGCAATCCGGTTGCCTTGTAATGGGCTATATACACTTTACCGAGTATTCCGTAGAATAAAAGCAACAGCAAGAATATAAATAACGCATAGGTAACGATACCGACGATCAACGAGCCTATGCAGTTGAGACGATACTGTTTTTTGTTGTTTATCTTTTCATCTTCGTATTCGGCAAGTTTTTCATTGTGTTTATATACGTTTACAACTCTTATCAATCCGAGTACGAAAAGCGTGATCAAAGCGGGTAAAACGAACAGTGAGGAAGTCTTTACGTTGAACGCCATAGCGAACGAAAGCGCAGACAACGTGAGCGGTGCCCAAAGAGCCGTTCTTCCGGCTTTAAACGTACGTTTTTCTTCCGTAAACACGTAATTAACTACCGAGGAGTAGAACGAGTACAAGAAATATAACGCGAGTATGGCGAAAAATACCATAATCGTCGTTGAAATGCCGAGGCTGCCCATCGCGAGCGGCAGACCGAACAAAGTATAAAATACTGCAAACAGTACGCCTGCGTCGGTATCCTTAAACATCTTTCTGCCTAAGGCAAACAACAAGCCTATAGTAAGAATAAAGAAGATGTAAGGAATTATTCTGACGCCGAGAGTATTGATACCGAACACGGAAAGGCCTACGATAATCAATTCGAGTCCCAATGCGCCGGTATGTTTGTCCAGATATAATCCGTCGCCGTTATAGACGGTCAACGCGGAGTTTACGATAGCGGCTTCCTCGGACGTGAAATTGTATTTTTTAGCCAATGAACTATATTGAAGGAATTTAGTTTGTTCGTCAACTAAAGATGAAGCGGTAGAAGATTTTGACAGTTTATTCACGTCTACGTTGTCGACAAATCTGTCGTTTACCCAATCGCTTGCCATAACCACTCTTGCGGGAAGCACTGTGCCGTCGTCGTTGGTAAATACTATTTCGTTCACGCTCATTACGTCTTGCGTAGAGATTTTGCAATACGAATAGAATTTATCGCACTTGTAATTTATCCAGCCGTACTGATTTTGCCCTTTAGAGCTATCGACGCCCTTCTGTACGTCTATGGTAAATTTGTTGGAAGAAGTGTAGCTTGAAAAGTCGGTTGAGGACTTCCATATCGCGGTTATTACGCCGTAGCCGTTTTTGGTGTTGGTTTGCTTGATTTCACCGACGTTTACCCAAATGTGAACGCTGGTTTTCCCGTCCTCGTCGACCGTTGAAATTTCTTTGTCGTTTTTATCGGTTGTTGTAACCTGTAAAATGACGTAATCTTCAAACATCTTATCGCCGGCCTTACCGGGTTGAGTTCTCCATGCAGAAGAAGGATTGTTTCGTGTAGAGCCAAGCGTAAATATTCCGTTTACGATGACCAAAACGAAAAGCAATGCCATTACGATAAATGCTCTTACACTTTTCTTTTTAAACATACAATGCACCTCACTTATTATATTCCTGTCTATTGTACATCAATTAAACCAAAAAGTAAATTGTTTTTTCAATCTTTTTTTAATTTATCATTATTATATATATTGATAAGCAAAAAAACTCCGTGCGAATTTGCACGGAGTTAAAATTTCGTCTAAAATTATATCAAAGAACCTCTTTGATCTTAGCAGCCTTACCGGTAAGCCCTCTGAGGTAATACAATTTAGCCCTTCTTACTTTACCTTTCTTGATTACTTCGATATTAGCCACCTTGGGTGAATGCAAGGGGAAGGTCCTTTCTACGCCTACGCCGAAAGAAATTCTTCTTACGGTGAAGGTTTCGCTTATGCCGCCGTGTCTCTTAGCGAGAACGACGCCCTCGAATGCCTGAATTCTTTCCCTCGTGCCCTCAATAACCTTGAACGATACTCTTACGGTATCTCCGACGTTGAATTGAGCGACTTCGGGTTTGAGATTTTCCTGATTGATCGCTTCTATAATGTTTTTCATTGCAACTTACCTCCTTTTCTATTTACGCCAACGCTACTCAATTTTAAATAAAATCGGTTACGGCTGTTAGCGCTTTAGCGTTCGTAACATGATAAATGCAGAGGAACGCTCGAAGTTACCGTTATATTTTAGCACATCTTTTTCGCTTATGCAAGCAAAAAACAGCATTTTTTAAATGTTTTTTATTTTTTATCGGCAAGATAGGTGTAATATCTGCATTCAAGCTTGCCGTTGTAAAGTTTTCTCGTTTTATCCGCCTTTTTTCCGAATATTCTCTCGAAATCTTCAACCGAGGTCAAGATATAAATGCACCAATCTTCAAGGCGGGAATAAACAGAGGAAAGATCTTCGTAGAGGGAAACTATCTGCTTTCTTGTCATTAGTCTTTCACCGTACGGAGGGTTTGAAATAATTACGCCGCGTTTGCGTTTGTTTGAAAAATCGCGCATATCCGCACGTTGAAAATATATGATATCCGCAACGCCGGCGAGCTCCGCGTGTTTCCTTGCGAGGGATATTTGCTTTTCGTCAATATCGAAACCGCTGACGTAAAGGTCTTTCTCTCGGTGAATTTCAGCATAGGCCTTTTCCTTTATTTCTTCGTAAAAAGAAAAATCAAAATTCTGCCAGTGCAAAAAATCGAAATCGCGGTGAATACCGGGCGGTGTATTCGTTGCAATAAGCGCCGCCTCGATTGGAATAGTGCCGGATCCGCAAAACAAATCGACTAAAGGTCTTTCGGGGTTCCAAACGGATAGTTCGACGAGCGCTGCGGCAACGGTTTCTTTAAGGGGGGCGTCGCCTACGAGTCCCCTGTATCCGCGTCTGTGCAGCCCCTCTCCGCTCGTATCGAGCGACACGGTAATGACGTTTTTAAGCACCGATACCTCTATTTTATATCTGCTGCCGGTTTCCGACGGAAAAACGCCGTATTTCAAACACATCTTTTGACAAATAGCCTTTTTCGCAACGCTTTGACAGGAAGAATACGCCATCAGCGCGCTGCTGTTGCACTTTGCCGAAACGATTATCTTTGCGTCCGCAGGCAAATAATCCTGCCATTCAACGGAATAAACGCCGTCGTAAAGTTCGTCGAAAGTAACGGCGTGAAAATTTGCCACCGTTATATAAACTCTGTTTGCGGTGCGCAGATACAAATTGCAGAGTGCAACTGTTTTTTCATCGCCGTTGAAGGTCGCGACATC
>CAJOMS010000026.1 GCA_905235795.1 uncultured Clostridia bacterium | reverse complement strand
CCTTTGCCGAGACTTGCTCGATGAGGTGCTGGATGTTGTCGAATACCGTCCGCAGCTCTTCGACGGATTGGGCGCCTTCGACCACCGCCGTGCGGCCTTCCTGCATGGCCTCCACCGCGCTCTCCGGCCCCAGGAGCCTGGCGTCGGCGCCGAAGGTGATCTCGATGCTTTCGAAGCCGTATTTGCCCAGATTGTCGGTAACGATGGGCAGAGTTTTATTCGAATAGGGGTAATAATCGGGCGCGCCGAGAACGTGCGAGAACTCGTGGCATATCTGCCCCACGTCCGACGCTGCGGACAGCACGCAATATTCCGCTACCTCCGCCCCGTTGATGTAGAAGGGCGAAAGCGCGGCGGGATCGTGGTCCTCGAAATATCCGTCCGGAACGTAAAAGGCGTCGTCTATTCCGTCCGTAAGGTAATAAAATTCGCTTTTGTGCGGCCATAAAATATCTTCTTCGGAAGTGTTGAACTCAAGATTGAAAACGAAGGTTACGGCGTCGGCGTAACCGTCCCCGTCCGCGTCGGCGCGATAATCGGCGGGGAAATCGACCTTGGACAAAATCTCTCTAACAAGACTTTGTTCGCGATAAAATACGTCCACGTGTTTCTTTCCGTCCGTTTCGCCGGTCAGGTAGCCGTCCTCGTTTTTCTTGCTTTGGCGGGAGTAAAACGACGACTTTTCGCTCGGCGATACGGTGCCGACCACCTCGGAAGATACGGACAATTTGCCCAAACTTTCGGCGTAAAAGAACGCGGAAAGCCCGTGCTCGTCCTCGTTTAAAGTGCGCGCGAAATCTTCGGCATAGTTGCCGTTAAAGGCGTAACCGTCCGTAAAAGAGACGAAAACGACCGTATTTTTGCAATTTTTTGCCGCAGAGCTTTGGTCTTTTGCCCCACCTTTGCCTTCGCAACCGAAAGTAAGAATGAGCAGGACCGAAAAAAGCAGTGCGGCAACGATTTTCGTAAATTTATTAGTCATAACAAGTACCGTAAACGTTTACGTACAAACGTTACGTTGATAATATATAACTTTTTTATATAAGGCGTCAGGAATAATTCTTTTTCTTTATATAAGTGTCGTCGTAGGAAAAATCCCTATCGTCCTCGTACGTGCCTCCGAGCGCCTCTATTGCTAATTTAAACTCCACGAAGTCGGCGTAATTTATCTCGCCGTCATTTATGCGGGCGGTTATCGCCTCGATAGCGCGTTCGTCGCCGTAATCGGCAAGCATTCCCGCATAGAACGCCGCGACGTGTACGGGCGCGTTTTTAAATTCGTTGATAAGATAGTCGTAAACCGCCTGATCCTGCGGACAAAGGGACAGAGCTTTGAAAAATACGTCCTTACCTGCCTCGGCGGTAGGTGCGGCGGCGAGGAGTTCGCCCTTT
Source organism: uncultured Clostridia bacterium (assembly GCA_905235795.1). Classification (GTDB taxonomy): domain Bacteria; phylum Bacillota; class Clostridia; order Christensenellales; family Borkfalkiaceae; genus RGIG3732. Next base: position 11,443 of record CAJOMS010000026.1, on the reverse strand, counting down.
ATAAGCCTCGCGTTTTCAATTAAAATTTCGCCCATTATCTCGCGAAGGTCCTCGTCTGTATCGGGCGACGCCACGTATTTTATATACTGCGACAGCGGCGCCGTGCTGCCCTTTATTTTTAATATGTTGAGCGCGTAAGCCGTTACGCCGTTCTCCTCGCGCGGGGAAACAAGTTTTAAAAGCTCCTCCTCGGTATCGGCAGCGGCGATAGCCACGGTCAATAAATCGGGAGGTTCTATACCGCTTTCGTTATAGGCGACGAGCGCCTCGCACAGCTCTTTGGGCGAAAGCGACGAAAAATACGCGTTGGGGCTTGCGCCGTCCAACTCCTTGAGCGGGGCGTTGCCGAAAGCCTCGTACAGTTCGGCTATCTTGTCCTCCCACTCCTCCTCGGTATATTTGCCCGCGTTTTTTTGCATATATCTGCGGACGGATCTTTCGAATATCTCGTCCAAGTCTACGATTTTCATATATATACCTTCATCATTTTAAATATTGAATTATATTTTCCAAATCCTCTTGCTTTACCGAAAACATTTCGCACACGACCTTATCTTCGCTTAGAATGGGCAAAGCCAGCATTTTGAATATGCCCGCCGCCAAAATATCGGGTTTAACGTCCTCCGGGCCCAAGTTTTGCTCATACTTTTCGCGGTACTTGACTATTCTGCGCCGCAAAAGGATTATTTTATGTTGATCTATAAGATACAGGTTGGACGCGGCGACGGCGTACGCTTCCTGAAACGCTTCCGCCGCATAACCGCTGAGTTTTACCGGCTGCACGTTAAAACTTTTGTAAATGTGCCCCGCCACGCAGCGAATGGGCATGTTGATGCCGAGCGAGAGATATTCCTTTAAAATACAGCGTTTAAGCTCGTCCGCCACGGTGGAATCCAATAGCACCACCCTAAGATACTCGTGCATTTTTTTGGCGTTGAGCGCCAGCCCCATGTGAATGCCTATGGGCAACAAATCGGTAAATCTGCACTTTATTATACAGTCGCAATGTTCGACTATGTCGTCAAAGGAAATTATGCCGGCGGACTGCATATCCTGAAAGCGGCGGTTTAGCTCCTCTATGCGGAACTTCACCTCCTCTTCCTCAAGGTTGAAGTCGTAGCTCATTTTGCCGAGCGGCTGAGAATTTTCCTTTTTTTCGCGAGCTTCGGCAAGTTTGTTTTTTACCACGGGGTTATCCGTGAAAATCAGGACCTTTTTAAGGTCGGCGATGCAGCCGTCAACGTCGCCCAAGTTGTATTTTATAAGCCCGCGGACGTACAGCACGTTAAGGTCGTAGGGCGTTTCGTTTACGATGCGGTCGGCAAAGAGTAAGGCTCCGGACTCCCGCTCCGTTTCCAGCGCGAGCATGAGCATCTGAAAATTAAACTCTCTGTCATTTGCTTTGCGGCGGCACAATTTTTCGAACAATTCGTCGCTTTCCTTTTGTTTGCCGAGGTTTTTATACGCACTGCACAGTACGTACTGCGCGCGGAAATTGTCGGCGTCGAGATACAGGATATGTTCGGAAATTTCAACCGCGGTGTCGAATTTTTCCTGCAATAGCAAAATGAAGGCTATGCCCTGCAGGGCTTTTAAAAAGTGCGGACTGTCCTCCTTTATCTGCGTCAGGAGCAAAAGCGCCTCGTTCAGCTTGCCGCTCTCGGTTAAAGTGCGCGCCTGAGCCAAAGCCTTTTCCCCTTCCTCATCGGAATTTTTATCGTATGCCAAAGTGTAGCCGAAATGGGAAGTTGCAGCCTCGTACTCGCGGTCCAAGGCGGCGTCCTGAACGTCCTCTATAACGTCGTTGTACTCGTAAAAATTATCGGGATCGACGCGCAGCTGCTCGTTGAAGTAATGTATGGCGAAAATATCCTTTGAAAGAAAGAAATAATTTGCGCCCAGCCCGTTGTAGGCACGCGCCTTTTCGTAATCGCTTTCCGCCACGGACAGCGCGCGGAACCAACAATTTATAGCTTCGGGCAAGAGGTCGGTAGTGTCGTACGCGTCGGAAACGGACGTGTACAGCTCGGCGAGGCCGGCGTTCGCCTCGTAATCGAAAGGCGAAGATTCGAGCGCGTTGCGGTATGCCGAAACGGCGCCGACCACGTCGCCGCCCGCTCGCCTTTTATTGCCGAGTTCGGTCAACCTTTTTGTGCTGTTTTCAAAAACCGAAATATTATCCTTCACTCGCCTCACCTAAAAGTTTATCCACGTCCGCACCGTCAAACAGGTAATTTTTGTTGCAAAAATGACAATGCACCTCTATTTTGCCCTGCTCGGAAATCGCCGAGCGCAACTCTTTTTCGCCCATAGAAAGCAAGACGCCCTCTATGTACTCTCTGCTGCAAATACATTTATATTTCGGCGCGTATTCGGTAAATTCCACGCCCGAAAAGTATTTTTCTTTAATTCCGTCAAGCCCGACGGATTCTATCATTCCGCTTATATTCGAAAACTCCGCTATCAGAGCTTCCGCCTTGTCTATGGACTTTTCGTCGCAACCGGGCATCGGCTGAATAACCACGCCGCCCGCGCCCACGCAATTCAAGTCCACGCCTATCCTTACCCCGAGCGCCATCGCCGTGGGTTGCTGTTCGCTGTAAGTGTAATATGCGGCAAAGTCCTCGGCTATCTCGCCCGAAACGAGCGGACAACTGCCCGTGTAAGGCTCCTTTAAGCCTATATCTCGGACGACCGTGATCCTTCCGTCCGTACCGACGCAGCCGGCAACGTCAAGCTTGCCGTTAGGTTTAAGCGGAAGGTCGGCTTGCGGCTCGTCTATGTAACCGCGCATTTCGAGGGCGGAATTCCCGCAAACCACGACGTTTCCGCCAACGCCGCCGCCCTTTACGGTTATGGAAAGTTTGTCGCCGTCGTTTTTAAGCCCCAGCGCCATAAAAGTGCCCGCCGTTAACGTGCGGCCGAGCGCCGCCGCCGACAGCGGTGAAAGTTTGTGATATTCTATTGCCTTTTGAACTATATCCGTGGTATCCAAAAGCGTGAGGGATACCTGCCCGTCGTAAATGAGGGCCTTTAACGCTCTACCCATAAGTTTTCCTAAAAAATAAAAAAATTTGCAAAAATCAAGACTTTTAACGCCTTTATTTGCGAACGGCAAAGAAGTTGAGCCTTTCGCAATCGGGCGAGACGGGCGCGCCGAGGTGCCCTTCTACCTTTATAACTTCAAACCCGGCGGCGTCAAGCGCGGAGAGAACGTCCTGCTCGCGGTGAACGTACTGCGTGTGGTGTTCTTCCCTCTTTTCGTACTTGCCGTCGGCAGTTTTTGTAAACAGAGAAATATCCATTTCAACCCCGCCTTCAAACGTGCGGTTGAACCAAAGGTATGAATAATCTTCGGCATCCTCGCCGAACATGCCATTGCCTATCAGTTCTTTTAACTTATATTCGGTGGAAATATCGAACGCCAGCACTCCGCCCTTTACGAGAGAGGAGTGGAACCTGCTTAACGCGCGGCGCATGCCCGCGCCGTCAACGTAATTGAAACAATCGGTAAGCGCGGTGATAAAATGCACCCTTTCCGGGAGTTTGAGAGAGCGGATATCCTGCTTAACGTACTTGATATCCAGCCCCTCCCTGCGGGAAGTTTCCGCCGCGACGGACAGCATTTCTTCGGAAATATCCGCCCCTATAACGTCAAACCCCGCACGGCGGAACCTGCGTGTGAACGCGCCGCTACCGCAACCCGCGTCAACGCCCTTGTTCCCCTTGGAATATTCTTTTAAAAATTCTATTTCGTAGTTTGCCCAAACGTCGTAATCCACGTCCATAAGCCTTTCGTAAAGCGGGGCTATGGCGTTGTACGCCGCGGAGTTTTTATCTGACATAAATTTTACTTTTTATCCTTGTCGGAAGGTTCGCCTGCCGCGTCGTCGGTTTCCCCTTCGGCATTTTCGCCGTCGCCCGTCGGCTTGAAGGCGGAGAGATCTTCCTGCTTTATTTTGCCGGAAAGCACGTCCTCAACGTATTGGTCGCTGTCGCGGCGCATCGCCTCTTTGCTCTCCTCGAGGCGGCGCAGATCGTCGCGCCCGTAAGACTGCGGAAGTTCCATAATTTCCACGTCGTAGTCGGTTATTGGCTTAACGGGGCGCTTGTTGAGATAGACGGTATCGAAGTTTTGCTCCCCTATAGCGGCAAGCTCCTCGCCGAGCGCGTCCTTGCCGGGCTTTTCGTAAATGCCCCTGTTGCGCTTTGCTCCGGGGACTTTTTCGTTAATAAATCTGTCGTAGATCCAATGGCTGTAATCCGTCCACACGAGCAGACCGCCGGTTATGCCTATAATAAGAAGCAGCATGCCGCCGAGCATAGGCGAAAGCATATACAGCAACACGCCCACACCCGCAAACGCTATGAAAAATATATTGGTGGGTATAAGCGAAATGGTGAGGATAAACGCATTTCTCACGAGTTGGAAGAATTTGAGTTTGTACGTTACCGTCATGGTAAGCATGTGCATAACCATCATAGTCAAAAGCGCAATTACAACGTAAGTTACCGCCTCGGCTATGACCATAAGCACGGCGTTACCTTCGCCCACGGCAGCGAGATACCTTGCAAAGCAAATGGACATGACCGAGCAGAATATCAGCACCGAATATAAAACCAGCGTGAGCGCCATCATCCAAAAGTTGCTCTTTACGCCTCGCCAAAAGTCGCTGCCTACGAATACGCCCTCCGTCCAGACCATGTTCCTCAAAATGTACATAACGCCCGAAAGCCCGAAAGCCAAAAACAGCGCCGCAACGGGCAAAAATATGAGTGAGTACAAGTTTGCGCGTATCTGCACGAATTCAGCCGCGCCGTTGAGCGACGGCACGAACGGGTAGCTAATAAAACCCGAAAACGGCACGCGCGACGCCTCCAAATTTACGCTGCCCGACCGCAAAACAAACACTACGATAAGCGGCACAGAGAACAGCACGAGCAACAGGTTGAGCAACACCAGCTTGGTAAAGTTGGTTTTAAAAATATCCCAACCGAGTTGCCACCTGTTGGAAGGCAAGGTGGAACGCGCGTAATTTTCAGACCTTTCCGGACCCTCTATAAATCTCGCAAAAATACCTTTTTTCTTTGCCATTTTTCTCCTTCGCCGCAACGTTATCGCGGCATTGAAACAGTGCGGCACCAAAAGCGACGCCGCGCATAAATATAGATATTAATAATATAATACTATAAATTGAAAAATTTCACAAATAAAATAATAGCTAATTTATAAATTTTGTGTTAATCTTTGCACCGCCGCAACATAAAATATAACGTACTGAATTTTCATAAGAGGTAAAAAGTTGAAAAACGACTTTCACGGGCTGATAGTGCCGCTTATAACGCCCTTTAACGGCGGAAAGGTGGACTTTGACGCCTTGGGTAAAATAATGGAACGCTGTTTGCGCGGCGGGGCGGACGCGTTCGTCGCCCTCGGCACCACCGCCGAAACGCCCACCCTGACCGACGAGGAAAAGGTGGGAATCTTCAAATTCGTGCGAGCCAACTCCTGCGGCAAAAAGGTGATTGCCGGCGTGGGCACAAACTGCACGGCAAGCGCCGTGGGGCAAGTAAAAATTTTTGAGGACCTCGGCGCCGACGGCATACTCGCGGTGTGTCCGTTTTACAATAAACCCCCTAAAACAGGCATTATCGCGCATTTTTGCATAGTTGCGGAAAGCACACGTCTGCCTGTTATTCTGTACGACGTACCCTCTCGCACGGGCACCGAAATAGGTAAAGACGCAATAATCAAGCTGCGATTCGTGCATAATATTATAGGAATAAAAGCCGCGTACGCCACGCAGGGGGCGCTTGCCGAAACCGCCGAGCTGAAAATCGACGGAATCTTCGATATTTTCGGCGGAAACGATCTTTTGACCGTACAGACGCTCGAATTCGGCGGCGTGGGGCTGATAAGCGCGGCGGCGAACGTAATACCCGAGTTTTTCTCGGGAATATTAAAGGCTCCGCCCTCAGACCGCGCTGCGCTTTACGCGCGGGGAAAGGCTCTCGTGGAGGCGCTGTACCTCGAAACGAACCCCGTAGTCATAAAGTACGCGATGAGCAAAGCGGGGCTGTGCGAAAACGAGTTGAGACTGCCAATGTGCCCTATTTCGCGCAAAAACGGCATATTATTGGATATAATTTACAGTGACTGCTTAAAGGAGATATTATGAAAAACATTGTAATTAACGGCATTAACGGAAAAATGGGAAAAGCGGTTTACGCCGCGGCGGCGGAGAGAAAGGACTTTAACGTGGTGTGCGGTGTGGACAAGCGAGCCATAGGCAATTTCGATTGTCCCGTTTACCCCACGCTTGCTCAGGTGTGCGAACACACCGACGCGCTGATAGACTTTTCCTCGCCGTCGGCGCTCAATTCGGTGCTCGATTTCGCCACGGAAAACGCTTGCGCGCTCGTGCTTGCCACCACGGGATATTCCGCCGCGCAGCTCGCGCAGATAGAAAAAGCCGCGCAGGTAATACCCGTAAAACTCACGGCAAACACGTCTTTGGGCATTTACGCTTTAAAGAAAATCCTGCCCGTTTTGAAACAGACGCTCGACGGGTACGACGTTTCCATTGCGGAGGCGCACGGCAAAAACAAAAAGGATCGCCCGAGCGGCACCGCGCTTGACCTTGCCCGCACGCTGGGAAACTGCGCGGAAATAAATTCCGTGCGGGGCGGAGATCTGCCCGGCGTGCACACGGTAACGTTTTTGGGCGGGGAGGAGTCTGTCACCATCACACACACGGTATTTTCGCGCAAGGTGTTTGCGGAGGGCGCGCTGGATATATGCGCCTCGCTCATAGGCAAGCCGCACGGTTTATATTGAGTCTTAAAATACCGTTAAAGCCCGTATAATAAAAAAATTTCTCCTCAAAATAATTACGGGAGGTATGGTATGAAGACTTTTAATACGTTCAGTATAATAGCGTTGATCCTTACTATAATAGGTTCGCTTAACTGGCTGATTGTGGGCGTATTCGGGTTTAACGCCGTTACTTGGATATCTTTCGGTATGGCGTGGATAGAAACTCTTATTTACGTACTCGTTGGCATAAGCGGCATTTATATGTTGGTATGGCTGTGCGTTTCGCACGCGAGAATGTCTGACGGAATCATCTCCTGACGATAAGGCAAAGGCCGATGGAATTCCATCGGTCTTTTCTTTTGCATAATTAAATATATACGTACGCCGCACTGAAAAGCGGCTATTTGGCAATTTATTTTTTTCTTTTTGTTTGCAGATAGCAAAAATAATTGCTACGTCGTAGACGCGCCGTCCGCCACGCCGGACAATCGGGAAATACGATTTTAGTTTCCTTTGTTATCCCAGTTGTTGATGACGCGTTCGACCTCGGCAATCAGTTGTTCTTTGTTCGGCATATACAGAACGTATTTCGATGCAAAGATATTGTTGGATAGTCCGCCGAGCGCATATTGAACGTCAAAGTTACCTTTATCCGTACAAAGAATAATTCCGATCGGCGGATTGTCTCCCTCGTCGTTGACCTCGTTTGCGTAGTAGTTGAGATACATATTGATTTGCCCGACGGCCTCAGGCATCAGCTTTGAATTTTTCAGTTCAATCAGTACGTAAGATTTCAGTATTTTGTTGTAAAACACCATATCCACGTAATAATGGTGATTGTTGAAAGTCACTCTCTGTTGCGTGCCGACAAACATAAACCCACGCCCGAGTTCGAGCAAGAATTTCTCTATTTGCGCGACGAGCGCCGCTTCCAGATCGCTTTCAAAGAAGGGCTTGTCCTCAGGTAGTCCTAAAAATTCAAATACATACGGATCGCGGATAATATCTTCCGGTTTTGCGATTTCGTTGCCGTTCATTGCAAGAGAAAGGACTTTTTCTTTGTTCGCCTCGCCGTTTGACAGGAGAAGTCTTTCAAATAACGAGCTGTCAATCTGCCGTTTCAGTTCGCGGACAGACCACCGCGCGTTCAAACATTCTTTCTCGTAAAAGCTGCGTTTTTGCTCGTCCGAAATGAGCAAAAGTTCACAATAATGCGTCCAAGTCAATTTGCCAGTCACTGACTGGCATTTTGGATAGGCGAGATAAAACTGCCGCATATTCTGTAAATTGGAACGGGAAAAACCTTTGCCGTATTCCTCGGTCAAGACCTTCGACAGCGTTTTCAATGTTTGCTTGCCGTACTCTGCGCGGCTCTCGTGTTTTTGCTCGTCTTCTACTATAATCTTACCGATTTGCCAATAAGTCATAAGTAACGTCGAATTGACTTCCGTCGCCACCTTTTGCCTTGCGTTTTCCAACAAGGATTTGATTTGGTCAATCATTCTATTATCAATTAGTTCGTTCATAAATTACCCACTTTATATTGAAAGTTTAGCTCATAAGAGGCCTCTGTTATATCCTTCTTGCTTCACGTTATAAACGTCCGTGGATAACGATATCCTTGGGCAAAAGATTCAAATTGCTCTACGTCATTGCCGAAAAAAAATTTTATTTTCATAAAGCACCCCTAAACCAAACCGAGGCTATTTAGTGCGTATTGTTGAATTATTCCTCACTATACAGCGTTCAAATATTAATATCGTAACGGCGTTTTACATTCTGAAAAACGAATAATCTTCGGGATCGAGATAGGCTTGCAATTCGCTTTCGAGCGCGTTGCACTTGCGCACGCCCTTGGAAAGTTTAAACTTTTTGCCGCCCTTTTCGATTACGACGGTAACGTCGCCCTCGTAGAATGATAGCGCCTCGGTAACGTTATCCAGCTCGCCCTCTTTGCCTGCGGGGATCTTTATCAACAACCAATCCCTCTCTTTGGGAATTTCCATTTTTAACTGTTTTTCGGGCTGAGCGTCCGCAAATTCTTCAATAGAATCGGCTATCACCCTCGGATCGCTGCCCTGCTCGCATTTAAGCGTTCCGCTTATTTTGAAAATTTCGTCCTCCCTGATCACGTTTTTATACTTTTCGTACATCCGCGGGAAGAAGATGCACTCTATTTGCCCGTACATATCTTCGAGCATAACGTAAGCCATATAGTCGCCGCCCTTTGTGGTTTTTCTCGTCCAGGACTGAATAATACCGCCCATGGTAACGTGCTGACCGTCTATAACGCCTTCGTACTGCTTGTTGCCCTCGTCGTCGACGTCGAAATCTTGCAGAAACTTAGTGCTGAACAAGTCCTTGAACTTCTCCTCGTACCCTTCGAGCGGGTGACCGCTTACGTAGACGCCCAAAACGCTCTTTTCCTTTATGAGTTTGGTCTTTTTATCGTACTCGTCCACGTCGTCGGGATACGTTACGGTAAAGGTTGTATCTTTCTCGATGAGCCCGTCGAAAAGCGAGATCTGATTGCTTTCGCGCTGTTTTGCAATGCCCGCCATTCTGTCCATAAGGTCCTCGTACACGGCGATAAGTTTAGCCCTTGCCACGCCGAAGCAATCGCACGCGCCGGCAAGGATCAGGTTTTCGAGCATGCGCTTGTTGAGAATCTTGCCCGTACAGCGCGAAACGAAGTTTTCAAAGGAAGTGAATTCCCCGCCGCTCTCGCGCTCTTTCACCATTTCTTCAATAGCGTTAAGCCCCACGTTTTTAATGGCTACAAGCCCCACGCGCACGCACTTGTTTTCTACCGAAAAATACGGCTTGCTCTTGTTTACGTCCGGCGGGAGAACGGGGATGTTTTTATCTTTAAGGTACTGTATGTACTTGGTGGTTTCTTCTATCTTGTCTATTCTGTTGTTGAGTACCGCCGCCAAAAATTCGTGCGGGTAAAACTTTTTTAAATACGCCGTTTGGTATGCGAGCACGGCGTACGCCGCCGCGTGAGATTTGTTGAAGGCGTATTTTGCAAAGCCCGCCATTTCGTCGAAGATGGATTCTGCAATTTCCTGCGGGACGCCGCGCTTCACCGCGCCGTCGATGGCGGGTTTATCGCCCTCCGCAGGTTTGCCGAAAACGAAAAAGTTGCGCTGGCGAGCCATTTCTTCAACGTTCTTTTTGCCCATGGCGCGGCGGATTATATCAGACTGCCCTAAACTGAACCCCGCGAGTTTCTGCACTATTTCCATAACCTGTTCCTGATAGATGAGGGTGCCGTAGGTTACCTTTAAAATAGGCTCTAACATGGGGTGCTTGTACACTATGGTTTCGGGGTTTTGCTTGTACCTTATGTAGTTGGGGATAGAGTCCATCGGCCCCGGCCGGTAAAGAGAAATGCCCGCTATTATGTCCTCTAAGTTGTTAGGGCGGAGGTCGCGCATAAACTTCTTCATGCCGCCGCTTTCAAGTTGGAACACGGCGTCCGTATCGCCCTCGCCTATAAGGTTGTACGCCTCCTCGTTTTCGTAGCCGATCTCGTGGAAGTCTATATCTATGCCGTAATCTTCCTTAATGTAATTGAGCGTCTTTTTTATATCGGTAAGGGTGCGCAGGGCGAGGAAGTCCATCTTTAAAAGTCCGAGCGCCTCGTCCTCCTTCATATCGAACTGAGTTACCACGTCGCCGCCGTTCAAGGAAAGCGGAATGTTATCCGCAAGCGGCTTTGCGCAAATAATTACGCCCGCCGCGTGCTGAGAAGTGTTTTTGGGCATACCCTCGAGCTTCATGGCCATATCTATTACTTTGTGAAGGTTGGGGTCGTCCTGATAAAGTTCTTTCAATTCCCTGACGCTGACGTCCACGCCGTCCTTGTTCTTTTTTATGCCGAGGGATTCGGCTATGGTGGACTTGCCGTCCATAAGTTTGGTTATGCGGTTTACGTCGGCAAAGGGCACGTTATAAACGCGGGCAACGTCCTTTATTGCCGCTTTTGAAGCGAGCGTACCGAAAGTTACTATCTGCGAAACTTTATCCTCGCCGTATTTTGCGCGGACGTATTCTATGACCTCTTGGCGGCGCTCGTTGCAGAAGTCTATATCGAAATCGGGCATACTGACGCGTTCGGGGTTCAAAAATCTTTCGAAAACCAGCGAATATTTAAGCGGTTCCACGTCCGTAATACCCACGGAATAAGCTATTATACTGCTTACGCCGCTCCCCCTGCCTGCGCCGACGGGTATGTCGTGCTCGCGCGCGTAGTTGATAAAGTCCCACACTATTAGGTAATATTCCACGAAACCCATCGAGGAAATAATGTTAAGCTCGTACTCGAAACGTTGCCGTATCTCGTCGGTAATAACTGGGTAACGCTTTTTAAGCCCTTCTTCGGCAAGGGTGCGCAGATATTCGTAAGGCGTCATGCCGTTGGGCGGGGTGTAGCCCGGTATCAAGGTCTTGTCCCTTACGGGATCGCCCTTCGGCGTGAGGTCGAAACACGGTTCTTCCGCGCATTTTTGCGCGATTTCGAGGGTATTTGCCACGGAATCCGGATAGCCCTTGAAAAGTTCCGCCATCTCGTCGCCGCTCTTTAAATAGAATTCCTTGGAGCCGAAACGCATGCGGTTGGGA
>CAJOMS010000025.1 GCA_905235795.1 uncultured Clostridia bacterium | reverse complement strand
ATAGGCGATAGGCCGATAGATATACATATTCACGTCCTCAGATCGTTGGGTGTTGAAGTAAAGACGGAAGGAGAAAGGCTGTTTTGTCGTTGCAAAAAACTTAAAGGCGGAAATATCCGCATGCCTTATCCGAGCGTGGGCGCAACGGAAAACGCCATGATTACCGCTTCGCTTGCGAGCGGAACTACTACGATATACGGCGCGGCGAAAGAGCCGGAAATAGTCGATCTTGCAAATTTCCTTATATCCTGCGGGGCGAAAATACGCGGCGCGGGAAGTAGCGTAATATGCGTAGAGGGCGTTAAAAAATTGCACGGAACGGAGTATTTGCCAATTCGGGACAGGATAGAGGCGGGCACGTTTGTTATTGCCGCTATGATTTTGGGCGGAGAAGTCGAAGTTGAAGGAGCGGAATTGCAAAATATTTTAGCCGTAATTAACAAAATCGGACATTCCGCTTGCAAAATATATAGTTTTAGTGATAAAATATATATAAAGGCGAAAGGTTTTCCCAAAACCGCGCCAAAGATAAAAACAGGCCCGTTTCCGGAATTCCCGACGGACCTTCAAGTTCAAACGGCGGTCTGTATGAGCGTGGCTGAAGGGTGCGGCGAACTTACGGAAACGGTGTTTCCGGATCGTTTCGGCTACGTAAAAGAGTTGAAAAAGCTCGGTGCGGATATTTCTGTTTGCGGGAGAACTGCATATATACGAGGCGTTCGAGAGTTATACGGCGCAACCGTTTTTGCGGAAGATCTCCGCGGCGGCGCGGGGCTTACGCTTGCCTGCCTTAAAGCGACGGGTAATTCCGTGTTGTACGGCGTGGAACATATAGACAGAGGCTATTGCGGATTCGAGCAAAAACTTGCCGCTACCGGCCTCGATATAAAGAGGGTAAAAACTACTTAAGAGGAAGTATGAAACATAAAAAAACAGCAATTATAATATCGGTGTGCCTGTTTGTAGCGATAGCGTTTTCATCGGTATATATGATATGCACGGTAAAAAAGGTAACATTAAATTATGCCTGTTCTACCGAGCGGACTGTTGCCGAGGCCGAGGAACAAAAGAAAATGCTCGACGGCTATATCGGCAAGAGTATTTTTTCCGTGCGTACCGACAGGATTTATTCATCTATTTCATCAAATCCTTATCTTAAAGTCGTTTCGGTGGATTTAAAGTACCCTTCGGAATTGTCGGTAACAGTGGAAGAAAGGACGGAGTCGTTTTGTATAGAGTACGACGGCAAATATTACTTCGTTTCCGACGACTTGTTCGTCTTGGCGGTAAAGGAAGGAAATAACGCCCGCGCAGACGGGTTGCCGCTCGTATGTATAGGAGGCGATACGGTTTTGCCCGTCGTTAACGGCAAGCTTTCTTTTAACGGCGACGTCGTTGCCGAAGAACTGTTTTTAACGGCAAAGGGGATGATGTCTGCGTTTTCCGATCATCGCAACGAGATAGAGGGAATAGTTATTGACAGATACAACGAAGAATCCGCGGCCTCTCATAACGAGTGGCAAAGGATCTACGTCTATACTTCCGAGGGCGCGTCGTTTACCGTAACCGAGGCTACGGACAAGCCCGCTGAAAAAATAAAACTTCTGCACGACGTTTATTCGTCGCTTTCCGGCGAGGACAGAGTGGCGAGGTCAGTGGTGATTTACTCCATGAACGACGATGTGGCATACGAATAGAGGTCTGTTTGACATAAGGCGAATTTTTTGGTATACTGAATAAAAATTTACAAGAGGAAAATAAAAGCGAAAATGATTGAAACGAATTACGATTTTGAAGATATAATAAGTAAATTCAAGATTGATGGTAAGTTGGTTTATTGCGAGAGATACGGCGAAGGGCATATAAACGTAACCTTTCTTGCCATAGTTGAAAAATCCGGGGTACAAACAAAATATATTTTGCAAAAGATAAATAAGAATCTGTTTAAAAACGTGGAAAAACTTATGCATAATATAAAGCTCGTCACGGAGTTCAGCCGTCAAAAGGTTATTGCCCGCGGCGGCGATCCCGACAGGGAGAGCTTGACCATCGTTTATACAAAGGACGGCAATTCGTACTATTATTCTCAAAAGGACGACGAGTATTTCCGCGTGTACGTATTTATCACCGACGCGATAGCTCATCAAAGAGAAGATCGCCCCGGGCAGTTTTATCAAAGCGCGGTGGCGTTCGGTGAATTTGCCGATATGCTTTCCGATTTCGACGCGTCGCAGTTATATGAAATATTGCCAGATTTTCATAATACGGAAAATAGATTCCGCGATTTTAAAGCGTCGTTCGCGGCGGACAGGGCTGGCAGGGCCGCAAACGTTGGGGACGAAATAAAATTCGTGCTCGACCGCGAAGGCTATTGCAATAAGTTTACGTCCCTTATAAAAACGGGTGAAATGCCTTTGAAGGTAACGCATAACGACACCAAGTTGAACAACGTTATGCTCGATGAAAAAACGGACAAGCCGGTTGCCGTCATCGATCTCGATACGGTCATGCCGGGCACTATTTGTTATGATTTCGGCGACAGCATTCGCTTCGGTTGCAATACCGCCGCGGAAGATGAAAAAGACCTTTCAAAGGTCAAGTTCGATATAAAACTTTTTGAAGAATATACGAAAGGATATCTTTCTTCACTCGGAAACAGTATAACCGAGATTGAAAAGGACAACCTTGCCTTCGGCGCGATATTAATGACTTACGAATGCGGAATTCGCTTTCTCGCAGATTATCTCGACGGCGATTTATATTTCCACACCGCAAGGGAAGAACATAATCTCGATAGGGCAAGGACTCAATTTAAACTTGTGACAGAAATGGAAAACCAGCTGGATCAAATGAAAGATATCGTCAAAAAAATCGCGGCGGCAAAGTGACGCAACGATCAATATCTTTTAAATAACGGAGAGGGTAAAATGCAAAAGAACACCGTGGCCGTACTTGACGTCGGCTCATCGAAAATAAGCCTTATCGTTGCCGAAAGGGGATTGAATAATTCCGTTATAATAAAAAGCTCGTCGAGAGTCAATTATTCAGGATTCGGTAACGGCGAATTTATCAACGCCGAAGAAGTTCCCAAATGTCTGCATGCGCTGGTAGAAAAGGCGGAGGCGGAAATTCGCTCGAAATTGACTAAGATTTACGTGGGCGTCCCTTGCGATTTTATCACTTCTTATTGCAAACTGTTTAAAATTTCGTTAAACAAGAAAAGGAAAATAACCGAGGACGATATAGATAAACTCTACGACGCGGCGTATAAGGTAAAGGACGGCGATTATAAGTTGATTGCCCGCTCTGCGGTCAATTTTACCGTGGACGGTAACCGCAAAGTGTCCTCTCCGAAAGGCTTGGTTTCGGAAACGTTGGGCGGTATGCTCACTTTTTATCTGGCAAACGGTAGTTTCCTTCAACTTTTCGGTTCGGAGCTTAAAGGATTGGGCATAGAGCTGGAATATCTTCCTACGAACCTTGCCGAAACGCTATACCTTTTCGAGAGTTTCGAAAGGGACAAAGGCGGGATATTGATCGATATAGGTTACGTATCCTCGGCGTTTACTTTTTATCTCGGCGACGGGGTGATTTATTCAAACAACTTCACGCTTGGCGGCGGAACGATAACCTTTGCTCTGCATGAACATTTTAAAGAAAAACTCGGCAGTAAATTTACCTTTTCGGCAGCGGAAGAGCTTAAAAGAATGATAAATATCGGCTACGTTTCGTTCGACGGAGCGTGTTACGGTTTTGAAAGCAACGGTGAAAATTTCGAGATACCCGTAGAAGAGGCAAACAAGGTTGTAAAAGACGAACTCGAAGATATATCTCATGAAATTTCAAAATGTATAGAAAACGGTGCGTCCGGCTATAAGGGGACGTTAAACGTTTATATTACGGGCGGCGGAATCGCGTACATACGCGGAGCTAAAGAGTATCTTTCAAACAGACTAGGCGTTATAGTTAAGACGATTGCGCCTAAACTGCCCTTGATGGACAAACCCGTAAATTCATCGGCTTTAAGCCTTATAGACTTAGCTTTAAAAAAATCTTAACGGAGAATTATTATGTTCGACGAATCTTTGAATTTGGCAAAAATACGCGTAGTTGGCATAGGAGGCGCAGGTAAAAACGCCGTAAACAGCTTAATAGATGCCGGAGTGACCGGCGCCGACTTTTTCGTTATCAATACGGATAAGCAGGATCTTATCCATTCGAAAGCGGAAAACAAAATACAGATAGGCGAGGAAGTTACGCGCGGTTTAGGTGCCGGTTCCGATCCGGAACTCGGGCGTAAAGCCGCAGAGGAAAATATAGAAGAAATACGTAAAATGTGCGAAGGCGTAAACCTGTTGTTTATTACCGCCGGCATGGGCGGCGGTACGGGTACGGGTGCGGCTCCTGTAGTTGCGCGCGTAGCGAGAGAGTGCGGGTGCCTCACCATAGCGGTAGTAACTAAACCCTTCTCGTTCGAAGGGAAAAAGCGCAGCTTAAATTGCGAGGCCGGCTTGAGCGAATTGCGGGAAAACGTCGATATGCTCATAGTTATACCCAACGCAAAACTTTTGCAAGCAATGCCCGAAAAAACGCCCGTCGTAGAGGCCTTCAAGCTTGCCGACGATTACTTGAAACAGGGTATTTGCGGTATAGTGGATCTCATAAACACACCTTCGCTCATAAATCTGGATTTTGCGGATCTCGTAACGGTCGTTAAAAATCAGGGAATCGCGCATATAGGCAGAGGAATGGCGGAAGGCGAAAACAGGGTGATAGAGGCGGTGAGAATGGCCGTTTCCGGTCAGCTACTCGACACCACCATCGAAGGCGCAAAAAACGTTATAATTTATATTTCGGGCGGCAACGATCTAACTATGGATCAGATTGACGACGCCGTTGAGCTCGTTAAACGAGTAGTTGACGATAATGCGAATATAATTTTCGGTGCAAATATAGATTCAAAGCTCGACGGCAAAGTTGATATCACGCTTATAGCTACGGGCTTGAGCGACGGGGAAGGAAACGGGCGCACGGAGTTCAATTCTAAGCAAGCGCTCGGCATGATAATAAAACCGACGAAACCCGTTGAAGTAGAGGGGGAAGATCGTGGCGACGACGAATTGCCCGAAGCGGGAGACGACGATCCCGATACCCCGTATTTCATGCACAGACTTTTCGGAAAGAAAAAATAATAAAATAATTTTGTTTTACGGAGTAAAATAAATGGATACTGATAAAAAAACACTTTACAGCGCCGTACAGCCGAGCGGCGTACCCACGTTGGGGAATTACTTGGGTGCAATAAAAAATTTCGTCAGTTTGCAGGACGAATATAACTGTATTTATTCGATAGCCGATCTGCACAGCCTTACGGTAAAGAGGGAGCCGAAAGAGCTTCGCTCGCAGACGGTAGAGCTTCTCGCTCTTTATATAGCGTGCGGTATCGATCCCGAAAAGGTTTGCCTTTTCGTTCAGTCGCACGTGTCGGCGCACGCCGAACTTACCTGGATATTAAACACGATGACTTATCCCGGAGAATTGAGCAGAATGACTCAATTTAAAGATAAATCTCGCAGTCACGCAGATAACGTAAACATGGGCTTGATGGATTACCCCGTGCTTATGTGTTCCGATATATTGCTTTACGGAACGGACGTAGTCCCCATAGGCGCCGACCAAAAACAGCACCTTGAATTGACGAGAGATCTGGCGATAAGGTTCAATAACAGGTATAGTCCAACGTTCACCGTGCCGGAGCCAATTATTCCAAAAACCGGCGCAAGGATCATGAGTTTGCAGGATCCTTTGCATAAGATGTCTAAATCCGACGACAACGAAAACGCTTATATTTCTATGTCAGACGACAAGGACGCGATAATTCGCAAATTCAAGCGCGCCGTAACGGATAGCGACAACGTCATCGTTTGCAGCGACGATAAACCAGGCGTAACTAACCTCATCAGCATATATTCTGTCGTTACCGGGCTTGAGGTAAGCGAGGTCGAAAAGAAATTTGCCGGCGTAGGTTACGGGGAGTTCAAAGTAGCCGTCGGCGAGGCTGTAGCCGAACTTTTGTGCCCCATACGCGCAAGGCAAAAGGAACTTCTTGCAGATAAAGCATATCTTGACGGAGTAATGATACGCGGAGCGGAGCAAGCAAATTATCTTGCAAATAAAATGCTTTCAAAGGTTTACAGAAAAGTTGGGTTGTATTCTCCCGAAAGGAAGAAGTAGTGTTCGGGTATATTCGTACGGACGATCCGTATTTATATAAAAAAGACGAAACTTTATATAACGCCTGTTATTGTTGTCTGTGTAAATCCATAGGTAAACTATGCGGGCAGATGGCAAGATTCGGGCTTACGTACGACGTAACGTTCCTTTCCGTCCTTTTGCACAACCTTGCAAATTGCGATATAACGATAAACAAGGAAAGGTGCGTTTCTCATCCTATAAGGCGCAGAGGAATTGCCGCCCCTGACGAAATAAGCGAAAAAGCAGCCGCTCTTAACGTTATTTTGTGCTACTACAAGGCGCTTGACGATTTTACCGACACGGGTAAAAGATCTGTAAAATCAGCAGTGTTCCAAAACGGATACAAGCGTGCAAAGAAAAAATATCCCGAAATTGAGCGCATGGCGGCTAAGCGCTACGGCGATCTGACAAATTACGAAAAGTCGAAAACTTCTTCCGTCGATATGGTCGCCGATCCGTTTTCGAAGTTGTCAGCGGAATTTTCCTCTTTCGTGTTGGGTGACAGCGCCACGGAAGATACTTATAAAATTTTCTATTTTATAGGTAAATGGATATATATAATCGACGCCATCGACGATTTCGATAAAGATAAAAAAAGAAACGAGTATAACGTTTTCGCGTGCGCGTTT
The DNA here is from genome assembly GCA_905235795.1 of uncultured Clostridia bacterium. GTDB lineage: Bacteria > Bacillota > Clostridia > Christensenellales > Borkfalkiaceae > RGIG3732. The sequence continues at coordinate 6,442 of CAJOMS010000025.1, read as the reverse complement.
CCTGATTGCGTTTCCGGAGAGCAACTGATAAAAGAACACGGCAACGATGTGTTTTCAACGTTAAATTCCGTTTTTTATCATTTGAAAGAGGGCGTTGAAAATGCAAAATTTTATTTTAATAAAGACTTGATAGAAAACGTCCTTTTACGGGGTATACCCAAACAGACAGACGCTGTTCTGAAAAAGTATTTGAAAGAAAAGGAGAATTAAAATGCCTTTAGACCTTAGCAAAAAAAATAATTACGAAATACTCGGCGTAACCGCTGCATCTACCGACGAAGAGGTTGCCGAAGCTTACAAAAAGCTTAAAGCAAAGTATTCTGAGGATAGGTTTCTCCCCGGCGATGCGGGCAACGACGCGGCTGAAATGCTTGAAGCGGTAGAGCAGGCATATTCCGCAATACAGACGGAACGCAATATAGCAAACACGGATAAAAGTTCCGAAAGGGAGACTAAGAGAGAGGAGCCGAAAAACACTTCTAATCAGGAAACCAAGTCCGACGATGCAGATTATGCCGAAGTTGATAGACTTATCAAGGCGGGTAAAATAGACGAAGCGCAGCAAAAGCTTGACGAGTGCAGCGAGCGCCGTGCGGAATGGCACTATTTGCAAGCTGTAATATATTACAAAAAAAATTGGGGCAACGAGTGCAAAAAACAGCTTGAGATAGCCATGACAAAAGAGCCTTCAAACGCTAAATATAAGGAAAGTTACGATAAACTTTGCAAAGAGCTTGATTTTAAAAACAAGAATTTTACGTCAGGTAACGCTGCCGAAGGGAAAAATGCGCAAACTGCGGGCAAAGATTTTGACCCGTACGACAGGCAGATGGGAGGAGATCCATGCTTGAACTCTTTATGTCAATGCTTGGCTTGCAATATGTTGCTTAATTGTTGTTGTCGTTGCAGATAAATATGAAAAATTCAAAGATTATTGCATTGAGCGCGGTATCGGCGGCGTTTGCCGTAGTGTTACTTGCGCTCGGTTCTTTTATAGAAATAATAGATATAGCGTGCGTTATGTTTGCGGGCGTGGCGATAATGATCCCACTCTCGAAAGACAGCATTTGGGGCGCCCTGCTCGCATATCTTACGTCTGCCGTTCTCGGCTTTATTTTGGGAGGGGCAAGATTTACGGTAATAGTTCCGTACGTGGCGTTTTTCGGTATTTATCCCATTGCAAACGCTTTACAGATAAAGTATAAAATAAACAGGTTCCTCGCGCTTGTAATCAAAGACGTGTGGTTCCTCGGCGCAATGTTTTTATATTACAAAATGCTCGTAATATTTTCGGGGTACGACCTTTTTGCCGATTTTTCAATGATACCCGAAAATTTCAGAAACTTTATCGTTCCGGCGCTTATCGTTTTCGGTGCGATCTTTTTCGTGCTGTACGATTCCGTAATGCTCAAAATGCAGCTTGCGGTCAATTATATCGTTAATAAGTTGAAGTTATAATGTTAAAAAAGAATGATGAATACGTTGCCGTTATAGAGGGCACCGGCAGCAACGGCGAAGGCGTTGCGAAAATAGAAGGTTGCGCGGTCTTTATTCCTTACGCGCTTGAAGGCGAAACCGTAAAAGTGAAGATTGTAAACGCAAAAAACAGTTATGCGTTCGGCAAACTTATCGAGGTGATATCTCCGTCGCCTTTCCGCTGTGAGCCGCCGTGTCCGGTATTTTATAAATGTGGGGGCTGTAATTTGCAGCACGTTAATTATGAGCGGCAACTTGAAATTAAATCTCAGACCGTGCGCGATTGCTTTAAAAAAATAGCGTGTATCGACGTTGACGTTCCATTGACGGTATCTGCGGGCGAGCAATACAGGTACAGAAACAAGCTGCAATTGCCAATAAGAAATATCAACGGAAAAAACGTTATAGGGTTTTTCCGCGAAAATTCGCACGATATAGTACCCATTGAAGATTGCCTTATCCAAAGAGAGTGGGTGCGCGGACTTATCCGTTGCATTAATGAATATATTTCTTTGGGCGTTTCATGCTTTAACGACGCTACGGGCAAGGGATATTTGAAACACGTTGTTGCGAGGGAAGTCGGAGGAAAACTCATCGTCGTTATCGTTTGTACTTCCGATAAAATTCTTTTCGCCAATCGTTTAAAAGAAATTTTACAGCGTGAATTTAAAGAATTTTCTTTGTTTTTTAATACGAATAAACTCAATAACAACGTCGTTTTGGGCGATAAATTTACGCTCGTTTACGGTGAAGAAAAAATTATGGCGCAAGAGGGCGGGTTGATCTTACCTATGGGGCCCGAATCTTTCATGCAGGTAAACGACGGCGTAAGAAAATTGATATACGATAAAGTCTCAGCTGCTGTCAATGAAAACGCTAATTCTACGGTGATAGACGCTTACAGCGGGGCGGGATTTCTTACCGCTATGCTTGCAAGGCGCGCAGATCGCGTTTATGGAATTGAGTGTGTTCGCGAGGCGGTGGATTGCGCAAATCGTCTCGCCGAAGAAAACGGGCTTTCGGGAAAAATCACAAACGTCTGCGGGCTTTGTGAGGACGTATTGCCCGAGCTTATAAAAAAGGAAGATGGGGATATATGCGTCGTGCTCGATCCTCCGCGCAAAGGTTGCGCGCGCGCCGTTGTCGAGGCGGTTGCCGAGGCTAATCCAAAAAAATTAATATACGTTTCTTGCAATCCATCTACTTTGGCGAGAGACGTCGGGCTTTTGCTCGGCACGCTTGGTTACGACGGAAACGAACTAAAAAAGACCGGAACCAAACCGAAATATAACATAGATTTCGTTCAACCATACGACATGTTCCCTAATACCCGCCACGTCGAGACAGTCGTGCGACTGTCTCGACAATGAATTGCGCCTGGCGGCGCGTGAATTGCCTTACGGCATGAATTGAACCTTCGGTTTATGAATTGCCCCGCGTTGCATATAGCGCAATTCAAATCATGCGCAAATCGCAAATCATGGCGCAGCCAATTCATGACGCGCAGCGTCAATTCATCCTATATGGAGAAAAACATGGAAGAAAATCAGCTTGTCGCATTATCAAAAACGTTTGCTGTCGATATCATAAACCTTTGCGACACTATGAAAATTCAGGGCAAGGCGTCTGCAATTATCAATCAACTGCTACGCAGCGGTACAAGTATAGGTGCAAATATTCATGAGGCAAATTACGCTTCAAGTAAGGCGGATTTTATAAACAAGTTTCAAATTGCCTTGAAGGAATGCTATGAAACAGAGTCTCCATCACGAAATATATCTGAGCGATGCCAGAAAGGTTGCACCGGAGAAACTGAAAACCGTTATCAGGCATCCAATTAAGAATAAGTAAGACAGACCAAGGCTCCCACACTGCCATCATCGGCTGGGGGAGTGGTATCAGGAGGCAGGAATGGCATCAAGCAAAGAATACTTGGATTTCATATTGGAGCAGTTGTCAGGATTGAATGACGTGTCCTATCGGGCGATGATGGGTGAATACATCATTTACTATCGCGACAAGGTGGTCGGCGGCATTTACGATGACCGCTTTCTTGTAAAGCCAACAAAGTCCGCTACGGCAATGATGCTAAGTGCGGATATGGAATTGCCATATAAAGGGGCAAAGGAAATGCTGCTTGTAGATGATGTAGACAATAGGGACTTTCTGAGAGAACTGCTGGACGCAATGTACGAGGAGCTTCCCATTGCGAAGAAAAAAAAGTAAGGAAACCGGGATTTTCCGAGACAATAGAATTGACGCCGCCGCTCCAACTTAACCGATTGACGGCATAAGCTTTTCAGACAAGGTCGAGACTATGGGTTCAAATTATCAACCATATTGTTCCAAGGCACGTCGAGACGGTAGTGTCGATGACAAGAAACTAATATATTCGTTTACCATTTAGAGATTTTAAAGAAGCTGATATTACGTTAAAACGAATGCTGAAAATTATATGTTCCTTTGTCGTAGCGCTGCTTGTTATCGTGCTTATCTATGTGCTGTATGTGGTTATCTCATATAACCGTATTCCCGACGGACAGGTATTGCAGCCTGCCGGGGAACCGTCTGCCAAATGTGCGGAGCTAGATCGTACATACACGATTGTGACACAAAACTGCGGTTTAGGAGCTTATTCGCCAGACTTTACTTTTTTCATGGACGGCGGAAAAGAGTCTTGGGCGGAGAGTAAAGAGAGCGTTGTTGCAAATATAGATATGGCGGCGAAAAAAGTTCTTTCTGTTGAACCGGACTTCGTGCTTTTTCAAGAAATAGATACGCATTCCACACGCAGTTATCATATAGACCAAAGGGAGCAGATGTCAACTCATTTCCTCGGCTATGAACAGGTGTTTGCGGTTAACTTTCACTCACCATTTCTGATGTATCCGCTGACACAGCCCCACGGCGCATCCAACTCCGGTCTGCTGACATTCAGCAAAACCTATGTTACATCAGCACTGCGGCGCAGTCTGACCATCTCAACAGGATTCAGCAAGTTTCTCGATCTTGACCGTTGCTATAGCGTTTCCTGTATTCCGACAGAGGATGGGAAAGAGCTTGTTTTGTATAACGTACACACTTCAGCATACGGCGGAAGCGATGAGATTCGAACTTCGCAAATAACGCAGCTTACGCAGGATATGCTTGAGGAATATCATAAGGGAAATTACTGCGTCTGCGGCGGCGATTTCAATCACGACTTCACGGCAATTCCACCTTTGTTTTTGGCGGTACGAAAATGGGAGAATTCGGCTGGGCTCAGCCTTTCTCGGTAGATTTGCTGCCGGAAGGTATTTCACAATGTATAGATTATGACGATGAGGAGCCTGTTCCCACCTGCCGCAACTGTGATGTGCCTTACGGTCCCGACTGTCAGGTTTTTATCGTCGACGGCTTCCTCGTTTCCGATAATGTCAGTTTAATTGAACTGCACAACATTTATGTTTGACGAATTATTTAAAAGAAAGAAAATCGTGCCGAGCGCACTGCTTTCATACGGGTTTGTAGATGAAGGAGAATATTTCGGTTACAAGACCGAAATACGAAACGGTGAATTTATCTTGTTCGTAAGATTCGATCGGACAGGCACTGTGGATACCGACCTTGCGGAGGTCGGCACGGGCGAGCCTTACGTGCTGTACAAGACGAACGCCGTAGGTGCGTTCGTCGGGGAGATCCGAACAGAGATAGAAACGGTTTTGTCTGAGATTGCCGACAAGTGTTTCGAACCTGAGATTTTCAAATCGAAACAGGCGCTTACTGCTATACGGTACGTACGCGAAATGTATGGCGACGAACCGGAATTTTTGTGGCCGAAATTTCCCGATAACGCTATTTTCCGAAGGAAGGACAGCAAAAAATGGTACGGCGCAATCCTTACGGTAGAGGGAAAGAAAATAGGGCTGAGTACGGAACAGGTCGTGGAAATAATCGATCTTCGCATGCTCCCGAAAGACGCCGAAACAGTTTTGGCACGGGCAAATTATTATCCCGGTTGGCACATGAATAAAAAGAGTTGGTACACTCTCGTGTTGGACGGGGGTGTTTCCGACAAAGAATTGAAACAAAGAATAGATGAAAGCTACGAGTTGGCAATTAAATAAATCATCATCGGAGATAACTTTAAACCTGTTTGCTAAAGACGTCTGAATGTCTCTTGATAAATAGCCGTAAAAACCGCACAGCTGCATATCAAATCCCGGATTACTGAAGGTCTCATATTCATATGCCGGACTGTCGAAAGCTTCCCACGTACCTTCTTTTGAAGAATCGTACATCTTCGGTACAAATACGATAAACACTATGCACCCTGCCGCAATCGCACATCTTACTATTATTGCCTTTTTGCATGTTCCGGGTCTTGGTACCGTATTGGGAAGAAAATATCTCTTGATAAGATGGCCTATCGTATAAAAGATTGCCGCCCATACAAATGTCATCACGCCGAGAGACTTTAAGGCGAATCCGAAATAATTGGTTCCCTCTCCCACGACTCCCAACTCACTGAGTGTCATGAACTTTCCGACTATGAGATGACTTCCGTACTGGAAAAAGGCAAGTGCCTCAAGCGAATAAAATATGATACTGTATGTAAGATCCTTAGCCTTTCTGTTAGATATTGAAAAAACAACAAGAGAAATCAACGTTCCGTAGAGAAGCGTGAACAGATGCGGCGGCCAGGACCAAAAGTCGTATCTCCCAATAGATGCAACGGAGGCTCTGAGCCACCAATCCAGCGACCAAAAAGATGCCATTACAATGGCATAAGATAATATCTTTATCGGCATTGACGGGTTGTCACCGCCTATGTTATGCCATTTTCTTTCTTTCTTTTTTTTGCTTTTCATTTTGCCCTAACACTAAAATTTATTTTTTGTAAATTAGAATTTTACAATATTTTTATAGAAAAAACAATAAAACCTATTGCAGTATAAATATACTTGAGGTATAGTTACATGCGTTC